>CAYVEH010000029.1:16905-19894 GCA_964450585.1 uncultured Ornithinimicrobium sp.
TTGGGGAGGTTCGGTACGGCCCGTGCGCATTCTTGGGGAGGTTCGGTCCGGCCGACCCCTACGCTCACCACGTGGACATTCGATGGATCACGTTGGCTGACGGGCGCCCCGTCTCGGGTCCGGGGTGGGTCTACGCCTGGATGTGGCACGGCCAGGTGCGGTATGTGGGAGCCACCTGGCTGGATCCAGCAGTCCGCGCAGAAATTCATCTCCGCAAGGACACCGACCATCCGAACAGTGTCGCCCTGCGCGAGGCCGTGAACTCCGAGTCGCAGGGCCCGACCATCGTCGCCGTCCCGGTACCCGCCGGGGCCGACCGTGCGGCATACCGGACGGCGCTCTCGCTGGCCTGCGCAACAGCGGGACATCTCGCGATTGACTTCATCGGTCCTGTGCCCAGCGCGCCCACGGGGGACGTCGACGCGGCATGGTTGCGCACCGCCCTCGCCGAGATCCAACGGCTTAGCCAGGCTTAGAGCGCCGACTCTGACCAGTCCTTGACCTCTGGGCAGATCCAGGCGTCGAGCCGGGCATCCCTGCGCCGAGCCGTGCTCTGCGCCTCCAGCAGGATGTCTTCTACCCGGTTCCGATCCTCTTTCCAGAGATGCACAACCGTCATGTTCATCCGCCCGAGACGACTCGCACGCCGCTTGTCGAACTCATCTGCCAGGTCGAGACGGTGCGGCAGCCCCTGGTACTCCGCCACGAGTCCGGACTCTGGGTCACACAAGTCGACCCGTGCCACGAAGCTTCCCTGCCGGTCGTGCACCGGTTGGTTCACGACCGGTCTGGGCAGGCCCGCGTTGACCCAGTGGTACCGCATCTGGCTCTCCGGCACGGACTCGGCCCGGGCGCTGATCAGCGGAAAGAGCTCACGGACCCGGGACAAGCGATGCAGGCCGCCGAGCGGGTCGAGGAAGTCGGCAAAGCTCTGCGGGGCGATCATCCGGTGCCGTGCGCCCACATCAAGCATGGCCAAGGCCTGGCCCGCGGTCGGAGCCCAGCGGGCCAGGTCGAGGACGGTGCGTGCCGCATTGGTGACGGCGATCCCGGCGACCTGCTCGATCTGCGAGTCGGGCACCCGCGAGCGCCGGAGGCGTAACCCACGCACATCGTGGCTGCCCACGTCGGCGGGCACGCTGAGATCAATGGGACGTAACGTGGCGCCGTCAGTCGTGCCGTCCAGAAAATCTGGGCCTACCCCGTGCACGACAGCCGCCGCCCACCCAGACAGAACAGCACCATCGGGCGCACGCTCCCACGCGGCCCGCACCCGGACCATCCTGGTGTCTTCCGGCGGGTCGCCGACGACGCGCACGCCCGGGACGCCCGGCACCCGGGGCAGGCCGTCGGCCACCCGCCTGGACATCCCTCTGTTGAGCAGCTCTGCTGTTCGCACGACCTCGAACATGTGGCACCTCCGGCGTCCACGCTCGGACAGGCGAGCGCTGCCCGACAGGCCGGCAACGAAACTGGGGATAACCCGCGGCAGTCGCGCGGCCTGGGGACAACCCCGCTGGTTCGGTCGCAGACCGGAATCTCCCCAAAATTGCGCGAGACCTGTACCAAACCTCCCCAAAAATGCGCAGGAGCCGTACGAAACCTCCCCAAAATTAGGCGTTGGCGACCAGGCCCAGTTCCGCGTCACTGGACAGCAGCGGGTGCGTGGGCAGCACGCGCACCGTCCAACCCAGGCTGCCGGTGCGGGACAGTTCCAACGCACCATCAAATCGGTGCCGGCCCTCCCCCAAGGACTCCACCGGGTGCAGGACACTGGTCTCCACGTCGGTGAGCTCATCGCTCTCCGAGGCCCGACCGAAGACCACCTGGACCGTGACCTCCTCGGGCGCCAGGTCGCCCAGGTGCACATAGGCGTGCACCCGGACCTGCTCCCCGACCGTGGGAGTGTCCGAGACCCCCGCGGCCTCCACGTGCTCGACCCGCACCTGCGGCCACGCCTCCCGCAGCCGGGCGGCACGGGTCGCCAGGTCACGCGCACCGGCGAACCCGTCGGTGCTGGCCGCCCAGCCCGCACGGGCCGCCGGCAGGTACAGCGCCTGGGTGTACTCCCGCACCATCCGGTCCGCCATCACCTTGGGGCCCAGCGTGCCCAACGTGTGGGTGAGCATCTGCAGCCACCGGGTCGGCACCCCGGCGTCGTCGCGGTCGTAGAAGGTCGGCACCACGTTGTGCTCCAGCAGGTCGTACAGCGCCGCTGCTTCCAGGGTGTCGCGCCGGTCGGGGTCCTGCACGCCGTCGGCGGTCGGGATCGCCCAACCGTTCTGGCCGTCGAACCACTCGTCCCACCAGCCGTCCAGGATGGACAGGTTCAGGGCACCGTTGAGCGCCGCCTTCATCCCGGAGGTGCCACAGGCCTCGAACGGCCGCAGCGGGTTGTTCAACCAGACGTCACACCCGGGGTAGAGCCGTTGGGCCATCGCGATGTCGTAGTTGGGCAGGAAGACGATCCGGTGCCGCAACCGGGCCTCGTCGGTGAAGCGCACCATCTCCTGGATGAGCCGTTTGCCGGTGTCATCGGCCGGGTGCGCCTTGCCCGCGATCACCAGCTGCACCGGGCGCTGCTCGTCCAACAGGATCCGGCTCAGCCGCTCCGGGTCCTGCAGCATCAGGGTGAGCCGTTTGTAGGTCGGCACCCGCCGGGCAAAGCCGATGGTCAGCACCTCCGGGTCCAGCACCTCCTCCACCCAACCCAGCTCAGCCGAGGTCGCCCCCCGGGCGCGCATCGACTTGCGCAGCCGGGAGCGGGTCTCGGCCACCAGCTGGGCCCGCAGCTCTCGCTTGGTCTCCCAGATCCGGTCCACGGGCACCTGGTCCACGTGGTCGAAGACGGTCCCGTCCGCCATCGCCTCGGGGCCGACGAACTCAGCGGCCAGCTCGGCCACCTTGCGGTCCACCCAGGTGCCGGCGTGCACCCCGTTGGTGATCGAGCCGATCGGCACCTCGTCCTCGTCGAAGCCCGGCCACAGGC
>CAYVEH010000030.1:0-19603 GCA_964450585.1 uncultured Ornithinimicrobium sp.
ACGGGGTGCGCGCCAACGCCGTGGTGCCCGGGTTGATCGACACCCCGCTGGTGCGGGCCCAACTGCACTCCCAGGCCGACTCGATCGAGGAGTTGTTGGCTACCCGGCACGCCGCCTGTCCACCTGGCAAGATGGGCACTCCGTGGGACGTGGCCAATGCGGCGCTGTTCCTGGCCTCCGATGAGGCGGCCTATGTCAACGCAGTGTGCCTGCCGGTGGACGGCGGCCTGTCGATGAGAGCGGTGTGAGGATGTCGGAACAGGTCAACGCCGGGCTGGTGCTGCCGCTGGGGGACCGGGTGCCCGAGGTGCACCCGGACGCCTGGCTGGCGCCGCATAGCGTCGTGTCCGGCCGGGTCACGATCGGTGCGGCGACCAGTCTCTGGTACGGCTCCTCGGCCCGTGGCGATGCCGCGGACATCACGATCGGCGCCCGCTCCAACCTGCAGGACAGCGCGGTGATCCACGCCGACGTCGGTTACCCGGCGGTCATCGGCGACGACGTCTCGATCGGCCACGGCGCAGTGGTCCACGGCTGCACCGTGGGCTCCGGCAGCATCATCGGCATGGGCGCGGTGGTCCTCAACGGCGCGGTGATCGGTGAGGGCAGCATGGTGGCTGCTGGTGCGGTCGTGCTGGAGGGCACCCAGGTGCCGCCCGGGTCCCTGGTGGCCGGCGTGCCGGGCAAGGTCCGGCGTGAGCTCACCGAGGAGGAGCGCTCGGGGATGCGGCAGTCGATCGGTCACTACCCGGGGCTGGCAGCGATGCACCGGGAGGCGCTGGGCGCGGGCGAGTAGGGCGCCGTCCTGACCCGGTCGGGGCGCGCGCGGGAGCCTGCTGCTCGGGTGAGCAGCCCCCAGGGATAGGTTGGCAGGGTGGACACGGACGGCATACTGACCCTGCTGCAGGAGGTGGCCGAGGAGGTCATCACTCCTCGGTTCCGGGCCCTGGCTGAGCACCAGGTGGTGGAGAAGAATCCCGGTGATCTGGTGACCGTGGCCGACCGGGAGGCCGAGGTGCTGATCACCCAACGGTTGCACGCGGCCTATCCCGGGGCGGTCGTGCTGGGGGAGGAGCACCACCAGGAGAACCCGCAGGTCATGGTCGACTATGCAGCGGCGCCACACGCCTTCACGGTGGATCCGATTGACGGCACCAAGAACTTTGTCGCCGGCTCGCCGGATCACGGGGTGATGGTGGCCGAGCTGCAGGGCCCGCAGGTGGTCCGCAGCTGGATCTGGCAGCCGCAGCACCAGGTGGCCTATGTCGCGGAGCGTGGGGCCGGTGCCTTCCGGAACGGCGAACGGCTGACCCGCCCGCCGGTGGCCGACCCCGGGGCGCCGCGCGGGGTGACCTCGCACCGCCGGTGGATCGGTAGGCAGCTGGGGCAGTTTCCGCCGTTGGAGCTGACCTGGATCTGCTGCGCTGTCGACTACCCGATGTTGGTGCAGGGCGCGGCCGACTATCTGGTCTACACCGGCCGTCAGCCCTGGGACCATGCACCTGGGTCGCTGCTGCTGGCCGAGGCGGGTGCCTTCCTGGGCACCTTTGATGGGCAGGCTTACGACCCGCGGACCGTTCCGGCTCGCGGGCTGATTGCCGCAGCCGATCAGAGCCTGTATGCCGAGTTGTTGCCGTTGATCCCGTAGGCAACAGGATCGTCGGCTGTTGGCGCTGGCATGAGGCTGGCGTCTCGCCCCTGCAGTGCCTGAAGGAGGGGGTCCGCGGGAGTCGCGGGCGAGTGGGGGTCGCCACCCGGTGCGCTCGGTGGGGTTGGGGGTCGCCACGCGGTGCGCTCGGTGGGGTTGGGGGTCGCCACGCGGTGCGCTCGGTGGGGTTGGGGGCGGCGTGACCACATTGTGACCGTGGCGGCGTTGACAGGTGACGCAGCGCGCCGCTACCTTCTTCCCGAAACCTGAATCACCTTTCAAGTTGGTGCCTCACAAAGGAGTGCTCGATGTCCCGCTCGTCCCTCATGGCCCTGTCGGTGGCCGCGGTCCTCGCGCTGGCGGCGTGCGCTCCGTCCACCTCGGGCGACACCTCCAACGGCAACGACGACTCCTCGGACGGAGCAGCTGCCAGCGCCGATGCCGGCGGCGGTGAGCCGTTCCAGGTCGGCATCATCTACTCCGAGACCGGCCCGCTGGCGGCCTACGGCGAGCAGTACAAGTACGGACTGGAAGCCGGCATCGACTACGCCACCGACGGCACCGGGGCGATCGACGGCCGCGACATCGAGATCACCTACCGCGACGACGGGGGTGACCAGGACACCGCGGTGGCCGCGGCCAAGGACCTGATCGGCCAGGGATACCAGATCCTCGGCGGCACGATCGTCTCCGGCATCGCGGTCGCGATGGCCGACCAGGCCGAGCAGAACGAGATCCTGTACATCTCGGGCCCGGCCGCTGTCGACGCGCTGACCGGCATCAACGACTACACCTTCCGGTCGGGCCGACAGAGCCTGCAGGATGTCGCCGCCGCCGGTGCCTTCCTGGAGGGTGAGGCCAACAAGGTCGTCGTCTTCGCCCAGGACAACGCCTTCGGACAGGGCAACTTGACAGCTGTCGAGTCGGTGCTCGGCGCCCAGGGCGCCGAGGTGGACAGCGTGCTCGTCCCCGAGGACGCCACCGAGTTCACGCCGTTCGCCGCCCAGCTCAAGGACGCCGACCCGGACATGATCTTCGTGGCCTGGGCCGGGGCGACCTCGGCGAACATGTGGCAGGCGCTGGACCAGCAGAACGTCTTTGACGTCGCCCCGGTCGTCACCGGGCTGGGCGACTCCGTCACCTTCGACGCCTACGGGCCGGTCGCCGAGAACATCAGCTTCCTGAACCACTACTTCCCCGGTGCCCCGGACAACGAGGTCAACACCACGATGATCGAGGCGGTCGAGGAGGCCGGCGGCACCCCCGACCTGTTCACCCCCGACGGCTTCGTCGCCGGCCAGATGATCGTGCACGCCCTCAGCGAGGGGGCCGGCGACGTCAACGCGATGATCGAGGCACTGGAGGGCTGGGAGTTCCAGGGGCCCAAGGGTGACTACACCATCCGGGCCAGCGACCACGCCCTGATCCAGGA
This sequence comes from uncultured Ornithinimicrobium sp., assembly GCA_964450585.1. Taxonomy (GTDB): domain Bacteria; phylum Actinomycetota; class Actinomycetes; order Actinomycetales; family Dermatophilaceae; genus Ornithinicoccus. The sequence continues at coordinate 3,081 of CAYVEH010000030.1, forward strand.
CATGTACACCGCCCGACTGGTCAAGGACGGCGACACCTGGGTGCCGGAGCTGGTCGACACCGTGCCGGCCGCCGACGTCGCCCCGCCGGAGGCATCGCAGCAGTGAGTGTCCACGCAGCAGGCTCCGGGGCGGCAGCGGCCGAGGCCGCGGCCGCCCTGGAGGTGCAGGGCCTGTCGCTGAAGATTGGTGGCGCGCAGATCCTGCAGGACATCTCCTTCAGCGTGCCGACCGGACAGATGGTGGGAGTCATCGGCCCCAACGGTGCCGGCAAGACCACCCTGTTTAACCTGGTCTCCGGCGTCCTGACGCCCACCTCCGGGCGGGTGCTGCTGGAAGGGCGCGATGTGACCGGCCGTTCGGTGACCCAGCGTGCGGTCGCCGGGCTGGGACGGACCTTCCAGACCTCGTCGGTCTTCCCGGGGCTGTCGGTCCAGGAGAACGTGCGGCTGGCCGCGCAGGTGAGCCAGGGCGGGGCGCTGTCGTTGTTCACCTTTCCCCGTCGGGGGGATCGTGCCTCGGCGCGGGCCCGGGAGCTGCTCGACCAGGTCGGCCTGCAGGACCGTCTGGACGTCCGGGCCGGGGACCTACCGCACGGGGACAAGCGCAAGCTGGAGATCGCCATGCTGCTGGCCACCGACCCCACGGTCGTGCTGCTGGATGAGCCGATGGCCGGCGTCGCCTCCGGTGATGTCGCGGGACTCACGGAGGTCATCCGCAGTCTGCACACCGAGCACGGCTGCACCGTGCTGATGGTCGAGCACCATATGGAGGTGCTGCTCGGACTGGTTGAACGGGTCGCGGTGCTGCACTTCGGCACCCTGCTGGCTATCGACAGCCCGGAGGCCGTGATGGCCGACCCGACCGTGCAGAGCGCCTACCTGGGAGAGTCCGCATGAGCTCCGCACCGGCCCACCACCCTGCCGGCGCCGGCCCCGCCGTGGGGCAGACCATCCTGTCGGTGGGCGGCCTGCGCGCCCACATCGCCGGCCAGCAGGTCGTGGAGCACGTCGACCTGCAGGTGGCCGCCACCGGGGTCACCGCCCTGCTCGGCCGTAACGGTGTCGGCAAGACCTCCACGATCAAGGCGATCATGGGGCTCATCGAGCGGACCGGGCAGATCAGTCTGGAGGGACAGGACATCGCCCAACTGCCCACCCACAAGGTGGCCCAGCTCGGCATCGGCTACGTGCCGGAGGACCGGGAGGTCTTCTCCGCGCTGACCGTCCACGAGAACCTTCGCATCGCCGAGCGCAAGGGCAGCCAGCACCACTACGACCTGGTCTATGAACTCTTCCCCGAGCTGAGGCAACGAGCCGGGCAGGCCGCCGGCACCCTCTCTGGCGGGCAGCAGCAGATGGTGTCCCTGGCCCGCGCCCTGCTCAACGACAACCGGGTCCTGCTCGTCGACGAACCCACCAAGGGACTGGCCCCGCGGCTCGTCCAGGAGGTGGCAGCAGCACTGGCGCGCGCGGCCGAGGCCGTGCCGGTCCTGCTGGTCGAGCAGAACCTGCAGGTGGTCCGGGAGCTCGCGCAGCACGTCGTGGTGCTCACCGGTGGCCGCAGCGTCCACCACTCAGCGGCCACCGACTTCCTCAACGACCCCGAGCTGACCCAACGCCTGCTGGGCGTGAGCACCGGCGCCCAAGGAGCAGCATGAACACGGTGATCCTGCTGGCCGTGACCGGCCTGGGCCTGGGGGCGATCTACTTCCTGGTCGCCTGTGGGCTGTCCCTGATCTACGGCCTGATGGGCGTGCTGAACTTCGCCCACGGCGTCTTCCTGTCCCTCGGCGCCTTCCTGGGGCTGGAGATCGCCCAGCTGCTGGGAGCCTCCACCTGGACCGGTTTCGCGCTCTCGGTGCTCGTCGGGGCGCTGGCCGGAGCCGCCTTCGCCGCGGTGACTGAGCGGGTGCTGGTGCAGCGCCTCTACAACCGGCACATCGAGCAGGTCCTGGTCACCGTCGGGTTGGGGCTGGCCGCCGTCGCGCTGTTCGACGGGATCTGGGGCACCGACCCCCGCTTCCCGACCGGCCCGGCCTGGCTCGGCCAGACCACCGGGATCGGCGGCGCGCAGATCCCCAACATCGTGTTCGTGGCTATCGTCGCGGCGGTCGGCGTGCTGGCCAGCATCGTGCTGTTCCTCAAGCACACCCGCTACGGCATGATCATCCGCGCCGGGGTGGAGAACCGGTCCATGGTGACCGCCCTGGGCATCGACGTGCGGACCGCCTTCACGCTGGTCTTCACGATCGGCGGTGCCGCGGCCGGCATCGGCGGGGTGCTGGCCTCACACCACTTCGGCTACGTCTCCCCGATGCTGGGGCAGACGCTGCTGATCTTCGCCTTCATCGTCACCATCATCGGTGGCCTCGGCTCCCTGGTCGGGGCCGCAATCGCCTCGGTGGTGGTCGCGCTGCTGCAACAGTTCGCAAACTACTACGCCGGCGGCACCGGGGACTTCGCCGTCGTCATCCTGCTCGCCGCGGTGCTGCTCACCCGGCCCTCCGGTCTGATGGGGAAGACAGCATGAGCGCCGAGACCACAGCCCAGCAGCCCGCCACCGAGCAGAGACGGGCCACGATGCGACGCGGCGCCCGCGGCCCCGGCGACCCACCGGGTGGTCTGGCCAGCCACCTGCGCCGACTGCTGGTGCCCGTCGGGCTGGTCGTCCTGCTGGCCTGCCTGCCGTTGCTGAACCTCTCGCTGCCCGGAGTGCTGCCCGGTCCGACCTACACTCCCGGCACCCTGCACCTGCTGGCCCTGGCCATGGTGATGGCCGGCGCGGCGCTCTCCTACCACCTGCTGTTCGGGGTGGCCGGGTTGCTCTCCTTCGGCCACGCCCTCTACTTCGGGATCGGTGCCTACGGCCTGGGCATCCTGATGGAGCAGCTGCAGCTGGGCCTGGTGCCGGCGGCCCTCCTGCTGCTGGTGGCCGCGGTGCTGCTCTCCGCGCTGCTGGGGATGGTGTCGCTGCAGGTCACCGGCATCCCGTTCGCGATGGTCACGCTCGCCTTCGCCCAGGCCGGCTACGTGCTGGTGCGCAAGGACCCGGCGCGGGCCACCGGTGGCGATGAGGGGCTGCGGCTACCCACCGACTACGTCCCCGACTGGTTGGTCGGGGTCGCCGACACCCGCAACCTCTACTGGGTGGCGCTGGCCGCCCTGGTGCTGGCCTTCATCATCACCACCTGGGTGCAGGCCAGCCGCGCCGGCCACGTCGCCGAGGCGGTCCGGGAGAACGAGCTGCGCGTCCGGGTGCTGGGGATGCGTCCGTTCCTGGTCAAGCTGGCGATCTTCGTGGCCGCCTCGGTGGTCGCCACCGGGATGGGCATGGTGCACCTGCTGTTGAACTCCGGCGCCGTTCCGGACACCCTCAGTGCCGAGTTCACCATCTCGCTGCTGCTCATGGTGGTGCTCGGCGGCGTCGGCTCCCGGTGGGGCGCCGTCGCCGGCGCCGTGGTCTATGTCCTGCTCAGCCAACGCCTGGCCGTCTTCGCGCAGTCCCAGGCCATCGACAACCTGCCGGCGATCCTGCGTATCCCGCTGTCGGAGCCGCTGTTCATCCTCGGCACGGTCTTTGTGCTGGTGGTGATGTTCGTGCCCGGCGGGTTGGCCGCCCTGGGATTGCGGCTGCGGGCACTGTTCTCCCGCCGTGCCGCCCGCCAGCTGGCCGAGGAGTCACGCACCCCTGAGGAGCTGGTGGGTCAGGATGGGCAGCAACCATGAGCCGACAGACCAGACCCACCGAGAAGCCTGGCGAGGATCGTCCCGGCGCACACACCCTGGGCCGCTGGCCGACCGATCGGGCCCGTCTGCACCCGGGCCGGGTCGCCATCGTGGACCGGGGCGTGGAGCTCAGTTACCAGGAGTTAGACCAGCGGTCCGCTGCCCTGGCCGATGCGTGGGAACGGGCCGGCTACCGGCGCGGGGACCGGGTGGCCACCCTGGTGGGCAACAGCGCCGAGCACGTCATCGCGTTCTTCTCCTGCGCCCGCGCGGGCTTGGTGCTGGTGCCCCTGTCCTGGCGGTTAACCGCCTACGAGGTTGCTGATCAACTCATCCAAGCCGACCCGGCCATCCTCCTGATCGAGGAGGAGACCGCGACCCTGGCCCGCACCGCCCTGTCCCGGATCGCCGCCCCGGTGCCCACGGCATACCTGGGTCAACTCCAGCACGAGCAGCCCGTCCCGGCCCCGTGGCACAGCGACCACGACTCCACCCGGTATGCCGGCAGCCACCTGCCGCCGGCCGCTGCCGGCCGTCCCGGGCTCCCGTTGGACCAGGCCGGTCCCGTGCAGGACGACGACCCGTTGCTGATGGTCTTCACCTCCGGCAGCGCGACCCGGCCCAAGGCCGCGGTGCTCACCCACACCTCGTGCTTCTGGACGAACCTGTCGCTGTCGCGGACCCTGGAACTGGATGAGACCGACGTGGTGCTGGCCGTGCTCCCGCAGTTCCACGTCGGTGGCTGGAACATCCAACCGTTGCTGGCGTGGTGGACCGGTGCGACGGTGGTGCTGGAGCGCTCCTTCGACCCCGGCCGTGCGCTCGCGCTGATCGCCGAGCACCAGGTCACCACCATGATGGGCGTGCCCACCCACTATGCCCGCCTGGCCGAGCACCCGCACTTCGCGGGGGCCGACCTCGGGGCGTTGCGCAGCGCGGTCGTCGGTGGGGCGCCGATGCCCGCCCCGCTGCTGCGGATCTATCACTCCCGGGGCGTGGCGCTCACCCAGGGGTACGGGCTCACCGAGGCCGGCCCCAATGTGCTCTGTGTCCCGCCGCCGCAGGCTATGGAGCGGGTCGGTTGGGCCGGGGTGCCCTACCCGCACGTGGAGGTGCAGCTGGCCGACCCGGCCACCGGCGAGTGCCTCACCGGTGCTGCCACCGGCGAGCTGCTGGTGCGCGGTCCGGGACTGTTCGCCGGGTACTTCCGGGATGCGGTCGCCACCGCGGAGATCTGGCGGGGTGGCTGGCTGGCTACCGGGGACATCGCCACGCGTGATGAGTCCGGGTACCTGCGCATCGTGGACCGGTTGCGCAACATCTTCATCTCCGGAGGTGAGAACGTGGCCCCTGCCGAGGTGGAGGCGGTGCTGCGCGAGCACCCCGGTGTGCAGGACGCGGTCGTGGTCGGGATGCCGGACCAGCGTTGGGGGGAGCGGGGCGTGGCGCTGGTGCTGCGTCGCCCGGGGGTGATTACCGACGCCACCGAGTTGCTCGAGCACTGCCGGGAGCGGCTGGCGTCCTTCAAGGTGCCCACGGCGGTCCACCTGGTGACCGAACTGCCCTACGCCGCGCTGGGCAAGGTGGCCCGGCAGGCGGCCCTCCAGGAGGCCGTGCGGGCAGAGCGGGGCGAGTACACGGCATACGGAGGAGGCTCATGAGCACAAGAGGAGCGGTGCCGCCGGTGGACCGGACCGCCCGCACACCGCGGGGTGCACGCACCCGGGCCAAGTTGCTGGAGGCGGCCGAGCACGTCTTTGCCACCGTCGGCTACCACGACGCCTCGATCGTCAAGATCACCGAGCAGGCGGGAGTGGCGCTGGGCACCTTCTACACCCATTTCGAGGGCAAGAAGGAGATCTTCGACGAGGTCGTCGCCGACCTGTCCCACCGGGTGCGGATGGCGATGAGCGAGGCGTCCGGGCAGGTCGCTGACCGGATCGAGGCCGAGCGTGCCGGGTTCCGGGCCTTCTTCGCCTTCACTGCCCAGCACCCAGCGCTGTACCGGATTATCCGACAGGCCGAGTTCGTCTCCCCGGAGGCGATGCGCCGGCACTACGACAACATCGTCGACGGCTACGCCTCCGGGCTCGAGGCGGCTCGGGCCCGCGGGCAGATCCGGGACGTGGACCCAGTCGTGGCGGCGTGGGCCCTGATGGGGGCTGGTGAGCTCATCGGGATGCGGTGGGTGCTGTGGGAGGACGCCGACCACATCCCGGAGCCCGTGTACGAGGGCCTGATGCAGCTGATCAAGTCTGCTCTGGTCCTGCCGGAGCTCGATGCCACCGATCCGAACCTCCCCAAAAAAGCGCAGGGGGCGGTCCAAACCTCCCCAAAAAAGGAAGGACCCCAGGGATGACGCGCAAGGCACTGGTGACCGGAGGCGCGAGCGGTATCGGCGCAGCCATCGCTCGGCGGTTGGCTGCCGACGGTCTGGATGTCGTGGTGGCCGACCGAGACCAGGCGGCCGCCGAGGGCCTCGCCGCGCAGATCGGCGCGAGCACCTGGGTCACCGACCTCAGCGACACTGCCGCACTGCAGGACCTGCGGCTGGACTGCGACGTGCTGGTCAACAACGCTGGTATCCAGCGGGTGGCGCCGATCCAGGAGTTCGACCCGGCCGACTTCCGGCTCATCCACCGGTTGATGCTGGAGGCGCCGTTCCTGCTGATCCGGGCCGCGCTGCCGCACATGTACGCCCAGGGTTGGGGCCGCATCATCAACGTCTCCTCCGCCCACGGGCTGCGCGCCTCGGCCTACAAGGTGGCCTATGTCAGCGCCAAGCACGGGCTGGAGGGCCTGTCCAAGGTGACCGCGCTGGAGGGCGCGGCCCACGGGGTGACCGCCAACTGCATCAACCCCGGGTATGTGCGCACCCCGTTGGTGGAGCAGCAGATCGCCGACCAGGCCGCGACGCACGGCATCCCCGAGGACGAGGTCATCGAGACGATCATGCTGACCCGCTCGGCGGTGAAGACGCTCATCGAGCCGGCTGATGTCGGCGCGCTGGCCGGGTTCCTGGCCAGTGATGCCGCGCGCATGGTGACCGGTGCCTCCTACACCATGGACGGTGGGTGGACGGCCCAGTGACCACCACCCAGCAACCCACCTCCCTGGCTGCTGTGGTCGGGGACCGGTACCACGCCCACGACATCCCGGTCCGCGGTGGCACCATGCACGTCGGCGTGTGGGAGCCGGCCACTGCGGCCCCGACTGCTCCGACCGTGCTGGCGATCCACGGCATCACCGCCTCCCACGTGGCCTGGCCGCTGCTGGCGGAGGCGATGCCGGACGTGCGGATCATCGCGCCCGACCTGCGGGGACGAGGCCGGTCCCGGGACCTGCCCGGCCCGTACGGGATGCCCAGCCATGCCGACGATGTGGCTGCCGTGCTGGAGCACCTGGCGGCCGCGCCCGCGGTGGTCGTGGGTCACTCGATGGGCGGCTTCGTCTCCCTGGTGCTGGCCGACCGACACCCGGAGCTGGTCAACTCGCTGGTCCTGGTGGACGGCGGTATGCCGTTGCTCCCGCCCCCCGGGGTCGCCCCGGAAGCGTTGTCGATGGCCATTCTCGGGCCTGCTGCGGAGCGGTTGGCGATGAGCTTTGGCAGCTACCCGGCATACCGGCAGCACTGGCAGGACCACCCCGCCTTTGCTGAGTGGACCGACCTGACCACCGCCTATGTGGACTACGACCTGGTCCCGGACGGTGACGGGCAGTACCGCCCGGCCACCCGGGTGGAGGCCCTGAATGAAGACATCCGCGAACTGGTCGACGGGGACTCCCTGCTGAGTGCCCTCGCCCGGCTCCGGCACCCCACCTCCTGGCTGGTGGCTCCGCGTGGGCTGCTGGATGAGGTGCCGCCGCTGTATCCGCAGCAGGCCCGGGACCGGTGGACCGCCGCGCACCCGCAGGTGGCGCTCACCGTGGTGCGGGACGTGAACCACTACACCATCGTGATGCTGCCGCGTGGGGTCGCTCAGGTGGTGCCGCACGTGCGGGCTGCGCTGGCCCGGTGACAATCCCATAACGACTGCCCGCCGGCGGCCCCGGGGATCTCGTGACGGTGCGGTCGGGGCCCTAGCGTAGGCCTCGATGTCCACTCGTGCGCGGATCGCCGGCTGGCTCGCTGTGCCGGCGGTCGGCCTCTTTCTGACGCTCACCGTACTGCCACCGCGTGCCGGGCTGGTCCACGGACTGCCGCGGGTCGTGGACCTGGGCGTGGGGCCGGTGCTGTGGCCCTGGTTGTGGTGTGCACCGGACCCCCGGCTGCTGGTGCTGCTTCCACTGGCGCTGGCCGGGGCCCTGTTGTGGGCACGTCCTGGCTGGGTGGGGGTCATCGGCCTGACGGTTCTTGGTGTCGAGACCTGGCAGTTCCTGGTGCCCGGGTTGGGGAAGGTGGCGGACCTGGGCGACCTGCTGCACGCCTGGCTGGCGCTGGCGACCGGCGCGCTGGTGGGACTGGTGCTGCACGCTCTCGTGCGGCTGGTGCTCGCCGCCTTCCGCAAGCCCACGCCGGTGCGGGCCCTGGTGCCGGTGCTGGCGGTGACGGTGGCGCTGGTCGCGGCCCCGGCGATCTGGCCGTCCGGGCAGACCGAGGCGGTCGCTGAGCCCCACGCCGGACCACAAGGGCCGCTGCTGGGTCAGGACTTCCATCCCGCGGCCCAACCGGGGGCCGGCGCGAGGGCCTGGGTCCAGGCGGGACTGGTGCCGGGGCGGGGCGGTGCCCACGAGGAGATGGCTCGCGTCGCCCTGTGGGACCTGTACCTGCTGACCCGTGGTCAGGGGCAGGAGAGACTTCCCGTTGCCGGCCCCGGGGCCAAGTGGGACTACTTCTGGCCCCGCGATGGGGCGTTCGTGGCCGTCGCGCTGGCACGCACCGGCCACCCCGAGGAGGCCGCTGAGGTATTGACCCGGGCAGCCGAGTTGGACCTGGACCCGCTGTATGGCTTTGATGCCCGTTACCTGCCGACCGGGCAGCCGGTCGTCCTCGACCCACGCGGTGCCCAAGTCGATGGGTGCGGGTGGCTGCTGTGGGCGATTCACGAGACCGGGCAGCATGCCGACCTGCCGGCACCGGTGGCTGGTCTGCGGGACCGGTGCACCGATCAGGTGCTGCGGGCCACCGGTGGTGGGAGCCGGCTGGCAGCCCCGAGCCCGGACTATTGGGAGCAGGCGACGTTTGACCAGCTGCTGGGGGCCAACGCTCCACTCGCTCTGGGCCTGCGGTCCGCTGCGGCGGACTATGCGGCCACGGGAGCCACCCAGCGGGCCGAGGTGGTGGGCGCCGCCGCTGGCACCTTCCGCGCGGTGCTGGGCGAGTCGTTCGGGCCCGACTTCTACCGCGGCCGTGACGGCGGTGGGATCGACGCGGCGACCGCGATGTTGATGCCTCCTTTTGACACTGACCCGCTGCCGGGGGTCCGCGCTGCGTGGACGGCCTACCAGGAGGGTGCGCTGCGGCCCGCGGGTGGTCTGGCTCCGGGTACGTCGTGGAAGCAGGACGGCGTGAGCTGGACCCCGGAAGTGGCGCTGGTGGCCTACACCGCCGCCGCCGATGGGCAGGTCGAGATCGCGCGACATTGGCTGGACTGGCTGGATGCCCACCGGGCACCGGGCGGCTCGCTGCCGGAGAAGGTCGGTCCGGACGGGGCGGCCGGTGGACCAGCGCCACTAGGGTGGACCAGCGCCCTGGTGCTGCTGACCCTGGACGAACTCGAGTGAGAACCTGCAGCGGGTGCGCTCGGTGGCGTGGAAAGTCGCCAGGCGGTGCCTCCGGTGGGGTGGAAAGTCGCCAGGCAGTGCGTCCGGTGGGGTGGAAAGGTCGCCAGGCGGTGCCTCCGGTGGGGTGGAAAGGTCGCCAGGCGGTGCCTCCGGTCGAGGGGTGGGGGCGGCGCGGGAGGCCGAGGTTAGTCGGCTGAGTCCGCGGCGTAGAGCACCCGAAAGCGCTCGAGGACGATCGGCAGGTCGTCGGTGACCGGCTCGCCGTCGGCGGTCTGCTCGAAGAAGCGCCGGTGCACGTCGCGCCAGTGCTCGAGACTCAGGTCGCCCTCGCCCTCCGCAGCGGCGTGCGCGGCGTCGACCTCCCCGAAGGACACCGTGCGCACCGACGTGGTCTGGATCAGCGCACGGGGATGCCCCGCACCGTCAGTGATGATCGACAGGTCACCCTCGGAGGGCATGTCCTCCTTGCCCTCACCGAAGTCACGCGCCGCGGTCGACGTCGCGGTCTTGGTGCCGGCCAGGACGAGAGTGAGCAAGGCGTCGGCATCGTCGGAGCCGACCCCGAAGGACCACACGGGCGGCACCAGTGTCTCCTCGGCGTTGACACCCAGATAGCCGGGAACGCGGTTGACCTTGGCGCGCAGCCGTGCATCGTGCCAGAACGACTGGATCGCATCAGGACTGGTCATCACATCTCCTCGGGTGGACGGTCAGGGCGGTTCCGGTGCATCGCGTGCTGGAGCGCGATCTGCCGGGCTAGGACGGTGTTCTGCTGCTCCAGTTGCCGCATCCGGCGGTAGCTGGCCGCGACGTAACCCAGGAAGGTGATGGTCAACCCGTAGAGCAGCAGGTCGGCCCCGCGCCCCACCCCGACGAACCGGGCGACCTGGGTCAGCAGCGGTGGGAACAGGATCGCCATCGCGGCCAGCAGCACAAAGCCGACGAGCAGCAGCCGCCGGACCGCCTGGTGCCGGGCACCGGCCGTCGAGCGGGTCAGCAGCACCGTCACGGCGATGATCCCGACCAGCAGGATGACCTTGATCAGTGGTTGATCCAGCACAGCTGCCTCACTTGATGATCGTGTCGATCAGGATATTGACGGAGTTGATCAGCGACTGCCCCTTGGAGCGGGAGTAGTCGGTGTAGACGATGAGCACCGGGTGCTCCACCCACGGCAGCCCGGTCCGGGCCAGCTGCAACACGATCTCGGTGGCGTGCGCCATCCGGTTCTGCTCCAGGTCCAGCCGCTGCGCGGCGTCCCGTCGGATCACCCGCAGTCCGTTGTGCGCATCGGACAGGCGCAGGCCCGTCTGCTGGTTGGTGATCCACACGGCACCCTTGAGGATGATCCGACGCAGCCACCCCGGCTTGGTGCGGTCGTCCAGAAACCGGGAGCCGAAGACGATGGCCACGTCCTCGGTGCGTGCCCGCTGGACCATCGCGGCCGCATCCTCCACCCGGTGCTGGCCGTCGGCGTCAAAGGTCACCAGGAACGCCGCGTCCGTCGCCTGCACCACATAGTCGATGCCGGTCTGCAGCGCCGCACCCTGCCCCAGGTTGAACGGATGGGTCACCACGACCGCCCCGGCGGCCCGGGCCGCCGCACCGGAGCCGTCGGTGGAGGCGTCGTCGACACAGACGATGTGCGGGAAGGTGCCCCGGGCCCCCGCGATGACGTCGGCGATCACCGTGGCCTCGTTGAACAACGGGATGACGAGCCACGCGTCGTCGATCGGACCGGGGTCCGGTGGCGTTAGGCTCATGCGTGCATTGTCTCCCACGCACACACGCAGACCCTGGAGGACACCGGTGAGCACGCGGATCGCCGACAGCGCCGATGTATCGCAGGACGCCTCCATCGGCGAGGGCAGCTCGGTCTGGCACCTGGCTCAGGTCCGTGAGGACGCAGTGTTGGGGGCCGGGTGCATCATCGGCCGGGGGGCTTACATCGGCACCGGGGTGCGGCTGGGGGACCACTGCAAGGTGCAGAACTATGCGCTGGTCTATGAGCCGGCCACCCTGGCCGAGGGCGTCTTCATCGGCCCGGCTGTGGTGCTCACCAACGACACCTTCCCGCGGGCGATCAACGCCGACGGCAGCCAGAAGAGCGCCGCGGACTGGGACGCGGTGGGCGTCGCCATCGGCCGTGGGGCCTCGATCGGTGCCCGCGCCGTCTGTGTGGCACCGGTGACCATCGGGGCCTGGGCCACGGTGGCCGCCGGTGCGGTGGTCACCAGGGACGTGCCCGACTACGCCCTGGTGGCCGGGGTCCCCGCGCGACGGATCGGCTGGGTGGGCGAGGCCGGTCACCCGTTGCGGGAGGATGGGGACCGGCGGTGGAGCTGCCCGGTGAGTGGCACGGCATACCAGGAGTTCGAGCAGACCCTGCGGAAGGTGGAGTGATGAGCGAACAGGTGATGATCCCGGCAGCCAAACCGATCATCGGGGAGGAGGAGCGGGCCGCTGTCGACCGGGTGATGCGCTCGGGCATGGTCGCCCAGGGCCCTGAGGTCGCCGCCTTCGAGACCGAGTTCGCCGACCAGCTGGTGGGCGGGCGGACCTGCGTGGCCGTCAACTCCGGCACCTCCGGGCTGCACCTGGGGCTGCTGGCCGCCGGTGTCGGTCCGGGCGATGAGGTCATCGTCCCCTCGTTCACGTTCGCGGCGACCGCCAACTCGGTGGCGCTCACCGGGGCGACCCCGGTCTTCGCCGACATCGAGCCGGACACCTTCAACCTGGCACCGGACAGTGTGCGGGAGGCGATCACCGACCACACCGCTGCGATCATGCCGGTGCACCTGTACGGGCACCCGGCGGATATGTCCGCGCTGCGCGCGATCGCCGAGGAGGCCGGGGTCCAGGTCTTCGAGGATGCCGCCCAGGCCCACGGGGCGCGGTATGCCGGTCAGCCGGTGGGCAGTTTCGGCACCTTCGCGATGTTCAGCCTGTACCCCACCAAGAACATGACCTCCGGCGAGGGCGGCATGGTGGCCTGCGCGGACGAAGAGATGGCCCGGGGGGTCCGGCTGTTGCGCAACCAGGGCATGGAGCAGCAGTACGCGAACGAGATCGTGGGGCTGAACAACCGGATGACCGACATCCACGCAGCCATCGGGCGGGTGCAATTGACCAAGCTCGGCAGCTGGACGCAGGCGCGACGGGAGAATGCCGCGTGGCTGGATGAGCACCTGGGCGGCCTCGAGGGGGTGGTGGTGCCGGCCGTGCGCTCCGGCTGCACCCACGTCTACCACCAGTACACCGTCCGCCTGGCCGGCGCCAGCGCGCAGGAGCGGGACCAGGTGGTGACCGCGCTGCGGGAGGAGCACCGGGTGGGGTGCGGGGTCTACTACCCGATCCCCAACCACGAGCTGGTCTCGCTGCACCGGTTTGCGCCGGCCCACGAGCTGCCGGAGACGGCCCGCGCGGCGGCCGAGGTGCTCAGCCTGCCGGTGCACCCGTCACTGGGCCCTGATGACCTGGAGCGCATCGCTACCGCGATGGGTGCCGTGCTGAAGGCCGGTGCCTGATGGCCGGCTCGGAGCAGGGCGCGGCGCTGCCGGAGGGCCAGACGATCCGGATGGGCCTCATCGGGCTGGGGGCGATGGGCCGGCACCACGCCCGGGTGATCCGCGAGGTCGAGGGGATGGAGCTGGTCGCTGTCGCCGACGCCCAGGGCGACAAGCACGGGGTGGCCCGTGGCCTGGACGTGCTGCCTGACGTGGAGTCCCTGATCGCCGCTGGTATCGACGCGGCGATGGTGGCGGTCCCCACCTACCTGCACGAGCAGGTCGGGCTGGCCCTGGCGGAGGCCGGGGTGCACGCGATGATCGAGAAACCCATCGCCGCGACGGTGACCGAGGGGCAGCGGGTGGCGGAGGCCTTCGAGGCGGCCGGGTTGGTGGGCTGTGTCGGATATGTCGAGCGCTGCAACCCGGCGCTGCTGGAGATGCGCCACCGGATCGAGGCCGGGGAGCTGGGCAACGTCTACCAGATCACCACCTCCCGGCAGGGTCCGTTCCCGGCGCGGATCGCCGACGTGGGCGTGGTCAAGGACCTGGCCACCCATGATGTGGACCTGACCGCCTGGATCGCCCAGTCGGCCTACACCACCATCAGCGCCCAGGTGACGCACCGCTCGGGTCGGCAGCACGAGGACATGGTGGTGGCCTCCGGCCGGCTGGAGAACGGCATCATCGTCAACCACATCGTCAACTGGCTCTCCCCGTTGAAGGTCCGCGAGACCGTGGCGACCGGGGAGAAGGGCGCCTTCATCGCCAACACGCTCTCTGGGGACCTGACGTTCGTGGCCAACGGAGACGTGCGTTCCGACTGGGACCGGGTGGCTGTCTTTCGCGGGGTGTCCGAGGGCGACTCGATCCGTTATGCGTTGGCCAAGCGCGAGCCGTTGCGGGTGGAGCAGGAGAACTTCCGCGACCGACTCTGGGGCAGACCCTCGGAGGCGGTCAGCATGTCCGAGGGGGTGCATGCCCTCCGCGTGGTGGAGGCGGTCCTGCAGTCGGCCTCGACCGGCACGACGATCACCCTGTGAGCCGCCCGGCGAGGCGTCAACGGCGGCGCCGCGGCCCGACCTCGGTGCTGCTGGTCTCCCGGATCTTCAGCCCCGAGGCCGCCGCCGCGACGTTCCGGTTGACGGAGGTGGTGCGCGCACTGCTGGCCCGTGGCGCGCAGGTAGAGGTGCTGACCAGCACCCCACCACCGGGTCAGCAGGCCCACGATGACACCACGGTGCCCGGGGCGCGGGTGCGCCGCGCCCGGGTGCTGCGGGATGCCACCGGCTATGTCCGCGGCTACCTGCCCTACCTGTCGTTTGACCTGCCGGTGGCCTGGCGGCTGCTGCGGGCTCGGCGCCCGGACGTGGTGCTGGTCGAGCCACCACCGACCACCGGCGCCGTGGTGCGTGTGATCGCCTCGGCCCGCTCGCTGCTGGGACCCCGCATCCGGTACGTCTATTACGCCGCGGACGTGTGGTCGGATGCGTCGGCGTCGGTAGGGGCTCCCGAGGTCGTGGTGGGCGTGCTGCGTGCCGTCGAGCGTTTCGCGCTGCGCGGCGCGACCCGGGTGCTGGCGGTCTCCGACGGGGTGGCTGAGCGCGTCCGCGCGTTGGGTGCCGACCCGGTGACCGTGGTGCCCAACGGCATCGACACCTCGCTGTTTACGCCGGAGGGGCCGGTCCCGCGGCAGGCCCCGGAGGGCCCGTTCCTGGTGTATGCCGGCACCGCCTCGGAGTGGCAGGGCGCCGAGATCTTCGCCCAGGCCATGCGACAGGTGCTCCAGCAGGTGCCCCAGGCACGGTTGGTCTTCCTGGGGCAGGGCAGTTCCTGGCCGACCCTGCAGCGTCTGGCCGCCGAGCTACCGGCCGGCGCGATCGAGCTGCGGCCGTTGGTGCCGCCACCGGAGGCGGCCGCCTGGCAACGGGCCGCCGCCGCCGCGCTGGTCTCGGTCACCCCGGGGCTGGGTTATGACTTCGCGTATCCGACCAAGGTGCTGGCTGCGCTGGCGTGCGGCACCCCGGTCGTCTACGCCGGGCCGGGACCTGCCGCCCAGGACCTGCGGCGGCACGACCTGGGGGAGGCGGTGGAGTATGCCGTGGAGCCAGTGGCCACGGCCATGATCCGGGCGCTGCGCACCTGGCCGGGCACCCCGCAGGAGCAACAGCGCCGGGCAGCGTGGGTGCGCCAGCACCGGTCTCTGCAACGCACCGGCACCCAGGCTGCCGGTGAGGTCCTCGCGGTCAGCCACTGACGGCATACTGGAGGCATGTTTGGAGCCAGCCGTCGGCGCCATCGGGAGATGGAGCGGCGCCTGCGCGAACTCCAGGAGTGGCATCGTCACTACGGCCTGCTGCCACCCCCGCCGCCGCCCCCGAAGCCGTCCCGGGCCTCCGGGCTGATCGCGCTGATCGTGGTGGCGGCGGTCACCGTCTCGGCCGTCTTCGCGATGCAACCGCAGATCTTTCCCGACCGGGTGCACGAACTCCTGGGGACCACCCCGGAGCGGCTGCTGCCGGCGCGGGAGGTCCCCAGTGGCCCAGGGGAGTACAGCTTTATGGCGACCCAACCGGGAACCGGGGAGCCGGTCGGGTACAGCCCCTGCGAGGTGATCGAGGTTGCCATCAACCCTGAGGGCGCTCCGGAGGACTATCAGCACCTGGTGCAGACCGCGATGGCCCACACCCGGGATGCGACTGGCCTTCAGTTCGAGCTGGTCGGGACCACCGGGGACCGCGACTTCGAGAACATGGCGATGGATGACCCGGTGCTGGTGATGTGGGCCGATGAGACAGAGGCGCCGGACCTGGCCGAGGACATCGCCGGCGTCGGTGGCAGCTATCGGGTGGACGGCTATGGCGGCGGCAAGCAACGGTATGTCACCGGTTTCGTCATCCTGGACCGGGAGGCCTATGCCCAGATGCGCTCCTCGGCGATGCGGCAGGCCATCATCGATCACGAGTTCGGCCACCTGGTCGGGCTGGGTCACGTGGACGATCCCCGACAGCTGATGCACGAAAGCGGCGGCTTCACCACCGAGTACGGCGACGGTGACCTGACCGGGCTCGCCGAGCTCGGCGCGATCAGCTGCTCCTGACAGCGCGCCCGCCGCAGCAGGACTCAGGTGCTCCTCGCGCCGGTGCGTCAGCGGCACTGTGTCAGGCATCCACAGGGCCTGGACCCTGCGGATGCCTGACACAAGCGTGGTGTGACACACGTTGGGCCCGGCCAGTGACGCTTGTAAACTGGGAGCACCACGCAGGAGGCACTATGGCGGACCGGGTGAGCACCGTTGCCCTCGCGATAGCCGGTGCTTGGCCGGATCAGCCGCGGTGGGGAGCCGGGTCGCCACGATCGGTCCGGCCGGAGGGACGAGACCAATGAGTATGCCGAGCCGTGGGGGCGCCGTCCCGCACCAGGGCGGCGGGGGAGGCACGTCGCCGAGCCGCCACGAGAGTGCGGCCGAGTCCGAGGAGAGCCTGCGCCGCTCGCAAGCTCACGGTGCCCGCCCCCGGATGAACATCCAACAGATCCACTCCTGGGTGGACCTGGAGATCGAGCAGG
>CAYVEH010000031.1:0-15839 GCA_964450585.1 uncultured Ornithinimicrobium sp.
CCTAGAGCCGGTCTCCGTCGGCTTCGCACGCTCTGACGTCAGTGACCCGCAGACCGGGGCTGCCCGGGCGGCGACGTGGGAGGACCTGGCTCAGGGCTGGATGGAGGTTCCGCTGGAAGACCTGTCGGCACAGTTCCCGAATCGCGAGTTCGTGGACACCGAGCCCGGTCCGGACGCGGACCTACAACTCTCCTCGTCAGATGTGGGCGTTCTCAGCCTCACGGGCTCAGGCTGCGTCAGTGGCGGATTCAGGCACTCCTGGCTCCTCGACACCGGAGAAGCGTCCTTCTTCCTGGACCAGCACGAGGTGCGCACCGCGATCGGCTGCTTCGGGCCGGGGGCACACCAGGAGTCCCTGCTCACGGTGATGCTGACTTCAGGGGCGCAGATCAGCGTCCACGGCGACTACCTGGTCATCGACGGTTGGGTCGACCCGGCCATCCTCGACCCGCAACCTCCCGTGGAGCCGGACCTACGGCCGCAGATGCTGAGTGCAGCGACGCACCTGCCCGACGTCAAGCAATTACCCCAGACCGACGCCCTCCTACCGGAGGTCCTCGATCCCCCCGCTGACGGCATACCGCCCCTCGCCGAGCACCCCATGGACACCTTCGTCGCGGCTGTCGTGTCCGAGGACCATGACAATGCCCTGCTCACCCTTGGTGCCGACCAGCAGTGGCGCGTCGCGGCCACCGGTGTAGCCGAGGTGAGCCGGGACGGGCTGGCCATGCCGATGCCCTCGGTCCTGGACACCTCCATCTCACCCGGGGGCGATCACATCGCCTATCGCACCGCGTTCCGGACTGACGCCAGCATCGTCGTCATCAGCGCGCGAACCGGCGAGGCCGCCGAGTTCCCGACCGAGGGGACCTACCCGAACAATTTCCCCGAAGACTTCTTCTGGCTCGATACCGACCGCCTCGCGGTCGACCTGCGTGAGGACCGCGCGATGGTCATCGACACCTCCACCGGCCAGGTGACCCACGACGCCTCGTGGAGTCAGCTCCGGCAGATCACCCCGTGGCGCATCATCGTGCAGACCAGCATGGACGACGGGCCCGGCGAGGTCGAGCAGTCCGGACCGGTCGTGTTGCAGCAGTTGAACTCCGCCGGCGACGTGGTCGAGGAGACCCCGCTGGGCTTCACCAGCCAGCCTGGCGATCAGTCAGCACTGGCCGAGGACCGGGTCGCGACCGTTATCACCACTCAGGACCCGGCCGTGATCGAACCCGAGGGGTGGCAGGGCGAGGCGCCGGAATCGGTCAGCCTGGTGCTCGCCAAGGACGGCACGCTGGACATTCTCAGTGTCCTGCAGGTCGATGCTGAGACGGTGACACCCGTGCGCTGGGTCGACCGAGGCACGCTCCTCATACGAGTCGTTGGCGACGGATTCCATCACTTCGTCCTGTGGGACAGCCAGAACGGCGGCCTGACCGTCCTCACCACGGCCGACGCGGCCCAGTTCCGAGGTGGCCCCGTGTTCACCCAAGAGGTCCCATAGATCGGCCACGGGGTCGAAGCACGCAGGCCCACCCGTTGAGTCCGGTCGTCGCCGTGCGCACACCGTGTGCGCTAAGGTGCCCAGCACGCTGCTGAGAGGGGCACAGGTGTCAAGGGGACGAAGCAGTGCGTGGCAGGCCATCCTGGTGGTCTCCGTTGCCCTGACAGCAGGCGCTGCCTGCACCGGTGCGGACGAGATCGGTGCGAGTACCCACACCGCGGAACCTCCTCAGGATCCATCCACGCCACCGCCCTCCCCGGCCGCCGCGATCCCCGGTAGCCCGACTCAGTCGACTGATGAGACGTCCGACGGAAACGGGTCTGAGGGCGCGCCAGCGGCCACAGGGACCGAGTCGACCTTTCCGCCCGTGACGCGAGACGACCTGCTCGACGCGCTGTGGGAGATCACCGACCTCGAGGGACCCCGCCCAGAGGTCGAGTTGATCCGAGAGGTGAGTGATAAGGAGTGGATGACCGTGCACATCGAGTGCATGACGCAGGCGGGGTTCCCACCTAAGAGTCAGGGCGACCAGGGTGTGGGCTGGGAGGTCCCGGCGGACCAGGTCGAGGCATTTGACCTGGCAAACTTCACCTGCGAGGCGCAGTACCCACGCCGGATGGAGCTCATGCAGCCCTACACGCCGGACCAGTTGAACATCATGTACCAGTGGATGGTCGATGAGACCATTCCCTGCCTCGCCCGGGAAGGCTACGAGGTGAGCGACGTCCCGACCCTGGAGTCGTTCCGGCAGGGCTACTCACCCCAGCAGGGATTCTGGACTCCGGATTCCGGGGTACCCGGCGGGGTCCCGATCGGCGTGCAAGAGAAGTGCTCACACATGCCCCCGCCGGAGATCCTCTACGGCGAGTAGGCCCCACTCACCGTCGACTGAGCACCCCGCGGGCAACCGCATCAGGAAGGGCCCCGCCATCCGGCGGGGCCCTTCCTGATGCGCTCTGCGTGACTCAGAGGACGCGGCCGTAGCCGCTGACGCCGGAGAACACCGAACGGTAGACGACGCCGGTGCCCGGGTTGCCCGAGTCGTAGACCATGCCGTTGCCGGCGTAGATGCCGACGTGGTAGGCCGGGTAGCCCCAGAAGACCAGGTCCCCGGGGACCGGGTTGCTGACCGGGGTGGCGTAGGACTGCTGCGCAGCGGCGCTGCGGGGCAGGTTGACCCCCACCTGGGCGAAAACGTAGGAGGTGTAGCCGGAGCAGTCGAAGCCGCTCGGGCTGCCACCGCCGTAGGCGTAGGGGGCGCCGACCAGGGAGGCAGCAATGCCGATGACGCCGCCACCATAGGACGGGGCCGGGGCTGCCTCGCGCTCGCTGCTGCGGCTGGCCGAGTAGTCGGAGCGCTCCGAGGACTCGCTGGAGACGGACCCGCTGGTGGTGCCGCTCATGGAGCTGGACTCCGAGGTCGTCGTGGTGGACTCCACGACCGGCTCGGGCTCCTCGACCACAGGGGTGATGCCGGTGAAGCCCAAGGAGCCGAACTCGGTGTCGACCTCCTCAGGCGCGGCGACAGCCACCGCGGGCAGATCGGTGGGCTCAGCCATGATCGGCAGCTTGGTGTTGAGCAGATCCACGGCAGGGGCCGCGTTGAGGCCTTCGCCGGTCACGACCGTGGTGACCTCGTCGACGATGCCTTGTGGGCTAGCACTGGCGGGGGCTACAGCGGCGGCCAGCAGGCCACCCGACGTCGCGACAACAGCGGTCGTCTTCGCCGAACGGGTGAGGGTGGCGCCAGCTGCAGTCAGCCGGCTGGGCGCACGGTGGCGACCGGGGGTGCGGTTGGTCACGGTGGTACCTCTCCAAAGCCTACGGGGTGAGCTGTCGGGCTCGGGCTGGAGTGCGCCCGGAGCTCCGGCGAACCGGAACCCTTAGCCCCAAGGGGCCGAAGCCCCAGTGGTGGTTCCCCCGCTCCTGCCAGCGGTGCTCTCTAGAATCCACCCACAGTGACAGGACTCGGCGCCTGTGGTTGGAGCGCCTCCGGGGAGAGGCAGCGAGACCGAGAGTACACATCAGACCGACCGATTGTCACGTTTCGGTAAAGGTGTTGTGGAAAACTCACGATCCGTAGACGCCGGACAAGCCTGTGACCTGCGCAGACGTCAGATGACTTGACGAAACTCCCAGCCAGCGTGTGAGTGAGTTCACATCACGACACTGCAACGTCGCCGGGTTTTGCTGCGTCTGAGAGGGGCGCCCGTGCCCTGGCCACCCACCGTCGCCGGTGAGGCGTCAGTCCGCCTCGGTCGTCACGAAGATGTGAGAGGCCACATCGTGCGGCAGCGAGACCGCGGTGTCACCATCCTGTGTGCCGGCCACCACGATGCGGTCGCCCTCGGTGCGCACCTCGACCGTGCGCCCGGGTGCCACACCGGCCTCGCCCAGCAGCCCGAGCACATCGGGGTCCACCTGGGCCGGCTCACCGATCCGCACCACGGTGACCTGTTGGCTCGACTCCGGACCGAGCACATCGATCAGGTGCCGCCCCCCGGCCTCGGCCGTGGCGGCATACTGCGGGTCCAGCTCGGACAGGCCCGGGACCGGGTTGCCGTAGGGCGAGACCAGGGGGTCCTTGATGATCCCCAGGATCCGTTCCTCCACCTGATCGCTCATCACGTGCTCCCAGCGGCAGGCCTCCTCGTGCACGTGCGCCAGATCGAGCCCGATCACATCGACGAGAAGCCGCTCTGCGAGCCGGTGCTTGCGCATCACCCGCACCGCGGTGCGCCGACCGTGCTCGGTGAACTTCAGGTGCCGGTCGTCCATGAGCGTCACCAGACCGTCACGCTCCATCCGGGCCACCGTCTGGGAGACCGTCGGGCCGGAGTGCCCGAGGCGCTCGGCGATGCGGGCCCGCAACGGGATCACACCGTCCTCCTCCAGCTCGAGGATGGACTTCAGATACATCTCGGTGGTGTCGATCAGGTCAGTCATGGCGGCCTCCGTGGCGAACTCAAGGTCTGCTGCGATCCTAGTGAGGCTGACAGTATTTACCGCTTCGGCCGGTCACCCCATGGTTTCAGTTTCAACGCCTACCATGGTCGGCGAACCTTTTCGACGGTAGGAGACGTATGCCCAGGCCCGATCGATCCACGACGGCGAGCACCACCAAGGGCGGCAAGAAGAAGGCCGGCAAGGCCACCGGACCGGCCAACGACCGCCAAGCCCGGGTCGCAGCGATCCAGAAGAAGGCCAAGTCGGCGGACCGTCGCAATACCTCAGCGATCTGGATCGGGCTGGTGCTGGTCCTGGTCCTCATCGGCGGTCTGGTCGCCTGGGCGGTCATCGACCAGAACGCCAACCGGGCCGGTATGGGGGCCGTGGTCACCTACGACGAGCTCGACGACCCCAGCGACGACCTGGGCCGCAACCACGTGCAGACGACGGTGGAGTACCAGCAGGACCCGCCGGTGGGTGGCGACCATCACCCGATCTGGTTGAACTGCGGCATCTACGAGGAGCCGGTCCCCAACCACCACGCTGTGCACGCCCTGGAGCACGGCGCGATCTGGCTGACCTACCAGCCCGGTATCGCCGAGTCGGATCTGCAGGCGCTGCGCGACCTGGCCTCCCAGGAGTTCATGCTGCTGTCGCCATACGAGGGCCAGGAGCACCCGATCATGGCCACCGCCTGGGGTCGCCAGCTCGGCGTGGACAGTGGTGACGACACCCGCCTGGAGCAGTTCATCCGCGACTGGCGCCAGGGACCGCAGACCCCGGAGCCCGGCGCGGCCTGCTCCGGCGGGACCTCCGTGGACCTGGTCGGCTGACGATGACCACCACCGATGAGGCCACGATGACGCAGCGCCCTACCGACGAGGGCGCGGTGGTGCGGAGCGGTTGGGACCGCGTGAAGGTCGCCGTGGTCGCCGGCACCGCGGTCCTGGGGTTGGTGCTGGGCACCGTGCTGGGGTGGGTGGCCTTCGGGGAGTCCGCGCCGGCCGATGACAGCGTCGCGGCCGGTTTCGCCCGGGACATGGCCGAGCACCACGCCCAGGCGGTCGAGATGTCTCTGGAGGTGCTGCAGACCACGCAGGACGAGGGCGTGCGCGCCCTGGCCACGGACATCGCTTCCACGCAGGGCAACCAGCTGGGGCAGATGGAGGGGTGGATCCGGCAGTGGGATCTGCCGATGGCCCGCCCCGGGGACCGGATGGCCTGGATGGAGGGCGGCATGAACCACACGATGCACATGGTGGACGGTGCCCCGATGCCCGGGATGGCCAACGATGAGCAGATGCAGTCGTTGCGGGAGGCGACCGGAGAGGCCGCCGACATCCTCTACCTGCAACTCATGATCACCCATCACATCGCCGGGGTCGAGATGGCCCAGGCGGCCCTGGACGGCGGGGTGCAGGGCGAGGTCAAGCGCCTGGCGGCCGCGATGGTCAACGGCCAGGAGGCGGAGATCGACCTGATGCTCGGCATGCTGCAGGAGCGGGATGCCCGGTCCCAGGAGGACTCCGGCACCACCGTGGGCGTCTCCGGCGCCGCGGACTCCACCGAGCCCTCCGGGCACGAGGGCGACCACGGCGAGGACCAGTCGGGCGGGCACGCCGACCACTGACCGTTTCGGGGTGCCGTGGCTCAGGGTTGCAACCGGCTCAGTTCCCAGACGGTCGGGTCGTCCAGGTGGCCCGGGCCTCCCCGGGTGAACACCAACCGATCGTGCAGCCGGTTGATCCGACCGGCCCAGAACTCCACCCGCTCGGCACGGATCCGCAACGCCCCCCACTGCTCGGGGACCGGCACATCATCGGCGCGGCCGTGGTCAGGGAAGCGTTCGGCATACCGCTGATAGGCCGCCTCCAGCGCATCCCGGCCGGCCACCGGCGCCGACTGGTGTGAGGCCCAGGCGCTGATCCGGGCTCCCCAGGGTCGCTGCCGGAAGTACTCCTCGACCTCGGCCCGGTCCACCAGCTCAGCCCTCCCCCGGAACCGGATGGCCCGGAACAGGCTGGGCCAGGTCAGGCTCGCGGCGATCTCGGGGCGGGCCCGCAGCTGCTCCCCCTTGGCCGAGGCCAGGTTGGTGACGAAGCCGGGACCGCGGGGGTCCAGGAAGCGCATCAGCACTGTGCGCACATCGGGCCCGTGCTCGTCCACCGTCGCGACGGACAGGGCGTCCGGCTCGGGCACGTCGCCGTGCGCCTGCTGGCGGGCGCGGGCCTCCTGCACCCACCGGGTGATCTGCTGGTAAGGGGTGGGCGCCAGATCCTGTTCAGCCAGTCCGGTACCGACATACTCCACCCGTCCGGTGCGCCCTGGTGCTCGGTTGGTCACACTCTGAGTATGCCGCGCGCTTAGGCTGGGAGGGCAAGGACCAGTCCTAGGGAGGTGCACCATGGCAGGGAAGGGAAAGGCTGCCGGCCGGCTGATCAAGTACGGACCGATCGCGGCCGCTGCCGCACAGCGGTGGGGCCCGGTGGTCTGGGAGCAGTTGAAGAACCAGCGCGAACCGGCGGAGAAGTTCGTGCAGGACAAGGTCGCCAAGGGCAACCAGCGCAAGAAGGCGATGGCGCATGCTGGCACGGTGATTGAGGGGTCGGTGCTGCAGGTGTTCCACCGCAACACGGCCCACTGGGTGGTCTTCTCCGGGGAGGACCCGATCGCGGTGCACCCCCCGACCGACGCATCGTTCGAGGAGCTGCTGGACCGTGCCGACCTGAGCAACCGGGTCAGCCCGCGGGGCTCCTCGATGACGATCACCCTGCCGCGGCCCACGCGACGGGGGTCCGGCCGGCCTGCCCGTCGCTCCGACGCCACGACGTGGGCCCCGCGTGAGGGGTCGACACCCGCCGAGCCGCCACCGGAGGAGGTCGCTCCTGGGCCGCATCGCCCTGGCACGCCCATCACGCCCCGCCCGGTGGTGCGCGGCGAGCTCGGTAGCGGGCAGAGCCCAGAGGATCAGCCGTCCTGAGGCTGCCGGTCCGCCCGCCGTTGGCGGGTGTTCTCCGGCACCTTGATGAACAGGCTCAGCAGCGCCCCCAGCCCCGCCAGCAGCATCGGGTAGAGGCACAGGTAGACCCGCCAGGCGGTGTCCGCCCGGTGGCCCGGATCGTCACCGGAGTAGTAGCCGAACAAGACCCCCAGGGAGGCCAGGGCTCCGCCGGCCACGATGCCGGACAGCCGCCCGAAGAAGCCGAAGGCGGCCAGGAAGATCGCCTCACGGTGCGCGCCGTGCCGGGCGGTGTCCTCATCCAGCACCCGGGCGATGACCAGGTCGTTGCTGGCCAGCATCCCGCCGTACCCCACACCCAGGAACAGGCCGGCCAGGATCGCGGTGCTCAGGTCGCCGGCGAAGTACAGGGGCAGGAAACCCACCGTCAGCAGCCCCAGCGACAGCCGCCAGGCAAACGGGGCTCCCCGGGCCCGCACCACCCTGGTCCAGACCGCCAGGAACCCGACCGTCGCCAGGATCACCACACCCTGCAGGTACAGCGCATAGGACACCGGCAGCCCCAGCGAGTACCGCACATACAGCTGGACACCGGTCAGCACCAGCCCCATGGCGCTGAGATAGCAGGCGCTGACGACGCCGATCTGCCAGAAGCGCGGGTTGGTCAGCACCACGCGCACGGTGGCCAGGAACGGCACGCGGCGAGCCCGCAGCACCTTCGGGTCCTCGCGCACGCCCAGGGTCATGTACACGATGACCGCACAGGCGACCGTCCCGTACAGGATCGCGGTGATCGTGAAGCCGCCAGTCGTCTGCTCGGTGCCGAACACCTCGGTGGTCAGCCACGGCGTCAACGCCAGCGACACCACCAGCGCCAACAGCTGGCAGCCCTGGCGCAGCCCATTGGCCAGCGCACGTTCCCGCTCGCGGGGAAACAACTCGGGCAGCAGGGCACCGTAGTTGACATTGATCAGCGAGTCGCTGGCCTCACACAGGATCGCGAAGGTCGCGAACCACACGACCAGCCCGGTGCCGTCCACCGAGCCCGGCACCGAGAACAGCGCCACGGTGGCCACGGCCAGGACCGGGGCCCCGATCAGCAGCCACGGCGTGCGGCGGCCCCAGCGCGTGCGGGTGCGGTCGGACAGGAAGCCCAGCACCGGGTTGTCCAGGGCATCGATGATGGCGTAGACGACCATGACGATGCCGTATAGCCGCACATCCAGGCCGAGCATGTCGACGTAGAACAGGATGAGCGATCCCTTGACCATGTTGATCGGGATCGATGTGCCGAACATGCCGATGGCATAACGCGCCGGGTGGGTGCGGGCCGCCGATGGCTGTTGATCGAGCAGCGCCGACTCTCTGCTGGCGCGGTCGGGTCCGGTCACGCAGGTCAGCCTGCCAGATGTCTGCCGGGCACCCGGCCATGGCTTCGTGCCGAAGTCACTGCGGTGCCCGCCCGTCCGGCCCGTCCGCGGCAGGACCGACCAGCTGGGGTGCCGCTGGTGCTGCTCAGCGGCCTACGGCATACCCCTGCATGCCACGGGGATTGGCCCCGGCACTCAGCACCCCGGTGATCGGGTCGCGGGAGACCGCGCACATCCGGCCCAGCGTCCACGGACCCTGCTCCAGCACCTGGTGTCCCCGCGCGGCCAACGCCTCGCGGACCTGGTGGGGATACCGGTCCTCGATGACCAGCACGCCTGGCTCGGTGGCCCGGGGGTGGAAGGAGGCCGGGAAGCTGGTGGTGTGGAAGGCCGGGGCGTCAATCGCCTCCTGCAGCGTGGCCCCGCCAGCCAGGTGCCGGAGCAGGAAGAGCGACTGCCACTGGTCCTGCTGGTCGCCACCCGGTGACCCACAGGCCAGCACCGGCTGCCCGTCCCGCAGCACCAGGGTCGGCGTCAGGGTGGTGCGCGGGCGCCGGCCCGGTCGCAGTGAGGAGGGCAGCCCCTGCTCCAACCACATCATCTGCAACCGGCTGCCCAGCGGGAACCCGAGCTCGGGGATGACCGGTGAGCTCTGCAGCCACCCACCGCTGGGGGTCGCGGAGATGAGATTGCCCCACCGGTCCACGACATCGATGTGGCAGGTGTCCCCACGGGTCTCACCACCGGGGTTGACCTCCAGTGCGGGGCCGTCGGCGGTGCGGTGTGCGTCGCGCCCGGGCCGTTCCTCACGGGTGACGGTCGGTTCGCCCAGCCCTGGCCCGGCCGCCTCCACCTCGCGCAGCCCGGCCAGGGCTGCCATCCGCGGGGTCCTGCCGCCCGGGGCCCCGGGGCGCACCCGGTCGTCGGCGCGGCTGTCGATCAGGCCGGCCCGCTGGGCCAGGTAGCCCGGATCGAGCAGGTCCACCATCGGGACCGGGTCGTCCCCGGAGTCACCGAGCCAGGCCTCCCGGTCAGCCATCGCCAGCTTCCAGGCCTCGGCGACGACGTGCACCCCCTCGGCGCTGTCCGGGTCGGGTGGACCCCCGAGGGCGTCCAGCATGCCGAGCACCTGCAGCAGGGCCGGGCCCTGGCCCCACGGCCCGCTCTTGGCGATGGTGTGACCCTGCCACTGCCGGGTGAGCGCGGGCTCCCAGGTGGCGGCGTAGCCGCTCAGATCCTGCCCGGTCATCACGCCGGGCAGCACCCGCCCGTCGGAGTGCCGAAAGGCGCGACGGGCGAACTGGTCCACGGCCTCGGCGACAAAGCCCTGGGACCAGGCGGCGCGGACGGCGTCAATCCCGGCTTCGCGGCTCGGGGCCCCGTCGCTGGCAGCCACTAGGCGGTCCAGCGTCTGCGCCCAGGCGGGATTGCAGAAGAGCGCCCCGGGGGCCGGCGGTCGACCCGTGGGCAGCCACAACTCGGCGGAGGTGGTCCAGTCATCGCGGAACAGGTCCTGCACCGCCGCGATGGTGGCGCTGACTCGAGGCACCAGGGGGTGGCCGTGCCGTGCGTAGTGCTGGGCCGGCGCCAGCACCTGGGCCGGGCGCATGGTGCCGTAGTCACGGAGCAACTGCATCCAGGCGTCGAAGGCCCCGGGCACGGCGGCTGCCAGCGGCCCACCACCGGGGATCCGGTCCATCCCGTGCTCCCGGAAGTGCTGCACCGTCGCGCCGGCAGGGGCAGGGCCCTGTCCACAGAGCACGATCGGGCTGGGGTCCTCACCGGTGGCGATGATCGCCGGCATGTCCCCGCCGGGGCCGTTCAGGTGGGGCTCCACCAGGTGCAGGACGAAGCCGCCGGCCACCGCTGCGTCAAAGGCGTTGCCGCCCTGCTCCAGCATGGCCATCGCGGTCTGGGAGGCGATCCAGTGGGTGCTCGAGACCATCCCGAGGGTGCCGGTGAGCGTGGGCCGGGTGGTGAAGTCACTCATCAGACCATCACACCACGGCGGCGATGATGCCGATCACGAAGAACAGCGCCAGGGCGACCAGCACGATGACCCGCCGGGAGCGCGGCGTCATCAGTTGACCTTCTCCGGCAGCGACTCGGTCGGGCCGTACTGCACACTCAACCAGTTGCCCCGTTCCCGCTGCAGCCGCACCCGAATGTCGTTGGTGCGCATGACGTAGATCGTCGCAAGGAGCACCGTCAGCCCGCACGTCACGGTGGCGATCAGGATGGTCCAGCGCGCACCGAGCACCTCACCGATCCAGCCGATGACCGGCGCCCCGACCGGGGTGCCCCCCAGGAAGACCGCCATGTAGAGGGCCATCACCCGACCGCGAACCTCGGGGGCCACGCTGAGTTGGATCATCGAGTTGGCGGTCACCATCACGGTCAGCGCGGACAGCCCGGTGGGGATCAACAGCACCGTGTAGACCTCGAAGCTCGGGGCCAGCCCCAGGAACAGGGTGCACACGGAGAACACGCCCATCGCCACCAACAGATAACGCAGGCGCGGCTTCTCCCGGCGGGCCGCCAGCAACGCACCGGACAGGGAACCGATGGCCATCACCGAGCCGACGGCACCGTACTCCTCCACGCCCTTGCCGAAGGCCTCGGTGGCCATCAGGGCGTTGGTGATCTGGAAGTTCATCCCGAAGGTGCCGTGCACGAAGACCAGCACCAGGATCAGGATGATGTCCGGGCGGTGACGCACATAGGCGACGCCCTCCCGGATCCGACCCTTCCCACGGGCGATCGGTGCCGGTGTGAGCGCGGAGACGTCCATGGCCAGCAGGGCTGCGATCACCGCCATGAAGGACGCCGCATTGATCAGCAGGGTCGGCCCGACCCCCACCGCAGCGATGAGCAGCCCGGCCACTGCGGGGCCCATCAGACGACCGCTGTGGAACGAGGCGCTGTTCAGACCCACGGCGTTGGTGATCTGCGCCGGAGGCACCATCTCGGAGACAAACGCCTGCCGGGCCGGGCCGTTGATAGCGGCCGCGCAGCCCTGCACGAATGCCAGGGCGTAGATGTGCCACAACTGGGCTGCGTCGGCCACCACGAGCAGACCCATGGTGAGGGCGGTCAACGCCATCAGGGTCTGCGCGGCAACCAGCACGAGCCGTTTCGGGAAGCGGTCACTGACCGCTCCGGCAGCGGGCGCCAGCAACAGCATGGGCAGGAACTGCAGCCCGGTGACGATGCCCAGCGCCTGAGCCGAGTTGTCGGTCAGCACGGTGAGCACCAACCAGTCCTGGGCCACCCGCCCCATCCAGGTGCCGGTGTTGGAGACGATGCCGCCGGCGGCGTAGATGCGGTAGTTGCGGATGGCCAGCGAGCTGAACATCGCGCTCACTGATCAAACACCCGGTTCAGCAGATCGCTGGCCCGGACCAGCAGGTCACGCTCCTCGGTGGTGAGCCCGTCCAGCCGCTCGGTCATCCAGGCATCGCGACGGGCCCGGTGCTCGTCGAGCGTCTGACGACCGGCCGCGGTCAGTGACAACCGCACCACCCGACCATCGTCGCTGTCGGTGGCCCGCTCCACCAGGCCCAGGTCGACCAGGGCACCGACGGTGCGGCTCATGCTCGGGGCGCTCACCCGCTCGATGGCAGCGAGCTCACCGGACGTGCGCGAGGACTCAGCCAGCCGGACGATCACGCTGAGCTGGTGGGGGGCCACCCCGCTGGTGGTCTCAAAGCGGATGCGGCGGGAGACTCGCATGCAGGCGATGCGCAGGTCGTGCGCGAGCCGGGCGATGCCGTCCGGCGCGTCGTCAGGTGGCTGGGCGGGCACAGAGGTCCTCGAAGTCGCAGGCGGGTGTGATACTTAGCCTAACTCATTACGTCTGCTAACCATTCCCCAGCCGGCCCTGGGCGCTCAGGCGCCGATCAGGTCCCGGATCGGGTCGAGGGTGAAGTAGATGAGGAAGAGCACGGCGATCAACCACATCAGCGGGTGCACCGAACCCGCCTTGCCGCGGACCGCCTTGAGGAGGACGAAACCGAGGAATCCGGCACCGATGCCCGCGGTGATGGAGTAGGTGAACGGCATCAGCACGATGGTCAGGAAGGCGGGAAAGGCCACCTCCAGGTCGTCCCAGTTGATCTCATTGACCTGGCGCATCATGAGGTACCCGACGACAACCAGAGCTGGGGTGGCAGCCTCGTACGGCACCATCGACACCAGCGGCGAGAAGAACGTGGCCAGCAGGAACAGTGCGCCGGTGACCACCGAGGCCAGCCCGGTACGGGCGCCCTCGCCGACACCGGCGGCCGACTCGATGAACGAGGTGTTGCTACTGACGCTGGCCGCGCCACCGGCAGCGGCGGCGATGGAGTCCACGACGAGGATCCGCCGGGTCTGCGGCGGGTTGCCCTCCTCGTCCAGCAGGTCGCCCTCGGCGCCGACAGCCACCATGGTCCCCATCGTGTCGAAGAAGTCGGCGAGCATCAGGCTAAACACCAACAGGATGACGGTGACGATGCCGATCCGCTCGACCGAACCGAGCAGGTTGAACTGCCCGAGGAGCCCGAAGTCCGGCACGTGCACCAGCTGCTCCGGCAGGGCCGGGATGTTCAGGCTCCAGCCGGTCGGGTTGGTGACCTCGCCCTCGGCGTTGGTCTGACCGCCGATACCCAGGCCCGTTTCCAGTGCGACAGCCAGCACGGTCGCGCCGATGATGCCGTAGAGGATGGCGCCCTGCACCTTGGTGGCGTGCAGCACGATGATGGTGACCAGCCCGAGGACGAAGACCAGCGTCGGCCAGCCGGCCAGTGATCCGCCCACGCCCAGCTCCATCGGGGGCGCACCGGCGGGTTTACGCACGATGCCGGCGTCGACCAGCCCGACGATGGTGATGAAGAGGCCGATGCCGACGCTGATGGCCATCTTGAGCTGGGCCGGCACCGCGTGGAAGACCGCCTCGCGGAATCCGGTCAGTACCAGGGCCAGGATGACCAGCCCCTCGAGGACCACCAGGCCCATGGCATCGGCCCAGGTCATCCCGGGCAGGCCGGCCACCCCGAAGGTGACCACGGCATTGAGACCGAGGCCGGCAGCCAGCCCCAGCGGGTAATTGGCCACGACGCCCATCAGGATGGTCAACACCCCAGCTACCAGCGCCGTCGCCGCGGCGATCATGGCCAGGTCGCCACCGGCCAGATACTGCCCGGTGCTGTCAGGCACGCTGGTGAGGATCAGCGGGTTGAGGACGACGATGTAGGCCATCGTGAAGAAGGTGGCCACGCCGCCGCGGACTTCACGTCCCACGGTGGAGCCACGCTCACCGATGTGGAAGTAGCGCTGGAGGGCGGACTCGTGCGACGCCTGTTCGGCGGTGGCTGGCATGCCGCATACATTAGAGCCATGTCCACACAGCACCGGCCTGAGGGGGGCGATGGCCTACCGGTGATCCGGCCACCGGAGGCGAGCCTGCGGACCATCCAGGTGGTCGACGCCGGCATGGTGCTGTGGGCGGTGATGCTGCTGGTGGTGCTGCTGGTGCCAGGGCTCCGGGAGGGTGACCGCGCCTGGTGGGTCTGGGTGCCGGTGTCCGGGATCGCGCTGGGCGTGATCGGCCACATCTACCTGGCACGCGGGCGCGGCAATGCCGCCGATGCATGAGCGTCCAAGCCCGTCCAGGCCCAACCGGCGCCTGAGCCCAGACCAGCCTCCCAAGGGGCTGTGAGTTCGTCGGGACGGGCGCGTGGGCTGGTCAGCCCTCCACGACCTCCAGGACGTTGTCGTCCAGGACCGGCGGGTCGATCCGCTCCGGCTCGGCCCGCTCCACATCGGCCTCACTGTGCGCGCCGCACCCGTGGTTGAGGCTGACGACGCTGCCGTCATCCGGTGACCACTGGCTGGCGCAGACGCCGAAGACCGACCGCAATGCACCGGCCATCGGAATGAAGAACCCACAGGTGCTGCAGGTGCCCGGCGCCTTCTTGGCGATCTCAGCGTGCGGTCCGTGCTCGCCGTCATACCAGCGCTGCGCTGCCGCGTCCCGACCTTCGGCGGACAGCACGCGGGGTCGGCCCAGGCCGAGCTCGAAGAACGCCATCTGGTCGACGTCCTCCTCCCCGGTGGCCTCGAAACCGGCCTCCAGGAGGGGGTCGTCCTCAATCTTGGGCGTGATGTCGCCCGGGCCGATGTCCCCGGGAGCCAGCCGGTCGGCATACGGCACCCAGGGCGGGGACAGCAGGGCGTCCTCACCAGCGACCAGGTGGGTCTCGCTGAGCAGGGCCTTGCGGCCCCGCGGTGGGCGGGTCAGCGTGATCGCCCAGCGCCACCCCGGATAGGCGGCAGCGGTGCAGTCAAAGTAGTGCGTACCCACCCGGTCCTGGTCCATCACGAAGCCGACGTGCTCGCCGACGGTGTCCGGCTCGGCGATACCGACAGCCGCCTCCCGGGCCAGTTCCTCGGCCGCGGCCAGCACCGCGTCCCGCTTGGGGGTTGCCATCAGGCTCCGGCCTCGAACTGGTCGGCGACGCCACGCAGGCTCTTAGCCAGGGCGGCCGAGAGTCGCTTGTCCGGGTAATGACCACGGCGCAGACTGTTGGAGGAGTCGTCCAGCAGTTTGATCAGGTCCTCCACGACCACAGCCATCTCGTCGGCTGGTTTGCGGTCCCGCAGCGCCATGGAGCGGGACAGTGACGGGGCCGGCTCCAGCAACCGGACGTGCAGTGCCTGGTCGCCGCGGCGCCCCTGAGCGATGTCGAACTCCACGCGGGCACCGCGCGGCAGCGTCGTGACGTCGGCGGGGAGGACGCTGGCGTGGACGTAGACGTCCTGGCCTTCGTCGCTGGAGAGGAAGCCGAAGCCCTTCTCCTCGTCATAGAACCTGACCTTGCCCGTGGGCACGTTGCACCTCGTTAAGTTCCGTGCGGCGTGAGTACCCTCCCAGGTTAACGTCTCACCGCCCGATCTCCCGCTTCGATACTCCAGCCCCCCTTCCCGACCGAGCGCACGGCCTGGCGACTTTCCCGGCCACCGAGCGCACGGCCTGGCGACTCTCCCGGGCACCGAGCGCACGGCCTGGCGACTCTCCCGG
>CAYVEH010000031.1:15939-19277 GCA_964450585.1 uncultured Ornithinimicrobium sp.
GCACGGCCTGGCGACTCTCCCGGGCACCGAGCGCACGGCCTGGCGACTCTCCCGGGCACCGAGCGCACGGCCTGGCGACTCTCCCGGCCACCGAGCGCACGGTGGCCGGGCCGTGCGCTCAGCTGACAGCGCGGCGCACCAGGTCAGTGATGCGCTCCTCGACATCATCAGTGAGTTCGGTGATCGCGAAGCTGGTCGGCCACATCTGTCCCTCGTCCAGGTTCGCGAGGTCCTCAAAACTCAGCACCGAGTAGCGGGTATCGAACTTGGACGCCGCCTGGAACATGATCACCGTCTTCTTGCCTCGCGCGTACGCCGGCATGCCATACATCGTCTTCGGTGTCAGGTCTGGAGCAACCTCCTTGACGATCGCGTGGACCCGCCGGGCGATGACCTGGTCCGCCTGGGACATCGCAGCGATCGCGTCCAGCGCTGCCTGCTCGGCCTGGGCGCCCTTCTGGGCCGCCCGCAGTTCCTTGGCGCGATCCTTGACGGCTTGACGCTCCTGTGCAGACAGTGTGCTGGAGTCTGTGTTCTTGGCCATGGCAGTGCCTACCTCTCACATCGGCTCGACAAACGGGTGTGTGAAAGGCACGGTAGCCACTGGCAGCACACGGCGCTTCTCACATCCTGATCGGGTCAGCCAGCACCTGCTCGAACAACTGCGGGTCATGGAGTTCGTTGGCGCGCACCAGGGCCGCATAGACCCCGTCATCGGCCACCAGCTGGTGGTGGCTGCCCTGCTCGCGGATCCGCCCCTGGTCCAGCACGACGATCTGGTCGGCAGCCCGCACCGTGGACAGCCGGTGGGCGATGGTGATGACGGTCCGGCCGCGGCTCAACTCATCCAGGGCCTGCTGGACGGCCAGCTCGGTGCGAGTGTCCAGGGCACTGGTGGCCTCATCCAGGATCAGCACCCGCGGATCACGCAGCAAGGTGCGCGCCAGCGCCAGCCGCTGCTGCTCCCCGCCGGAAAAGCGGTGCCCACGGGCGCCAACGACCGTGTCGTAGCCCTGGGGCAGCGCCGCGATGACGTCATGGATCTGAGCGGCTCGGGTCGCCTGCTCGATCTGCTCCTCGGTGGTCTCCGGGCGGGCAAAGCGCAGGTTCTCCCGGACGGTCGCGTGCAACAGATAGGTCTCCTGGGAGACCACTCCGTTGACCGCTGAGCGTTGCTGGCTGGACAACTCACGCAGGTCGATCCCGTCCAGGGTGATGCGTCCGGAGTCCGGGTCGTAGAGCCGAGTGATCAGCGCCGCCAGCGTGCTCTTCCCCGAGCCGGTGGCACCGACGATCGCCAGGTGCGTGCCCGCTGGAATGGTGAGGTCGATCTCCTGCAGAGCATCGCGGTCCGCGTCGGTATGCCGAAAGGTGACCTGGTCCAGACACAGCCGGCCCTCGGCATACTCCGGTTGGTAGTTGGCCGGCTGCGCCGGCTCGGGGACCTCGGCCGTCAGGTCAAGATACTCAAAGATGCGGCTGAAGAGCGCCATCGAGGCGGTGATCTGCACTCCGATCGTGAGCAGGCTCATGATCGGTCGGAAGATGCCGGCCTGCAGGGCGATGAAGGCCACCAGGGTGCCGATCGTGATGCCGTCATTGGTCACTGGTAGTCCAGCCATCAGGTAGATCAGGGCCGGGATGACCGCGAAGATGATGCTCATCGTGGCGGTGCGCCAGCGGCCGGCGATCTGTGCGGCCACTTCCAGGGCCAGCAACTCGTCGGAGGCCCGCAGGAACCGCTCGGCCAGGGTGGGGCCGGCCCCGAGGGTCTTGCTCAACCGTGCACCGCTGACCGACAGGGACTCCTCGACCTGGCTGTGCAACCCCGCCAGGGCCCGTTGGCGGCGATCAGTGGCCTGCCGACGCAGTCGGGCCACCGAGCGGGTGATCAGCACCGCCGGTGGCAGCACCACCAGAGACAGCAGCGCAAGCTGCCAGCTCAGCGCGATCATCGCGATCAGGGTCCCGACCACAGTGGCGATGTTGCCGGCCATGTTGGTGGCGGTCGAGGTCACGACACCCTGCAGTCCGGAGATGTCGTGGGTCAGGCGGGACTGCACCTCGCCCCCGCGGGTGCGAGTGAAGAAGGACAGTGACTGGGCCTGCAGGTTCGCAAACACATCGGTGCGCAGGCGGTGCATGATCCGCTGGCCGACCAGAGTCGACAGCCAGGTCTGCACCACACCGAGCACGGCCGTCACGGCGGCCACCCCGATCATGGCGCCCACCAGCACCAGCAGCAGGCGGATGTCCTGGTGGGGGATGGCGTCGTCGACTGCGGCCTTGGCCAGGAACGGCGTGACCAGGCCTAGCAGAGAACTGGCCACGATGATCGTCAGCACCGTCAGCAGGGTGAGTCGGTGCGGCCGGAAGAGAGCCAGCACCCGTGATGGATTCACGGGGTGTGCGGCCAGTTGGGCCTTGTCCTTGGGGTCGGGGCGAGCGCCGGGGCCACCTCGGCGACCTCCCGCTGAGGGCCCGGAGTGAAGAGTGGCGTCCAATGGGCACCGCTCCTTTCATCGACGGGACGTGGGCGATCTCGCCTCACGGATTAATGAGGTTACCACATTATTATGTAACCTCCTTAATCGTGATAGGGTGGGCACGCCGTAGGCGCCTGCAGTCGGCAGCAGTGCGAGACCCAGAATCCAGAAGGTGCCCCCATGCCTGACCCTGACCGGCACATCACACCTGACGATCACCCCACCGAGCACCGTCGGCCGGGTGATCGTCACCCTGACGGGCACCACCTTCTTGACGAGGAGGCCTCCGAGCTGGAGTTGATCCAGCACCTGGCCCGGCGGTTGCGCCGCGGGTCAGCGGTGGAAACCGCCCCGTGGGGGCTGTCCCCGCACCAGGCACGGGCTCTATCGGTGATCGCCCGCGGCGAGATGCATGGCCGCGCGCCGCGTGGCCGAGGGCGGTTTCGAGGACGGGGTGCCGGCCAGCTCGCGTCGGCAACGCAGGACGGTTCGAACGCTCAGGCGGACGCTGTCACGAGCAGCACCGGCCCGGGGCTGCGCCTGGGCGCGCTCGCGGAGTGGCTGCACATTGCACCGCGCTCGGCGACCGAGGTCGTCGACGCCCTCGAGGAGCTCGAGCTCGTGCGGCGCGCGGCTGACCCCACCGACCGACGAGCGGTCCTGGTGACCCTCACCGACCAGGGCCGTCAGGTGGCCGGCGAGATCCGGACGGCGCGTCTGGCGCAGGCCGAGAAGGTCCTGGACGAACTCAGCGCGGCGGAACGAGCACAGCTGCGTGCCTCACTGCTGACGCTGCTCAAGGCCGCCGACCGCTGACGCCGGAGTGGGCGGGGCGGAGAAGGTCGCAACACC
>CAYVEH010000032.1:0-14233 GCA_964450585.1 uncultured Ornithinimicrobium sp.
TCCTCCCCGCCCGCAACACTCCCCCGCGCTGCGACATCCTCCCGGCCCACGGCACGTTCCCGCCCTGAGGTGTTCTGCAGAACCGGGCAGTCCTGACCGCTGCTGCAGAACATCACCTCAGGAACTTGCGTCCACGCGGCGCCGTCAGCGGAGCCGGCCAGCTCGTCGGGCAGTTCTGCGGGGAGTGGCAGCTGCGGGGCCAGCGGGTCCCGGAATGCGACATTGAGGTGCACCGGCCCCGGGTCACCGCCCAGCGAGCCGGTGGCAGCGGCCCAGGCGCGGTCAATGCGCGTCCGCCAGGCCCGGGCGTCGGCAGCAGAGGCCGCACCAGCCCCAGGGGCAGCGAGATCGTGCTGCCACCGGACCGCATCAGCGAAGATCCCCGGCTGCACCGTCGTCTGATTGGCGCCGGTCCCGCGCAACTCCTCCGGTCGGTCGGCGGTCAGCACGATGAGCGGCACCTGCCCGTGGTGCGCCTCGAGCACCGCCGGGTGCAGGTTGGCCACGGCCGTGCCGGAGGTGGTGATGACCACCGCGGGACGCCGGCTGATCTTGCCCAGACCCAGCGCCAGGAACGCCGCGGAGCGCTCATCCACCCGGACGTGCAACCGCAGCCGGGAGGCGCGCTCCGCCTGCCGCACGGCATACGCCAGCGGGGCCGAGCGTGAACCGGGTGCCAGAACGACGTCCCGCACCCCGCACCGGATGAGCTCATCGACCAGCACTGCGGCCAGCGCCGTGGCCTCGTTCACCGGCCGCACCGGTCGGACACCTCGGTGGTCACCACGCCTCAGAAGATCCGGACCCGGTCCTGCGGGGCGAGCCACATGCCATCGCCCTCGACCACCCCGAACGCCTCGTGGAAGGCATCCGCGTTGCGGGCGAGGTTGGCGCGTAGGTCCGCCGGTGCGT
Organism: uncultured Ornithinimicrobium sp.; assembly: GCA_964450585.1. Taxonomy (GTDB): domain Bacteria; phylum Actinomycetota; class Actinomycetes; order Actinomycetales; family Dermatophilaceae; genus Ornithinicoccus. Next base: position 913 of record CAYVEH010000032.1, read on the forward strand.
GCGGGTCGATCGCCAACAACCGCCGCGCCTCCTCTGGGCGCGACTTGCCCTGCCAGACCTGGGCATATCCGAGGAAGAACCGCTGGTCACCGGTCCACCCGTCGATCTCTGGTGCCTCCCCGCCGGTGGCCAACCGGTAGGCGTGCAAGGAGACCGCCAGGCCACACAGGTCGCCGATGTTCTCCCCGACGGTCAGCCCGCCATTGACCGGGCTGCCCGGGGCGTTGCGGGTCTCCAACCCGTCGAACTGGGCAATCAGCTGCTGGGACCGCTCGTCGAAGGCCGCCCGGTCCTCCTCCGTCCACCAGTCGGTCAGCGAGCCGTCGCCGGCATAGCGGGACCCCTGGTCGTCGAAGCCGTGGCCGATCTCGTGGGCGATGACCGCGCCGATGCCGCCGTAGTTGACCGCGTCGTCGGCCTCCACGTCGAAGAACGGTGGCTGCAGGATCGCGGCCGGGAAGACGATCTCGTTGAGCATCGGGTGGTAGTAGGCGTTGACCGTCTGCGGGGTCATCATCCACTCCTCCCGGTCGATCGGGCCACCGATCCGACTCACCTGGTAGTCGAGCTCGACGGCACTGCCACGCCGCACGTTGCCCAGCAGGTCCTTGGGGTCGACGGTCAGCGCCGAGTAGTCCCGCCACCGCGACGGGTGACCGATCTTGGGTCGGAAGTTCGCCAGTTTCTCCAGTGCCTTGGTGCGGGTCTCGGCGCCCATCCACTCCAGGTCGCTGATCCGGGCCCGGAACGCCGCCAGCAGGTTCTCCACCAGCTCGGCCATCCGCTCACCGGCCTCCGGCGGGTAGTGCCGTTGCACGTAGAGCTGGCCGACCTCCTCACCGATCAGTTCCTCGACCAGCGCCACCCCGCGACGCCACCGTTCCTTGTTCTGCGGGGTGCCGGTCAGAGTCCGGCCGTGGAAGTCGAACCCAGCCTCCACGAAGTCCTCGGTCAGGTAGGGGGCGCTGCTGTCCAGCAGCCGGAGGGTGAGCCAGGCGCGCCAGTCGACGATCGGGACCTCCCGCAACGCCTGCGCGGTGGCCGTCAGGAAGTCCGGCTGACGGGCGACCACCTGATCCAGCGCGCCGGCAGGCAGACCCAGCCCCTCGGCATACGCGCTCCAGTCCCAACCGGCGGTGGCCTCGATCAGCTCCTCGCGGGACCAGCGGGTGTAGGACTTCACCGCATCCCGGGTCGCCACCCGGTCCCAGTGCCCCGCCGCGATCCGGGTCTCCAGGTCAAACACCCGGTGGGCGGCCTGCGGGCCCAGGTCGAGCCCGGCCTCCTGCAGCGCGGGAGCCGCCAGGTCCAGCAGTCGCTGGAGGTAGGTCAGGTAGGCGGCCCGGGCCTCGGCGTGCTCCTCATCGGTGTAGTAGGCCTCATCGGGCAGACCGATCCCACCCTGGTGCAGGTAGGCGATGTACTCCTGTGGGTTGCCCGCGTCCGCGGTGACGAACAGGAAGACCAGCGCGTCGACGCCACCACGCTGCAGCCGGGCAGACTCCCGGACCAGGGCGGAGGGGTCCGCCACGGCGGCGATAGCGCGCAGGTCGGCCACCAACGGGGTCGTGCCCTGGGCAGCAATCTGCTCAGTGTCCATGAAGGAGGCGTACAGGTCACCGACCTTGCGCTCGGCACTGCCCGGGGCGGCCTGGCTGGCGGCAGCGGCGCTCTCCTCGATGAGCGCGCGCACATCACTCTCGGCGTTCTCGCGCAGGATGTCGAAGGCGCCGTACCGGCCCTTGTCCTCCGGGATCTCGGTGCTGGTCAGCCAGCCACCGTTGACGTGCTCGAACAGGTCATCCTGTGGTCGGACACCAGGGTTCATGTGCTCCCGGCGAACTCCGGACTTCATCACGCAATACTCCTTCGGATCGATGACTGCCCCAACCGTATGCCGTCCCACACCGGGGAACGGCAGCGGAGCCTGCGATCGCAGGCAGCCTCCAGGCCGGTTACCGTCGAGGGAGTACCTATCCGCACCGAGGACGAGACGAGGCATCGTGAGCATCGCAGGCGGCCTGTTCAACTCCAACTTCAAGAAGAAGGACGATGTCGGCGACACCCGGGCCACCGGCGAGGGTGAGACCTCCGCGGCCAAGGCGCCGGCTGCGGACCTGACCACCGCGATCCCAGGCTTTGCTGATGAGGCCGATCAGGAGCAGATGGTCATCGACCCCAGCACCTTCGCCGCCGAGGACGTCGAGCAGCAGGGACCCGAGGACGGGCCGGAGGCCGATCAGGACTCTGGTGGCTAGACCCCGGCCAGCGCCTTGACCACCCGAGAGGGTGAGGGCCGGCCCAACTGCTCGGCCATCCACACGCTGGTGGCCACCAGCGCCTCCAGGTCGGTGCCGTGCTCGATGCCCAGTCCCTCCAGCGCCCAGACCAGGTCCTCGGTGGCCAGGTTGCCGGTGGCCGACTTGGCGTACGGGCACCCCCCCAACCCACCGGTGCTGGCATCCACCACGCGCACACCGTGGGACAGCGCCGTGATGGTGTTGGCCAGCGCCTGACCGTAGGTGTCGTGGAAGTGCACTGCGACCTGGTCTGCCCCGATGCCGGCACCATCCAGGGCCTCCAGCAGTCTGCTGACGTGCCCGGTGGTGCCCACCCCGATGGTGTCGCCGAGGGAGAGCTGGTCACACCCGAGATCCATCAGGCGGGAGCACACGTCGACGACCTGGCTGATGGGCACCGGCCCCTCCCAGGGGTCACCGAAGCACATGGAGACGTAGCCCCGCACCCAGGCCCCGGAGTCGAGGGCGCGGCGGACGACCGGGGCGAACATCTCCAGGGACTGCGCCACCGTCCGGTTCAGGTTCTGCTGCGCGAACGTCTCGGTGGCGCTGCCGAAGACCGCCACCGCCTTCACCCCCTGCTCCAGGGCCCGGTCCAGGCCGCGCTCGTTGGGCACCAGCACCGGACGTTGCTGACCGGCAGCCACCGGGCCGAGTAGGTCCAGCAGCTCCTCGGCGTCCCCGAGCTGGGGCACCCACTGCTGCGGGACGAAGGAGGTGAGCTCCACCGTCTGCAGCCCGGCATCGACCAGGCGGCGCACGAACTCGGCCTTGACCTGCACCGGCACCACGGCCTTCTCGTTCTGCAGGCCGTCCCGGGGGCCGACCTCATAGATGGTGACCTGCTCGGGCAGTCCCGCGGCCGGCTCGGTCATCGGCAGCATCCTGGTCATGGACCCCATGGTAGGTTCCGGCGCCCCTGGGCCGCCGCCGATGCCCGGAATGTCGACGGGTCGGCATACCGTTGCCCTCACGATGAATGGCCCACTGATTGTCCAGTCCGACAAGACGCTCCTGCTCGAGGTCGACCACCCCGCTGCTGAGGAGGCGCGGCGCGCGGTGGCGCCCTTCGCCGAGTTGGAACGGGCCCCGGAGCACGTGCACACCTACCGGGTGACCCCGCTCGGGTTGTGGAATGCCCGTGCCGCTGGGCACGACGCCGAGCAGGTCGTTGACGCCCTGGTCAGCCACAGCCGTTACCCGGTGCCCAACGCGCTGCTGTTGGACATCGCCGAGACGATGGACCGGTACGGCCGGTTGACCCTGGTGAAGGACGAGTCCACGGAGCCGGCGCGCCTCCTGCTGCGCACCACCGACCGCGCGGTGCTGGAGGAGATCCTGCGACACAAGAAGATTGCCCCGCTGACCGGGGAGCGGCTCGATGCCGACACCGTCGTGGTGCATGCCTCCGAGCGCGGGCATCTCAAGCAAGAGCTGATCAAGGTGGGGTGGCCGGCTGAGGATCTGGCCGGATATGTGGATGGCGAGAAGCACCCGATCGACCTGCGCCAGGACGACTGGTCGCTGCGCCCGTACCAGCAGCAGGCTGTGGACGGGTTCTGGGACGGCGGCTCCGGTGTGGTGGTCCTCCCCTGCGGTGCCGGCAAGACCCTGGTCGGCGCCGGGGCCATGGCCCGCTCGGGCACGACCACCCTGATCCTGGTCACGAACACGGTCTCGGCGCGCCAGTGGCGTGCTGAGTTGTTGGCACGCACCAGCCTGACCGACGAGGAGATCGGGGAGTACAGCGGCTCGCGCAAGGACATCCGACCGGTGACCATCGCCACCTACCAGGTGCTCACCATCAAGCGCGGCGGGGTCTACAAGCACCTGGACCTGCTGGATGCCCGGGACTGGGGGCTCATCGTCTACGACGAGGTGCACCTGCTGCCAGCCCCGATCTTCCGGATGACCGCTGACCTGCAGGCCCGTCGCCGCTTGGGGTTGACCGCGACCCTGGTGCGCGAGGACGGGCGGGAGTCGGAGGTCTTCACCCTCATCGGGCCGAAGCGCTATGACGCGCCGTGGAAGGACATCGAGTCCCAGGGTTACATCGCCCCGGCGGACTGTGTCGAGGTGCGGGTCACCCTGTCGGACTCGATGCGGATGGCCTATGCCACTGCGGAGCCGGATGAGCGGTACCGGTTCGCCTCCTGCGCCCCGGCCAAGGACACCGTCGTGGCGGACCTGGTCGCCCGTCACCGCGGCCAACAGACCCTGGTGATCGGCCAGTACCTTGACCAGCTCGGCACGCTGGCCGATCGGTTGGATGCCCCGTTGATCACCGGAGAGACCACGGTGGCGGAGCGACAGAAACTGTTTGCGGCCTTCCGTACCGGCGAGGTGGGACTGCTCGTGGTCAGCAAGGTGGCCAACTTCTCCATCGACCTGCCAGAGGCCTCGGTCGCGATCCAGGTCTCCGGCACGTTCGGCTCGCGCCAGGAGGAGGCTCAGCGGCTCGGGCGGGTGCTGCGCCCCAAGGGCGATGGGCGCACGGCGCACTTCTACACCATCGTGGCCCGGGACACTGTCGATGCGGAGTTCGCTGCGCACCGGCAACGGTTCCTTGCCGAGCAGGGATACGCCTACCGGATCGTGGATGCCGAGGACCTCGGCGCGCTGGATCTGAACGCGTCCTGAGCTACGGAACGCGCAGGATCCGGACGGGGTCGCGCAGCGAGGCCATCGTCGCCGGGACGACCGCCGCGACCCCACCGATGATCAGCACCAGCACCGGGACTGCCACCAGGAAGTCGAGGCGGGGCATGGTGCCGGTCAACCGCTGCACCAGGCAACTTCCGACCACGGCGCCGAGGACGGCTCCAACCGCCACGCAGGTCAACACCTCCAGGACCGCCAACACGATGATCGCCGAGCGCGACGCACCCAGGGCGCGTCGCCTGCCGTGATCACGGCGGCGGGAGGACAGCGCGAGGGTGATGGCCAGCGCCATCAGGACCAATCCGGCCGCCAGTGAGCCGAGCGCCATCGTCCGACCGAATCGACTGAGTTCTCCACCGACAGCTTCCTGCACCACCAGCAACTCATCTGAGGTCGAGACACTGACGCCGTCCGAGGCGGCCAACCCCGACAGCGCCTGGACCTGTGCCGTGACGACGGGCACGCTGCCGGTGGACTCGGCCAGCAGGTAGACCAGCGTGGCCCGTTCGGTACTGTCGGGGGCGCTGCCCACCAGCGCCAGGCGCTGCAGGTCGGCCAGATCCTCACTCATCCGATACTCACCGACCACGGGTAACAGCCTGCCCTGGTCGTCAATGGTGCCGGATGCCACGCGCAGCCCGAGGCTCTGGCGTGCGCTCGCACTCACGATGACCTCACCAGGCGCCGGTGCCCGACCCATCGCCATCTCAACCGTTGGTGGCATCGGCGTCAGCAGAGAGCGCGTGGCGACGTTCGCGCCGCCGGGAATGGCTGCGTTGTGGGTGTCACGCGCAGTGCCGAGCCCGAGCACCCACTCCACTCCGGTGGCCCGACTGAGGCGCTCCAGTCCCGCTTGGTCGACGCCGGGGGCCGGCTCTAGCACCTGGACCGTGACGAGTCGGGGCCCTGCGTCGTCGATCCTGGCGAGGACATCGGCCTCGACAGCGACTGACCGCCCAGCGGTCAGGAAGACCGCGAGCGTCGTCGCGAACGTCAGCGTGATCATGATGATGGTGCTGGCCCGATGGGCCATCGCCGCGGCCGCGCTCTCCCGGAGCGCACGGTTAGCTGGTAGAGGCATGTCCGACTCTGAAGTGGTGATGGCATGCTGCCGCGCGGTGCTGGTCGTGGGTTGCCACCAGGACCGTGGCGCCGTCCGTGGCCAACTGCGCCAGCGTGGTCCAGACGATGTCAGCGCTCTCGTGGTCCAGGTTACCGGTGGGTTCGTCGGCCAGAATGATGTCGGGTCGCCCAATGAGTGCGCGGCACAGCGCCACGCGTTGGGCCTGACCACCGGAGATCTGCCCGGGCCGACGGAGCGGATCAGCGGTCACGCCGTAGTGGTCCAGGAGTTCGCGGGCGCGTTCGCGCACTCCACGGCGTCGCCCCGAGTGGTACAAACTTCCCTCGCAGACGTTGTCGACAATCGAACGCGCTGGGTCAAGCAGAGCATCCTGGAAGACAAAGCCCATTCGTTCGGCGCGCACGGCGGTGCGCTCGCCGTCCGACCACGCACTAGCGTCCTGCCCGTCAACGAGCACCCTGCCTGCCTCTGGGGTCAGCATGAGTCCGGCAAGGTAGAGCAGTGTCGACTTCCCAGACCCTGAAGGGCCAGTCAACGCTGTCAGGCTGCCCGGGGAGAACCTGTGGGAGATACCGAGCAGGATCGGGGCATCGCTTTCATACCCAAAGGTGAGCTCCTGCAACTCCAGACTCATCGGCGTGGGCCCCCTCCTAGTTGTCCGGGGCGAAGACCAGGATCTCCGCGCCAGCGTCCAGCCCCTGGACGACAGCCTGACCGCCGACACTGGTCAACACCGACACCTCCACCGGGCCACCCTCAACCCGCGTCACCTGGGTCGTCCCGTCCGGGAGGGTGCGGATCGCGGAAACGGGGACGATCACTCCCTCGGCCCGCGGCGTGACCGTGACACGCAGTGGCACATTCACCGGACCCGGCAGCGGCGCCTGGTCGGCGCACGTCCCGTCACAGACCGGGCCGCCGTCGGGTGCCAGGACCACAAAGGTGCTCTCTCCGGTGGCTCCGTCTGTAGCCCCCGGCCCGAGCTCACCTTCGACAGGAGCCCCGGAGATCTCTGCCGTGACGACCATCCCTTGGGTCAACGTCACCGGCGCCGAACCACCGACCGCGAGCGTGACGTCTGGCGTCTGGCCAGCGATGATGATCACCTCTTGGCCCGCAGTCACCGTACTGCCGACCTGGATCCCCTCGGCCAGGTAGCCACGGGCAGGCAGTTCGGCGAGGAAGATGACGGCTCCCCGTGGGACGACGGCCGGGTTGTCCAGGTGGAAGATGCCGCCGTCGGCGAGTGCCACACGCAGGTCCTCATCGAAGCGCTCGCCCCCATCCAATCCCACGCAAGCCCGCAACTGGGCCACGTCACGACCGTGGTCACCCAAGTGAAGATCGCGGTAGGCCGGCACGACCCCCTCGCAGGCAATCACCGCCTCCTCGTTGATGTGGTACACGGGCGTCCCGGAGGCGATGCTGCCACCGGCTGACAGGTCGATCTGGGTGACGACACCCGACCCTGGAGCGGTGGCCGAGGACTCCGGTTCCCAAAGCAGCGACCCGGTGAAGGATAGGACGTTCTCCAACGACCCCGCCTGGGCGAGGTAACTCGGCGCGTTAGGCACCTGGTCGGTGTCGCTCTCCTCTGGAAGCGCTACCTGGCGCCCGGCCCACCAGGCGAGGGCAGCCACCAGCACGAGGGCAGAGAACCACCATATCGTGGCCCAGGATCTGCGACGCACCCGGCCTACCAATGCTCAGACCGTGGGCACTCCCGGAGTGCGTCCTTAGTGTCCTCGAACCCGCCAGCAACACCCTGCATGGGGTCCCACTCTGCAAATCCGGTTCGCTGGTAGTCCGCAACAAACGACTCGAAGGATTTTGCGGTCCCGGTGATGTATCCTGCTTCAACCAGGCAGTCAAACTGTTCAACCCGCCAATCATAACGCGCCTGCAGTTCAGTCATTGTCAGGTATGCATTCGGTTCCCCGATCGAGGAGTGACAGGCGTCCATAACCTTTCTCAAGTCCTCGTCGCTATGTCCTTTCATCGCGATGTCCAACCTGCCAGGCTCTTCGGTTGACACTTCTGCCGCGAAGCCGTTTTCACCGAGGCACGATTGAACAGCTTGGAGATACTCCTCCTGGGTGCCTCGAAATTTCTTGTCTGACACCCATTGCTCGGAGTTCGCCTCCACGACATCGGCGCCGGCACTTGCTTCGGATGCTGCCCCCTCCGAAACCTGGGGCGATAGGCCATCCCCGGAGGCTTCCGCCTTGGCGTCACCCCCGTCCGTCGCTTCAGCATCTCCGGCGGGTGAACTACAGGCGATCAGCCCGAGGAGTAGGACAGCGGCACTCGCAGAACGCACCAGGCCTAAGACCCCTGCCCGCCTCACGCTAGCGTGCACCCCGGTTCAGAATCGTAAATCGTCGGCGCGCTGGCATCCCAGGATCCTCCGCCAAGGAGGGGTAGATTATACAGAGACGTCGCGGCTTGCGAATGGGTCCCACCCGTGGACCAGTAGGATGTCTTCTCGCCACCCGGCGCCCTTAGATACGTTGCTCCCGCAGTGCTTGTCTCAAGGTAGCCCCGACTAAACTGCCCGCTGCAAGGCCAGACACCTTCATGCACCTGTGCTGGAACATGCCCCACGCCCGTCGCCATCAAGCCCGTCATCGTGACCGCCGCCAGGCTGAGCGCTACGGATGCGCCCACACCCTTGGGGCGGACCCTAACTAAGCTCATCATTGAACCCGCTCCCTACTTCTCATCGATCGCCCCCCGGTGGAGCCACCGTCAACCTAGGCTACGACTGGGTCCTCCAAAGACAAGCAATGTCATCAAATCGTTATGTGTTCGCCCGTGGTGCTGCCCCTCCCAACCCCCTCCTAAGCCTCGATCCACCGATGATCTTGGTCGTGTGAGCGTGCCGTAACAGAAAGATGCCCTGCCGTGCTGGAGATTGGGACTTGCGATAGCCCCAACTCACCGGATCGGTAGGGCATCTCTGGGATGAAACTCCCTCACAACTTCTCGAGCGATTCTGCGGTCTTCGACGACCCGAATCTGGTGTCGACCGCGGGGCTGGTCCCAGTCATGGCACTGGCTGATGGTGCTGGGCTGGGCGCGTTGGCCCAGGAGCATCTGTCGGTGCCGACCGACAAGGGCGCCCGTGCCGGGGCGAAAGTGGCTGCGCTTGTCGCGGGCATGGTCGCCGGCACGGACAGCATCGATGACATGGCCCTGCTGCGCCACGGCGCCATGAAGAAGCTCCTCACCGGGTGCTACGCCCCCTCCACACTGGGCAGCTTCCTGCGCGCGTTCACTGTGGGTCACGTGCGTCAGCTGGACGCCGTCGCCTCCCGGGTGCTGAGCAACCATCGACGACGAACCACCGAGCAGGGGATCTCTCGTGCCGAGGTCGCCGAGATTCCGTTCATCGCGTTAGCGTCCAAGACCAAAGCCCGGCAGGTGTCCGGGCGGCTGGTCGTGCGCCGCATCCCGGACCTCAACCCCAAAGCCAGCCGCGGGCAGGCCTCGCTGTTCGACACCTGGCGCTTCCACGCCTTCTTCACCACCTTCCGTCGGGAAAGTTCGCAGCCAACGCCGCCTGGCTCGTCCTGGCGGTCATCGCGTTCAACCTCACCCGCGCGATGGCACGACCCAGTGGAACACCCCGCAGCGAGGCCGGGCGATCACTCCTGCCCACTCCCCGTCAACGCCCAGCGAGCCCGCTGCCAGCCACTCAACCCAGGGCATCGGTGGATCGAGGCTAAGGCTTCCTTCATACCGACGCAGTCGCCCACCGCCGGTCAAGAGTCACCAGGAGCCGCAACAGGATCCCGCCGGCCAAGAGACCTCCCAACAAGTCCGTGGGCCAGTGAAAACCCAGGTAGAACGCAACGGTCACGGCTCCCGCTGCAATGAGCAGCACCAACCAGAAGGTACGACCTCGAGCCCGCACGTCAGGATGGGCATAGCTGCGGATGAGGTAGGCGGCGGCGCCGTAGATGAGCACCGCCTCAGCGGCATGACCAGAGGGATATGCCATGCCGTACCACCCATACTCCAGAAACCCGCCCGAGAAGAACGACCCGTCACCGACCACCGGTGAGGACCGGGCCAACACCACCTTCAGTCCCCCGATCCCGACGTAGAAGGCCGCCTCGGCGGCCAGCGCAACCACGAGCGGGTGCCAGGTGCGACGGGTCAGCGCAAGCCAGCACGCCACGACCGCGAGCACGGGTAAGCACACGGCCTGACCGGCCACCGCGTTGGGCACATGGTCCAGGAAGTCGTGCCAGTTGGGCGTGTAGCGGCGCGACCAGTACGCCTGGAGCGCATGGTCCAGCGGGCGCAGCGGCCCCGCCGCGAGCAACGTCACCACCACGAAGGCGGTGACCAACACGGGCAGCGAGGTCAACGGGGGCGGGCGGCGCATCAGGCCCGGCATCGTAGGCCGATCACCTTGGAGCAACCCGAGCGACCGGCCAAAAGATGCTGGTTCCGGCGGGAGGTGACCTCAGGAACCGTCAGCCAGCACGGCAGCCCAGACCACAGCGACCTATCAGAAAGTTCCCAGGATCCGGTCACACACTGGTGTCATGAGTACTGCCGAGGCCACTCTGCTCGTTGTCGAGGACGAGACCAACATCCGCGAGCTGCTCACCACGAGCCTGAAGTTCGCCGGGTTTGAGGTGCACGCCGCAGCTGACGGCAACACCGCCATGCGGCTGGCCGAAGAGCACCAGATCGACCTGGCCGTGATGGACGTGATGCTGCCGGACATGGACGGCTTCACCGTCACCCGCAAACTCCGTGATCACGGCCGAGACCTACCCGTCCTCTTCCTCACCGCGCGGGACAGCCTGGATGACAAGCTCAAGGGGCTCACGGTCGGCGGGGACGACTACGTCACCAAGCCGTTCAGCCTGGAGGAGGTCGTGGCCCGCATCCGCGCCGTGTTGCGCCGCACGCAGACCCACGAGCCGTTGGATGAGGACACCACGCTGCGCGTGGCTGACCTGGAGCTGGATGAGGACCGTCACGAGGTGACCCGCGCCGGGCGCGTGATCGATGTCTCCCCCACGGAGTTCAAGCTGCTGCGCTACCTCATGCTGAATGCCAACCGGGTGCTGTCCAAGGCGCAGATCCTGGATCATGTCTGGGACTATGACTTCCGTGGTGAGATGGGCATCGTGGAGTCCTACATCTCCTACCTGCGCCGCAAGATCGACACCGAGGGTGAGCCGATGATCCACACCAAGCGTGGCGTCGGCTATGTGCTGCGCGAGCCACGCGACCACGAGAGCGCCTGACCTCCGTGGGGTGGGTCGGCTCGGCACGCCGGTCCGCCGTCGCGAGGTTACACAACCTGTCGCTGACGGCGCGCCTGGTGACGGTCGTGGTCGCCCTGGTGCTCGCGGCGTACGTGGTCACCACTGCCCTCACCGCGACGCTGCTGCGGGACTACCTCACCGACCGAACCGACTCGGACCTCGAGGCCTACATTGAGCCGTTGCTCAAGGAGGCCTACAACAACCTGGGCGGGCAGGAGTCCGACATGGTGGTCGCCCCCAACCCGTACTACCTGCTGATCACCGGGCCGGGGTGGACCTACCAGACACGCCCGGTGGGCAGCGACAAGAACGAGGACCCGGACCTCGGCGACGTCCCGATCGACGACGCGCGGATCGGGCAGGGGCCGTTCACCGTCGACTCCCAGGACGGGGAGATCCAGTGGCGGGTGCTGCTGGCGCGCTACTCCACGTTTGTCGGCGAGGGGACCGTGGCTGTCGCGCTGCCGCTGACCACGGTCACGAACACTGTCAAACAGTTGTTGGTGCTCACCACCATCGTCGGCCTGATCACGTTGTTGGCGGTGGCGTTGATCAGTTGGTTCGCGGTGCGACGAGCCTTCCGGCCCCTGACCCGCATCGAGGACACCGCCGCGGCCATCGCGGCCGGCGACCTGACTCGCCGCATCCCGGAGCGTCACGCAAACGACGAGGTGGCCTCCCTGTCGGACTCCCTGAACGCGATGCTTGCCCAGATCGAGCAGTCGTTTGCGGTGCGGGAGGCTTCCGAGGCCCGGATGCGGCAGTTCGTCGCGGACGCCTCGCACGAGTTGCGCACCCCGTTGGCGACCGTCAAGGGGTATGCCGAGCTCTACCGGGTCGGCGGCGTCACCGGGCCGGAGGACGTGGCCTCAGCGATGCGTCGCATCGAGGACGAGTCCTCCCGGATGGCCCGCCTGGTGGAGGACCTGCTGCTGCTCACCCGGCTGGACACCACGCCGCATCGACCGCACGACCAGGTCGACCTGACCGTCGTCGCCAACGACGTGGTCCAGGACGCCCGCGTGCGGTCCCCGCAGCGGGCCTTCTCCATCGACCGATACGGACGCTCCAACGGCCCCCTCGTCGTCCCCGGCGATGACTTTGCCCTGCGTCAGGTGCTGACCAATCTGGTGGCCAACGCCGTCGCGCACACCCCGGAGGACACGCCCGTGGACATCCGCCTCGGGCAGAACGACCAGTGGGCGACCATCGAGGTAGCCGACCACGGCCCCGGCATCCCACCGGATGCGGCGGCCCGTGTCTTCGAGCGCTTCTACCGCGCCGACCCCTCCCGGGGCCGAGGCCCCCGAACGCCCGGCGGCACCGGGCTCGGGCTGTCCATCGTGGCCGCCATCGTCGGCCGGCACGCAGGCACCGTGCGACACCGGCCCACGCCCGGGGGCGGCGCCACCTTCCGGGTCGATCTGCCCCGGCACACCGCGGCGCCCGGGACACCCACGCCGTGATCTCCTGGCTGTTTCACTCCTAGCGGACAGATTCCCAGCAAACAACCAGCACCATCCCAGCCTCCTACGAGGTGCTCGTAGTTGTCTTGAGACAACAAGTTCACGCAGAACCCCCGCGAGCACCCCCCTGAAGGAGCGGATCATGAGCAAGACCAACGCAACCATCTGGACCCAGGTGACGGCGGTGGGCCTGCTGTCGGCGATCCTGGCCTCCGGCGGGACGTATGCCGCGGTGCAGGCCGCTGAGGACCAGCAGCCACCCGTGGTGCTGGAGGCCAGCCCGAGCTCCGCCGGCGCCAGCGCCAGCCAGGCCTCCTACAGCCCGTCCACCGACTGGGGCGCGGTAGCGGCCAACGTCACCCCCAGCGTGGTGGCCATCAGCGTGGAGTCCGGCACCGGAGCCGGCGCCGGGTCGGGGGTCGTCTGGGACGACTCAGGACACATCGTCACCAACGCCCACGTCGTCGCCGGCGCGCAACAGGTCCAGGTCACCCTGGCCGACGGCCGCAGCTACGATGC
>CAYVEH010000032.1:14333-18774 GCA_964450585.1 uncultured Ornithinimicrobium sp.
TCGCCGGCGCGCAACAGGTCCAGGTCACCCTGGCCGACGGCCGCAGCTACGATGCACAGATCGACGGTGCTGACCCCTCCACCGACCTGGCCGTGCTGAGCCTGGTCTCCCCACCCGAGGATCTGCACCCGATCAGCGTCGGCGATGACGAGAACCTGGCCGTCGGCGACCCGGTGATGGCCATCGGCAACCCGCTGGGACTCAGCGGCACGGTCACCACCGGTATCGTCAGCGCCCTGGACCGCCCAGTCACCACCGAACAAGCCGGCAGCCAGGGCATCCGACCCGGGGCCATGCGGGAGGCCGAGCCCGTGGTGACCAACGCCATCCAGACCAGCGCCGCGATCAACCCCGGCAACTCCGGCGGTGCCCTGGTGGACAGCAACGGCGCCCTGATCGGCATCAACTCCTCCATCGCCACCCTCGGCGCGATGGGCGGTCAGAGCGGCAACATCGGCATCGGCTTCGCCATCCCCGTCAACGAGGTCACCTCCATCGTCAGCCAGCTGATCGAGGACGGGACCGCCGAGCACGCCTTCCTGGGGATCGGCCTGGTCGACGCGACCGCCGAGCGAGACGGTGCCACCCTGCACGCCGCCGGGATCACCCAGGTGGAACCAGACTCCCCCGCCGACCACGCCGGGCTGGCCAAGGGTGATGCCATCACCGAGATCGACGGCGAACGGGTCAATGGCTCGCTGGCCCTGGTGGCCCAGGTGCGCCAGCGCGCCGCCGGCGATGAGATCACGTTGACCTACATCCGGGACGGCCAGGAGCACGAGCTCTCCGTCACCCTGGAGTCTCGTCCGGACAGCTGACCCGGACGTCCCGAAGGCAGCTGTGCGCCCCGCATCTGCCTTCGCGTGCCGCCTCGGATCGGTTAGGGTCGCGTTCTCCCCGTCCCCCTGCGATCCGAGGCGGCACGCCTATGCCCGAAGACACCCACCCTCCAGATACCACGGCGGAGCAGTCCGCCCACCCCGATGCCGAGCTCGCGCGCGAGCGGGCGCACCTGGACACCGCACGCACCGAGCTGTCCAGAATGCGGCAGCAGACCCTGGGGCTGCAGTCCCAGGCAGGTGACAAGATCGCCGGCGAGTACCTGGCCGGCACCCTGTGGCGCCGCGCCCAGTCCCTCCAGGACGACCCGCACAGCACGCTGTTCTTCGGCCGCATCGACACCGACTCCCCCGCCCACGGACCGGAGCGTCACTACATCGGCCGGCGGCACATCTCCGATGCCACGGGTGAGCCGGTCGTGGTCGACTGGCGCGCGGCCGTGGCCACTCCCTTCTACCGGGCCTCGGCCCGCGAGCCCATGCACGTGCGGCGACGCCGCCGGTTCGGGGTCGACCACGGCGAGCTGACGGCATACGAGGACGAGCACCTCGACGACCCGCACCCCCAGGACGGGCCGACCGATCGTCACAGCCGCATCCTGGCCCGGGAGATCGAGCGCCCCCGGACCGGCCCGATGCGGGACATCGTCGCCACCATCCAACCCGAGCAGGACGAGATCGTCCGCGCCGATGTGGCCACCACGATCTGTGTGCAGGGGGCACCGGGCACCGGCAAGACCGCCGTCGGGCTACACCGTGCCGCGTGGCTGCTGTACTCCTTCCGCGACCGGCTCTCCCGCAGCGGAGTCCTGGTCATCGGACCGAACCGGGCCTTTCTGGACCATGTCGACGCGGTGCTGCCCGCCCTCGGGGAGATCGAGGTCCAGCACACCACCATCGAGGAGTTGACCGGACCGGCCCGCGGCACCGACACCGCGGAGGTCGCCGCCCTCAAGGGGGATACGCGCCTGGCGCAGGTGCTGCACCGCGGCGTCTGGTCCCGGGTGCGCCGGGCGACCGAACCGCTGGTGGTGCCGCGCGGGTCACGCCGTTGGCGCGTGCCGGCCTACGACGTGCAGGACATCCTGGATGAACTCACCTCCCGCGGCGTCCGATACAGCGCGGCCCGGCAGATGCTGCCCAGGCGACTTGCCCACGCCGTCCTGGTCCGGATGGAACGGGCCGGGGAGACTCCGGATGACCGGGTGCAGGACGCGGTGGCGCGCAGCGCCCCGGTCAAGGCCTACGCGGCGGCGCTCTGGCCGGCGCTGGACCCTGCCACGGTGCTCTTTGGGCTGTGGTCGGACCCGGCGCTGCTGGCCGACGCGGCCGACGGGCTGCTGACCGACGCCGAGCAGCAGCTGGTGCGCTGGGACCAGCCACCCCGGAGCAAGGGCCGCGCCCGGTGGAGCGCAGCAGACACCGTGCTGCTGGATGAGATCGGCGACATCCTGGAGCGCACCCCCAGCCTGGGTCACGTGATCCTGGATGAGGCCCAGGACCTGTCGCCGATGCAGCTGCGGGCGGTCGGCCGGCGGGCCTCCACCGGGTCGCTGACCGTGCTGGGAGACCTGGCCCAGGGCACCACTGCGTGGGCCACCCGCTCCTGGCAGGAGAGCCTGGCGCACCTGGGCAAAGCAGAGGCGCACCTGGAGGAGCTGACCCGGGGTTTCCGGGTGCCGGCCGAGGTGATCGAGTATGCCGCTCGCCTCCTGCCGCACATCGCGCCCGGTCTGTCGCTGCCCGAGTCCGTCCGCTCTCACCGGGGGCGTCTGGAGGTGGTTCCGGCAGCAGGTGATCTCACCGGCACCACCCTCGACGCCACCCGGGCGGCCCTGGACGGCGCCCCGGGGACGGTGGGAGTGATCGTGGCCGACGCCGCAGTCCCGGAGCTGGCCGCTGCCCTGCAGCAGGACGGCCTGGTCCACGTGCAGCTGGGCGCCCCCGCACCGGCTGATCAGCAGAGCGGCGGCTCCGGCGCGGACGGCCTGCTCCGCGAACCCCGGGTGCATCTGGTGCCCGCCACGTTGGCCAAGGGGTTGGAGTTCGATCAGGTCGTGGTGGCCGAGCCGGCCGCCGTGGTGGCCGCGGAGCCGGACGAGCGCACCGGCCTGCGGCGGCTCTATGTGGTGCTCACCCGGGCAGTCTCCGGGCTCACCGTGGTGCACGACGCTCCGCTGCCGGAGATGTTGCACCGACCGTGAGGGGTCGGCCCGCGAGCGCACCCGGGGCGAGGTGGCTGCCCCTGCCAGGCAGACTGAGGGGGTGACTTCATCACCCGCACCGCAGGACGCGACGAGCGCACGGCTGCAGGACTCCTGGCAGGCCGACCTCGCGCTACTGGCACCGGAGGCGCCCCCAGCGCTGCGCACCGCGGAGGGCACCCGGTTGCTGTCGCGCTGGTCCGAACCGCACCGGCACTACCACACGGTGCACCACCTGAGCGAGGTGCTGGCGGCGCTCGCCGAGTTGACCCAGGCCGGAGCGGTGGACGCGATCGGAGCCCGGCAGGCTCGAGTCGCCACCTGGTACCACGATGCCGTCTACGACCCCCGGGCCACAGCAGGCAGCAACGAGCACCGCAGCGCGGCCCTGGCCCGTGACCACCTGCACGCGCTCGGCGTGGCGCCGGGCACTGTCGACGTCATCGAAGCCCTGGTGCTGCTGACCCTCGAGCACAACACCGAGGTAGCCTCCTCAGTGCTGGCGAGCCGACGGCATACCGCCGCAGTGCTGCACGACGCCGACCTGTGGATCCTGTCCGCCAGCCGGGCGCGCTACCGGGAGTACGCCGCGCAGGTGCGCGCGGAGTACGCCCACGTCCCGCCCGACCTGTTTGCCCAGGGTCGCGCCACCATCCTGTCCGGCTTCGCCCAGCGGGCCGAGATCTACCGCACGGCACACGCCCGCACCCACTGGCAGGCCCGGGCCCGGGAGAACCTGAGTGCCGAGTTGGATGCGCTACGGGCGTGACCCGTCAGGTTGCGGCTCATCGCCTCAGTTCGCCGCGGTGAAGCGTTCCACCAGGGCCCACCAGGGTTGGCTGATGCACCGGTCGCGCAGGGTGACCGGGTCCACCCACTCCGCGCCCACCACGTCCTCGGCCGCCGGCTGCACCGTCGGCCGGCGGCCGATGCGGGTGCCGAAGACCGCGATGTGGTTGTCACCCGCGTCCCACGGTGGCCGCTGCTGCCCGGCCGTGATCGTGATGCGCTCATAGCCCACCGGCACCAGTTGTGCGCGCGCCAACTGTAGCCCGGTCTCCTCGGCGACCTCACGCACGGCAGTATCCCGCGGGACCTCACCGGGGTCTCGTTTGCCACCCGGGGGCGCCCAGCCGTCCCGCCCGGCGCTGCGGACCAGGACCATCCACCCGGCCGGGTCGGTGATCAGCACGACCGCGGCCCCGGAGCCGCGCAGCGGCTCGTGCGGTGAGGCCACCACGTCCAGCACGTGCGGCCCACCGACCGCCGGGAGCCCGTCGGTCACTCGCAGCAGCGGCCGCTCACCACGGCGTTTGCGGAACCGCAGACCGCTGGCGCTCAGCGCCCGGGCCAGCTCCCGGTTGCCCACCGGCACCGCCCCGGCCGCGACCAGGTCCG
>CAYVEH010000033.1:0-18654 GCA_964450585.1 uncultured Ornithinimicrobium sp.
CGGATGGAGCCGAGGACGCGGCCACCTCCGGTGCCGGTGACGACGCCGCGCTGGAAGCCTTCCCGGTCACCGTCGACACCCCCACCGGCGAGGTCACCGTCGAGGAACAGCCCGAGCGGATCGTCTCGCTGTCGCCGTCGGCCACCGAGATCCTCTTCGCCATCGGCGCCGGTGACCAGGTCATCGCCGCGGATGCCTACTCCAACTACCCCGCCGAGGCCCCCACCACGGACCTGTCCGGCTATGACCCCAATATCGAGGCCATCGCCGGCTACCAACCCGACCTGGTCGTCGCCGCCAACGACACCAACGAACTCGTGGCCTCGCTGAACGGACTGGACATCCCGGTCATCATCAACCCCGCACCGGTCGACGTGGAGAGCGGCTACGACGGCATGGCGGCCCTGGGACTGGCCACCGGTCACGTCGATGAGGCAGCGACGGCGATCGATGAGATGCGCACCGCCATGGACGAGGCGTTGGCGACCGCCCCAAAGGACGCCGATATCCGGATCTACCACGAGCTGGACGACACCTTCTTCTCGGCGAGCAGCTACAGCTACATCGGGTCCGTCTACTCCGCGATGGGGGCCAGCAACATCGCCGATGAGGCTGACACCGACCAGACCGGCTACCCGCAGCTCACCGAGGAGGCGATCATCGCCGCCGACCCGCAGCTGATCGTCATCCCGAGCCAGTTGTCCTACACCCCGCAGGACGTGGCCGAGCGACCCGGTTGGTCGGAGGTGTCAGCCGTCAAGAACGGCAACATCATCGTGGTCGAGTCCGACATCGCCTCCCGGTGGGGCCCGCGGCTGCCGCAGCTGGTCGAGTTTGTCGCCGAGGCCCTCAGCGACGTCGCGGCCCCGACCCGGCGCTGAACCGACCGGCACCTGGTGACTGAGGCAGACGGCATACGGCATGGTCGCGCGCACTCATGAAGTCGGACCGGACCACCTGGAGCAGGTGGCCGACCGGGCATTCCGCCTCCGCTGGTCGGCGGTGCTGGCAGCCGGGGTGCTGCTCCTGCTGATCGGCGTGCTCTCGGTGCTGCAGGGCGCCGGCGGGCTGGCTCCCGCCGGCGTGGTCCGGGCGATCCTCGGCGCCATCCCCGGCGTGGAGGTGCCGCAGACGCTCAGTGAGACCCAGGAAGCGCTGCTGTGGCAGATCCGAGTACCCCGCACGGTGCTGGCTGCCCTGGTCGGCGCATCGCTGGCGATCGCCGGCGCGGGCTACCAGGGAGTCTTCCGCAACCCGCTGGCCGACCCGTACCTGCTCGGTGTTTCCTCCGGCGCCGGTCTGGGCGCCGTGCTGGCCCTCGGGTTCGGGCTGGACCTGTCCTGGGGGCCGATCGGTGCGCTGCCGGCTGCCGCCTTCGTCGGGGCGCTGCTGGCGGTGACCGGCTCGGTCCTGGTGGCCCGGGGCTCCTTCCGGACCCCGGCGACCTTGCTGCTGGCCGGGGTCGCGATGGCCGCCCTGTTCTCGGCCACCCAGACCTACGCGCTGCAGCGACTGGACCAGACCCGCGCCCGCGAGGTCCTCTCCTGGCTCTTCGGTCGGCTCGCCACCCACGGCTGGCACCCGGTCTCGTTGCTGCTGCCGTACGTCCTGGTGGCCGGTGTCGTCCTGCTGCTGCACGCCCGTCACCTGGACGTGCTGCGGTTGGGTGATGACGAGGCCCGGGCGCTGGGGCTGCACCCGGCCCGCTCCCGCCTGGTCGTGGTCACCGCGGCCACCCTGATCACCGCCGCGGCGGTCTCGGTCAGCGGCCTGATCGGCTTCGTCGGCCTGGTGACCCCGCACATCGTCCGGCTCGTGGTGGGGCAGTCCTACCGGATGCTGCTGCCGCTGTCCGCCCTGGCAGGGGCAGCCTTCCTCGCCCTGGCCGACATCGGGGCCCGCACCCTGGTGGCCCCGGCCGAACTACCGGTCGGGGTGATCACCGCCTTCGTCGGCGCGCCGTTCTTCTGCTTCGTCCTGTGGCGCGGACGGAGTGACCGATGAGCGTGCTGACACCGGTGGCCACCACCGCGCTGACAGTGCGCGACCTGCACGTGGCCTACCACCGCGTCGAGGTCCTGCGCCGGGTCAGCCTGGACCTGCAGGTCGGCCAGTGGCTGGGGTTGATCGGTCCGAACGGCTCGGGCAAGTCCACCCTGCTACGGGCCGCCGTCGGCCTGGTGCCCCGCGGGGGCCGCGTCGAGCTGCCGGACGGTCGGGGCCCGCAGCCCACCGACCTGTCGCTGATGCCGCAGGCCCCGGAACTGCCACCGGGGATGACCGTCATCGAGTACATCCTGCTGGGACGCACCGCGCACCTGGGGTGGTGGGGCACCGAGTCCCGCACCGACCGGCGGATCGCCACCAGCGTGCTGCGGCGACTCGGCATGGCGGCCTTTGCCGACCGGCTGGTGCAGCACCTCTCCGGCGGGGAGGCCCAACGGGTCGTGATCGCCCGGGCGTTGGCCCAGCAGGCACCGATCCTGCTGCTGGACGAGCCGACCAGTGCCCTCGACCTGGGCCACCAGGTGGAGGTGCTGGAGCTGGTCGATGAGCTGCGCCACGAGGAGGGACTCACCGTGGTCGCCGCGATGCACGACCTGGGCATCGCGGCCCGGTATGCCGATCGGCTGGCCCTGCTGCACCAGGGCACCCTGATGGCACACGGCACCCCGCAGGAGGTCCTGGACCCCGACCTGCTCAGCACGGTCTACGGGCACCCGTTGCGGGTGCACCTCATCGACGGGCACCTGGTGGTCACCCCGGCACCCCGGGCCGCCCGACCACCCACCGTGCCGCAGGCACCCAGCGGTGCCCGACCAGCCGACCCCACGGCATACCCCCACCCTTCTGAGGAGCTGAGATGAGCGACCACGACGCCCCCCGCACCACCCGCCCCTATGACCGCCGGGCGCTGCGGTCGGCACCCTCGCTGGTGCTGGTCAACACCGGGCACGGCAAGGGCAAGTCCACCGCGGCCTTCGGGACGTTGCTGCGCAGCCGGGCCCGGGACTGGCCCACCGCGGTGGTGCAGTTCATCAAGTCCGGCCGGTGGCGCACCGGGGAGGAGGCGATGCTGCGACAGTTGGGAGTGGACTGGTTCACGGCCGGCGACGGATTCTCCTGGGAGTCCGACGACCTGGATGAGAGCCAGGCCAAGGCGGTGGCCGCCTGGTCCTTCACCCGGGAGCTCATCCAGGCAGGGAGCCACCGGATGATCATGCTCGATGAGATCTCCTACCCGATCAACTGGGGGTGGATCGACGTCGCCGAGGTGCAGCAGGTGCTCCGTGATCGCCCGGCTGAGGTCAGTGTGTTCTTGACCGGGCGGGAGATGCCCGAGGCGGTGGTGGAGGTTGCCGATACGGTGACCGAGATGGTGCCGGTCAAGCACGCCTTCCAGCAGGGCATCCGCGCCCGCCGTGGGATCGACTACTGAGGTGGGGGGTGCTGCCGGTCAGTCCGCCCGGTCTGGTGCCGGTCGGACCAGCCAGTCCGCCCTGATGGTGGTGGGCGCGACGAGCGGGGCCGGCAAGACCACCGTGGTGACGGCGCTGTGCCGGGCCCTGGCCCGCCGGTCCGTGCCGGTGTCGCCGTTCAAGGCCCAGAACATGTCCAACCACTCGGCGGTCACCCCCGACGGTGGCGAGATCGGTCGAGCCCAGGCGATGCAGGCACTGGCCGCCGGCGTGGAGACCGACCGGCGGATGGGGCCGGTGCTGCTCAAACCATCGGGGCCGCGCTCCTCCGACCTGGTGGTGCTCGGCCAGCAGCGCGGCCTGGCCGACGCGGTCGGCTACGGCGCTCGCGCCCGGCGGTTGCGTCCGGTGGTGCTGCAGGCCCTGCAGTCCCTGCGGGCCGACCACGAGGTCGTGCTGTTGGAGGGCGCTGGTGGGGCCGGTGAGATCAACCTGCTGGATCGTGACCTGGTCAACCTCCCGTTGGCGGCGGCGGCCGGTCTGCCGGCGATCCTCGTGGTCGATATCGAGCGTGGCGGGGCGTTCGCGTCGGCCTACGGCACGTGGGCGTTGCTGCCTCCGGAGCTCCGGGGATGTCTGCGGGGGTTCATCATCAACGGCTTCCGCGGTGAGGAGTCGTTGCTGGCCGACGGCATCCGAGACCTGGAGTCGCGCACCGGGGTGCCGGTGCTGGGAGTCCTGCCCCACCTGGGCGATCACGTCATGCTCGGCCAGGAGGACTCTCTGGGTCTGGACGCCCACGTCTTCGGGCGCCGTGACCCGCGCGGGAGTGACCGTCCGGTCCGGGTCGCGGTGATCCGCCTGCCCCAGCTGGCCAACCCTGCCGACCTGGACCCGCTCATCCTGGAGCCCTCGGTGCAGGTGCGGCCCGCCACCGTGCCGGCCGACCTGACCGAGGCCGACCTGATCATCCTGCCGGGCAGCCGCGCCACCGTGGCGGACCTGGACTGGCTGCGCCGACAGGGCCTGGCCGAGGCACTCACCGAGAGCGCCCGCCGGCCCGCCGGCCCGACCATCCTGGGGCTGGGCGCCGGCTACCAGATGCTCGGGGAACGCATCGTCGACGATGTCGAGTCCGGTCGCGGAGCGGTGCCCGGCCTGGGTCTGCTGCCGGTGACCACGACGTTGACCACCCCGCAGGTCGTCGCCCGCGCCAGGGGCTGGGTGCGTGGTGCTCCTCAGGTCACCGCGGCCGGCTACGAGATCCGCTGGGGTCGGCCGCACCTGCACGGCCGGGCCGAACCCTGGCTGGAGCTCACCGCCGCCGAACCGACGGACACGGGGGCAACGGTGGCGCCCTGGAGCAACGCTGCTGCTCAGGGGCCGCGCGCTCCGGGACCGCACGCTCAGGGGGGCCGACGACCCGAAGGGTGCCGGCGTGCCGATGGCCGGGTGCTGGGTACCTCACTCCACGGGATTCTGGACGAGGACTCACTGCGACGGCAGGTGCTCACTGACGTCGCTGAGCACGGCGGCCGAGACCTGGTGGTCCCGGCCAGCGGTTACGCCCAGGCGTTGCAGGATCACCTGGAGCACCTGGCGGACTGGGCCGAGGCCCACCTGGACGTGCCAGCCCTGCTGGAGCTGGCCCGTACCGCGGTGCTGGTAGATGAGGCCCCCGGATGGTGAGCAGCCGCGCCCTGGGCCTGTCGGTCGGACTGCTGCTGGACCGGGCGCTGGGGGAGCCCCCCGATGCGTGGCACCCGGTCGCCGCGTTCGGTACTGCGATGCAACAGGTGGAGCGGCTGCTGTATGCCGACAGCCGGGTCCGTGGTTTGACTCATGCCGCCCTGGGGGCCGGTCTGGGCGTCCTGGCCGGGGCGGGGTTGCGGGGAGTGTGCCGGCTGCTGCCCGCGCCGGCGGGGGCCTCGCGCCTCACGGCCACGGCCACTGCCACGGCCGTGGCGGTCGGGGTCGCCAGCTCCGGCCGGATGCTGCGCCGCACCGCCCAGGAGGTCGAACAGCTGCTGCTCGAGCCGGACCTGGAGGCCGCCCGGCAACGGGTCACCTGGCTGGTCGGGCGACAGACCGCGACGCTGGATGAGTCCGGTGTCGCGGCCGCGGTGGTGGAGTCGTTGGCAGAGAACACGGTCGACGCAGTCGTGGCCCCGGCCTTCTGGGCGCTGGTGGCCGGGGCGCCCGGGGTGCTGGCTCATCGGGCGGTGAACACCATGGACGCCATGGTCGGGCACCGCAACGCGCGGTACCAGCGGTACGGCTGGGCCGCCGCCCGCCTGGACGACGTGATGGCCTGGGTGCCGGCTCGGATCATGGCCGGCCTGGTCAGTCTGGTCTCCGCCCTCAGCACCGACCTGGCGGCGGGGTCGACGGTGTGGCAGACCGTCCGGCGGGATGCCCCGGCCCACCCGTCGCCCAACGCAGGGGTGGCCGAGAGTGCCGTCGCGGCCGCCCTGCAGGTGCGCCTCGGCGGACCGTTGACCTACGGCACCCGCACCGAGCACCGTCCTGTGCTCGGGCAGGGGCCCCGCCCGACCGCCGACAGCATCACCCGCGCCCGGCGCCTCGTTAGCACCGTGGAGTGGGTGCTGGTCGGGGCCGCCCTGAGCGGCGGGCTGCCCGTCGTGGGCCGCCGCAGCCGATGAGGAACCGCACTCGGACTCAGGGCAGGTGCGCGGTGACCGTCCCGCCGAGCCAGACCTGCTCGGGCACCGGGTGGCTGAGGAAACCCGTCATCGCCTGGGTGAACCCGTAGGCCCCCGCCTGCCCGAAAACCAGCAGGTCCCCAGGGTGCAGTGGGCCCAGGTCCGCCGTGCCGATCCGGTCCAGTGAGGTGCACAACGGGCCGGCCAGCGTGTAGGCCGTGGTGGCACTGCCCGGGGACGATCCACGACGCTCTGCCGATGCACGGCGCTCTGCCGATGCACGGCGCTCGGGCGATCCATGGCGCTCTGCCGACCCATGGCGCTCCGCCAGGTGCGCAGGCACCGGCCGGGGCGCCTCCGACGCCTGAGGGGCGTGTGGTGCGTGGACGGGTGAATGAGTCTCCCTGGGACTCATCCACCCGTCGGCGTCGGACACCGCCCGGACCGGGAAGGACTGACCGGTCAGCAGCGGCCGCAGCAGGTGGTTGATGCCGCCCTGCAGGATCGCGAACGTCGTGCCGCGACTCTGTTTCACCCGCACCACCCGGGTGAGATACACGCCGGTGGGGCCGGACAGCCACCGGCCCGGTTCCAGCACGAGCGCCCCGGTAAACCACGGGTTGTCGTCCAACAACTCAGCCAGACCTGTGCCCAGGGCGTGGGTGTCCAGCTCAGGGGAGTGATCGGCATACGGGATGCCCAGACCACCACCTAGGTCGATCAGATCCAGTGGCCGACCCACCAGGGTCTGCAGATGCTGCCCGATCCGTAACGCGGTGCGGTGGTTGGTCAACAGGGCGGCCGCGTCCAACTCGTTGCTGGCCGAGAACACCTGTAGCCCCGACACCTGCACCGCAGGATAGTGAGCACACGCTGCCACGAACTCGGCCAGGTCCTCCTCGTCGACACCGAACGCGGAGGGGCCGGAGCCGCCGATGATCGCCGCACTCTCGCTGACGCCATCGAGCGGGTGGACGCGCACGTTGACCTGCAGCGGACTGCTCCCGTGATGCCAGGCGGCCAGGCGCCGCACGTCCTCGATGCCATCGACCTGGATGCGGGCGCCGGCACCGAGTGCGGCCCGCAGGTCCGCCTCGGACTTGGCCGGGCCGGCGAAGACCAGCCGGCCCGGGGGCACCTCCTCGGGGACCGCTGCCCGGGCGGTATCCACCGCGACGACCTCACCGGCGGAGGCGCAGTCGAACCAGGCGCCCAGTGCCGCCAGCTCGGTCAGCAGCGGGATGCCGGGATTGGCCTTGACCGCATACGCCAGGTGCACCCGGGCCGGCAGCGCCGCCCGCAGCGAGGTGAACCGGTCCCGGGCGATGTCCAGTCGGTAGACAAAGCACGGGGTGCTCGTGGTCTCGGCCGCGACCAGTGCGGCCGAGTCCGACAGGGCGAACAGCGGATGGTCAGCGGTGCCGGCAGCCTCCACGGCAGTGCTCACGGCCGCTCCCAGAACGGTGCCATCCGTGCCAGTCCCTGAGCCAGCTGCCGCGGGTCTCCGGCACAGGACACCCGCACAAAACCGGCGCCGGCCGGGCCGAAGGCAGTGCCCGGCACCAGGATCACCTGCCCCTCATCGCGCACCCGGCGACAGAAGCCGACCGTGTCCGACACCGCCCAGTCCGGCACCGGGATCCAGGCGTAGAAGCCGCCGGCCGGGGTGGCCACCGGGCGCACCGGGGCCGGGCCGGTCTGCGCGATCGACCACCGTTGGATCAGCTCGTGCCGGCACTGGCGGAGTACCTGCTCCGAGTGGCGCAGCAGCGCGGTGGCTGCCTGTTGGCTGGGCCGGGCTGCGCTGGTGGTCATCGCGTTGTGCACCAGCCGTGCCGGTCGGAGCAGGGCGGGGTCGCCCACCGCCCAGCCGACCCGCAGGCCCGGGGCGGCCCACCCCTTGCTCACCGAGGAAACCACCACGCCGGTGTCAGTGACCTCCCGCAGCGAAACAGGCCGCCGGCCCAGGTGCACCTCGCGGTAGACCTCATCGGAGACCAGCACCGTGCCGGTGCTGCGACAGGCCGAGGCCACGGCAGCCAGGCTCTCCGGCGTGGCCCCACCACCGGTGGGGTTGGCGGGGTGGTTGATGACCGCCAGGGCGATGTCGCCACCCTCCAGCGCCGCAGCGAAACCCTGCGGGTCGAGGTCACCCCGCGGTCCGAGCCGGTAGGGCACCGGGGTTCCGCCGGCCAGCCGAGCCAGCGTTGCATAGGCCGGGAACCCCGGGTCAGGCACCAGCACCTGTTGCCCGGGGGAGACGTGGGCCAGGAACACCGCGGTCAGCGCAGCCTGGCTCCCGGCGGTGACCATCACCTGCTCGTGCCGGTCATCGGCCGGCACCCGGTGGTAGTCGGCCACGGCGGCGACGAGCTCGGGCAGGCCGCCGTTGGGGCCGTACCCCATCGGCGCCTCGGTCTGGGCGTACTCGGCCAGGGCGGCCCGCGCCGGCTCGGGTAGCGCCCACCTGGGCTCACCCAGCCCCAGGTCG
This sequence comes from uncultured Ornithinimicrobium sp., assembly GCA_964450585.1. Classification (GTDB taxonomy): domain Bacteria; phylum Actinomycetota; class Actinomycetes; order Actinomycetales; family Dermatophilaceae; genus Ornithinicoccus. The sequence goes on from CAYVEH010000033.1 coordinate 8,574, forward strand.
ATCGCCTGCGGTGGTGCGTCCACGGACATGGCTCGGATCAGTGACGGCGCCAGGGACGTCACTCGGGTCGCCGTGCTCACCGCAGCGCCTCCTCGAGAACCGTGGCGGTGTCGGTGGAGTCGTCGCGGTACTTCACGATGACCGGGGCGTAGAGCGACAGACCCAGCCCCTCGGCATACGACCCACGGGCCGGGCGCGACCCGGGGACCACGACCGCACCGGTGGGCACCTGGCCGCGCACCTCGCGCTCGTGGACCACGTCGTAGATCACCGTGCGAGCGGTCAGGGTCACTCCCGGGGCGAGGACCGCCCGCTGGCGGACGACCACGCCCTCGAACAGACCGCACTGGGCACCGATGAAGGCGTCGTCCTCGACAATGACCGGAGTGGCCCCGACCGGCTCCAGCACCCCGCCGAGCTGCACCCCGGCCGACAGGTGGACGCGCTGTCCGACCTGGGCGCAGGACCCGACCAGCACATGACTGTCCACCATGGAGCCGGCGCCGACCCACGCACCGGTGTTGAGGTAACTCGGCGGCATCACGACGGTGCCGCTGGCCAGACCCGCGCCGCGGCGCACCGAGGTGCCACCGGGTACGAGCCGGATGCCGGAAGTCTCTGGGATCTGCCGTGGGGCTACCAGGGCCCGGTCGACCGCTCCACCGGGCCACCCCGGCACCTGAACCGTCTCGCTCAGCGCGAAGGCGGCCAGGATGCCGGTCTTGACCCACGCGTTGGCGTGCCAGTGGCCCTGATCGTCCTGAGTTGCGGCGCGCACGGTGCCGGACTCCAGGGCGTCCAAGAGCTCCTCGAGGTGCGCAGGAGTGTCCGCGTCCGCGCGCACCTCCGACAGGGATCGGCTGAAGTGATCCCTCACAGGGCCACCGCCGCCCTGCTGACCGGGCGCGCCGTGTGGCGAGAATCCACCTCACCGAGCGCGCCGTGTGGCGGCGTTTCGACTCCACTGGGCGCGCCGTGTGGTGATGTTTCCACTCCACTGGGCGCGCCGTGTGGTGGTGTTTCCACCCCATTGGGCGCGCCGTGTGGTGACGTTTCGACTCCACTGGGCGCGCCGTGTGGTGATGTTTCCACTCCACTGGGCGCGCCGTAGGGACGAAGCGCCAGGTCAGACAGGGCGGACTGCACACGTGCCCAGGTGTCCGGCGCAGCCGGCACCAGCGGGGCACGGACCATGCCGGTCGCGACCCCGAGACAGGCCAGGGCCGCCTTGAGCGGCACCGGATTGGTCTCCGTGAAGAGCGCGGCGACCAGCGGCGCCAACTCGGCGTTCAGGTCGCGGGCCCGTGGCAGGTCCTGGCCCAGGGCTGCCCTCACCAGGGCCGCGGTGCGGTCCGGAGCGACATTCCCGCACACCGAGACCAGGCCCCGTGCCCCGACCGCGATCGCCGCCAGCGCCAGGTCATCATCACCGGCCAGGACGGTCTTGCCGGCGGGGGCCTCCCGGCACGCCTGTGCGATCTGCCGGATATCTCCACAGGACTCCTTGACGGCCACGACCTCCGGGATCGCCCACAACTCACGCAGCGTTGCCGGAGCCAGATTGGACCCGGTGCGACCCGGCACGTTGTAGGCGATGATCGGGACTCCGGGCAGGGCCTCGGCGATCCGCCGGAAGTGGGCCACGATCCCGGCAGGTTGCGGCTTGTTGTAGTAGGGGGTGACCACGAGGAGCCCGTCGGCGCCGGAGGCGACAGCTGCACGAGCCAGCTGCACGGCATACTCCGTGTCATGGTGTCCGGTCCCCACGACCAGAGGCACGTTGGGCGCGCAGGCTCGTGCCGTGGCCACCAACTCGGACCGTTCGTCCTGGCTGATCGTGGCGGCCTCCCCGGTGGAGCCGAGCACCACCAGGAAGTCGGCTGCTGGCACCACGTGGGCGATCAGCGCCCGAAACGCCGGCAGGTCCAGGGCTGGCGGCTTGTCGGAGGAACCTCCGCCGGCGCGCCGCTTGGCGCTCGCCTCCGTGCCCGTGGTGAACGGGGTGGCCAGCGCCACGCCGAGGCCGGTGAACTGTGCACCGCTCATGGTTCCTCCTTCTGTGTGGTGGTGGGTTGGAACAACGGCTCGATGACGTCACTGGCGAGGTCATCGAAGGTGAAGAGGCCGGGCCGACCGTGCAACCAGCGAGCCGCGGTCAGGGCTCCCAGCGCATAACTCTGTCGGTTGTGCGCCTCGTGAGTCAGCGTGATCGACTCACCCGGGGTGCTCAGGTGCACATCGTGACGACCCACGATGCTGCCCAGGCGCAGGCTGGTCGTTTGGATCTGCTCCTGACCGGACCCCTGCGTCAGGGCCTCGCGCAACAGCAGGGCGGTCCCGCTGGGGGCGTCGACCTTGCCGGTGTGGTGCCGCTCGCTGACCGCCAGGTCGGCTCCGTGCGCCGCGGCATACCGGCCCAGGATGAGACTGAGGCGACGCAGCAGGGCGATGCTCAGCGAGAAGTTCGGGGCGGTCAGTATGCCGATCCTGCCGGCTGTATCCCCGGTCACCTGGCGGGTGGTCTGGGGCGAATCGGTCGGCTCTGTAGGGCCTGTGCCGCTGGTCGGGCCGGTCGGGCGTGTCCGGCCGGTCGGTGCCGGCGCGTTGGGCCTGCTTGCTGAACCGGTTGGGTCGCTGCGGTCGTCCGGCAGCAGCGACCGGTCCCAGCCGGTGGTGCCGATCACCAGGTCGGTGTTGGTCTGCTGGGCCCAGGCGATCCGTTCGGACACGGCGTCGGGGTGGCTCACTTCCAGGGCCACATCGACGGGGGAGAGGGTGTCGGGTGCTCGCTGACCGACTGCCCACGCGACGGAGATGGCGGGATCCTGCGTGGCGGCAGCGGCGATGGCAGAGCCCAGGCGGCCCCGTCCGAAGATTCCGATCTGCAGCGTCACGGGATCGAGTATGGGCTACGTCCTGACTGTCACGAGACGCTAAAAGTGCAGGTCAGAGAGGGTTTCCGGCGTGAGTTGCCGGACGCCGGATAATTTCCGGTGCGGGGATGGTTCTGGCCGGTTCGCTGTGCCGGAGGACGGTGAAGAACGGACTGTGAGACGGGTCTCACACCCGCGTGAGTCGGTGGTGCGGTTCGGGAGGTAGGCGCACGGTGATCCGGTCCTCGAGGCGGATGTCACCACCTCGAGAGACGATGCCCATCACACCGGTCAACCGTTCGACACTGCCATCGGGCGCGGTTCGCAGGACGTGCTTGAGCAGGCCTGGCTGGAAGGTGTTGATCTGCTGACACGGGTTGCGCAGGCCGGTCACCGTGATGACGGCCTCGCCGATGCTGAGCCGTGCACCGACGGGAAATTCTAGCAGGTCGAGGCCCTGGGTCGTGATGTTCTCCCCAAGGTCGCCGGGCTGGACCTGGTGCCCCACAGCGGCGAGGTGCTCGAACAGCTCGGCATGGAGGAGGTGCACTTGTCGCAGGTTAGGTTGTGCGGGGTCGACGCGCACCCGGCTGCGGTGCTGCACCGTAGTGCCTGCGTGAGTATCGCCTGCCACGCCGAGTCCCTCGAGGAGCTTGATGCGGCCCACCGGCTGCTTGCTGAACCCGTGCGTCGCACTGCGGTGGACGGCGATCACCTGGGCTGGCATGGCGACATTCTGCCAAGTCCACGGTGCGCACCTGGGTCGTGAGCCGACCCGGTGAGCCAGCGTTGTTGCTGGTCGCGGCAGTGTCGGTGCTGGGTGGTTAAGTGTGGGTATGACGCAGACGGGGACCTGGGTGGGAGTCGGGGCGCAGCGCTCCGGGCAGCTCCTGCCGCAGGCTCCGTCGATGCCGGAGGAGCAGTTCATGGAGCTGCTCAGCCAGGAGGCCCAATGGTCTGCCGAGTCCGCACACGGAGGCAGCACGGCGCCTGACTGGGAGCTCATGTGTGAGGTCGAGGAGGCCCTGGCCGCGGGCGCGCAGCACGGTGACGGCCCCGCCCCGGGGATGCCGGGCTGGGCGGCACAGGAGCTCAGTTGGGGCCTGGAGGCCGCTGAGCGGGGCCTGGATCGTGCGGCCAGCGCCGGTCAGGAGCTCGTCGGCGTCTTTGATGAGGGCCTCTCGGCGGGTCTCGAGCAGATCGGCCACCTGCGGTGTCAGATGTCTGGCATCGCGTATGCGCTGGCGGCAGAAGCGCATCGGCGGGGGCTGCACAGTGCGGTCGGCCTGACCTTGATCTCCTGGCTGCAAGTGCGAGCTCCCTGGTTGTCCCGCGCGGAGGCGAGCCAGATCCAGGACGTGGTCCGGGCGGGCGAGACGCACTGGGGCGCCGGGCTGGCCGAGGCGGTCACTGCTGGCGAGACCGGGCTGCACCGCGCGGCGCAGGTCGCGCGGACGCTGCGCCGTCTGGCACCGGGGTTGGAGCCCGACCAGCGCGAGGCGTATGCCGAGATCGTGACCGACGCCATCAAGGACCCGGACATCAGCGACACGGACGTGCGGCGAGTCTGTCAGAAGTTGCTGGTCGACGTGCTGGATGAGAAGCCACGTGACGAAGCAAAACAGACTGCCCACCAGCTGCGCTGCGTCTCCCGGCGGCCACTGGGGCAGGGGATGACGCGTTTCACCATTGATGCCCCGGAGGCAGATGCGGCGCTGTTCGACGGGGTGTTAACCGGCCCGCTGTCGGCGCCGACGCCGGCCTCCGACGGTGAGTTGGATATGCGGTCCGCGGGACAGCGCCGCTACGACGCTGTGCTCGCCGTGCTCAATCGAGGGCTGTCCAACCCCGGCGCGCCACCGTCCTCGGGTCGTGCCTCCATCATGCTGACGGTCACCGCGGACCCGGACACCGGCGTGCCGACCGGGGCCGCCTTCGCCAACACCGGGCAGGTCCTCGACGCCGGGCAGGCTGGGCGATATGCCTGCCTGGGCGATGTCACCCCGATCGTGCTGGGGGAGTACGGCGAACCACTCAGACTGGGTCGGACGGTCCGTCTGGCCACGCCCGGGCAGTTCAAGGCGCTGATGGTCCGCGACCGGCAGTGCACGTACCCAGGGTGTGACGTGCCTGGCACCTGGTGCGATGCCCACCATCTCGTGTGGTTCTGCCGGGGAGGCGGCACCGATATCGAGTTGCTCGTGCTGTTGTGTCCGCGGCATCACACGCTGGTGCATGACAAGGACCTGATGGCGACCGTGCGCGGGTCTGTGGTGACCTGGCACGTTTGACGACCCCGCCCCTTAGCCTGACCACGCCGGTCGGGCTGCGAGGCGTGCCCGCGCGTGTGGTTGTGCGGCGAAGCCTGCGCGGGTTGGTTGTGCGGCGAAGCCTGCGCGGGTGGTTGCGCCTGGCTGATCGTGCGACTGTGACGCCACCCACAGCCCCAGTCGGGAACATAGTGGAAGTTTCATCTATTTAAGGAGGTATGAGCTCCTTCAAGATCGGCATCATCGTCAGCTCCACCCGCCCGAACCGCGTCGGCCCCAAGGTGGCGCAGTGGGTGAGCGAGCTGGCGCCCTATGGCACGGAGGTCGACCTCATCGATCTGGCCGCCGTGGACCTACCATTCCTCGCCGAGCCGGAGCTGCCGGCGGCTGGCAACTACACGATGCCCAGCACGCTGGCCTGGTCAGAGACCATCCGGGCCTACGACGCGCTGATCATCACCGTGCCGGAGTACAACGCCGGTTATCCCGCGGTCCTGAAGAACGCCATCGACACGTTGCACGCGGAGTGGAACGGGACGCCGATCGGCATCATCGGCTACGGCTTCGGAGCGGCCGCGGGTGCCGCGCGGCAGTTGGGCGAGGTGTTGGATCGGGTCCAGGCGGTGCGCCTGGACGGGCCGGGCCTTCGTTATGGGCAGGACCTCACCTCGGACGGTGAGTTCCTGGAGGCGGCGCCGATCGACGAGGTTCGAGGCCTGTACGACCAGCTGGTCGCTGCGGCGCGCGAGAAAGTCGCTGCCTGACCGGCGCGAGATCGCAACAGAAGGTCGCTGCCTGACCGGAGCAGGACCGCAAGAGAAGGTCGCTGCCTGACCGGAGCACGACCGCACCCGGATTCACCCGCCAGGTGGCACGGCATACTGTCCAGCCGTGAGCCTCTCCCAGGATCAGACGCCGTTGGTGTTGCTGCACGGCATCGGTCAGGCACCGATGGCGTGGGAAGACGTGGTCGTCCCGCTGTATCCCACCCGCAGGCTGCTCAGCCCGTGGGTGCCCGGCCTGCGCCCGACCGAGAAGCAGCCGGTGCCGGTGGCCGAGGCAGCCGCACGGTTGGACACCGACCTGATGCTCGAGGGCATGGAACAGGTCGACGTCTGTGGGCTGTCCTACGGAGCCTTGATCGCCACCCGACTGACGGCCGACTTCCCCCAGCGGGTGCGCCGACTGGTGCTCATCGGCGGTCAGGTGCGCCCGCCCAGGGCCGCGATGACGATGCAGGCCGGGATGCTGCGGTTGATGTCGGCCCAACGGCTTGCCGACAACGGCGTCTCCAAGGAGCGGCTCCGGCAGACCCTCAGACTCCTCGCCGAGGTGGATCTCACCGATGCGCTGCCCAGGGTCACCGCGCCCACGCTGGTGCTCGTCGGGGCGAAGGACAAGCCGCACAAGCCGGCCGCCCGGGCGCTGGCCGCCGGGATCCGCGGCGCAGAGCTGCGGGAGGTCGCGCAGGCCGGCCACCAGGTCAATGTGGAGCAGCCCGCGGCTCTGGTCCAGATCCTGCGGGGGTTCCTGGACGACACCCCGACGAACGACCCGACGGCTGAGACCGCCAGCTGAGGCCGCCAGCTGCGGTCGCCCACTGAGGCCGCTGACTGACGTCGTCGGCTGAGGCCGCCACTGACGCCGCCCACTGAGGCCGTTGGCTGACGCTCGCACCGACCGACGCCTCGCCGCGACGGTAGTCCCGTCCGAGACCGGTAGTCCCGTCCGAGAAATAGGAGTGCCCGGGCCACGGCTACCTGGCAGGATCAGGCCGATGAGTCGTGCCAGCACCACCCCACCGAGCAGCCCACCGCAGATTCGACAGCGTGGCCTGCGGGCTCTCACCGCACTGGCTCACGACCTCGGTCTGGGGCCCGTGCCGTTGGAGGTGCTCTCGGACCGAGGGTCTCTCATGGTGCGACTGGGCGAGGCCGGAGTCGTTGCTCGCGTCTGCACGCACACCGGCGCGCAACGGCTCGACCCAGGCTGGTGGCTGGGTCTGGAGGTCACCGTCGGCGGCCTCGCGCACGCGGCCGGCGCCCCGGTCGTGACCCCGGCCCCCAACGCCGGCCCGCACCAGGTCGACGGGTTCTGGATCACCCTCTGGACCGATATGGGCGACCAGACCCGACGCGCCACGCCGCAGGAGTCCGCTGCCGCACTGGCCGCCTGGCACCAGCGCCTGCGCCACGTGGGTGGCGAGCTGCCGGTGCTGACCGTTGCCCATCAGGTGATCACCGAGCCGCTGGAGTATGCCGTGCGGCACGGGCTGCTGGACCGCGCCAGCTATCTGGCGCTCACCCGGGAGCACGAGCAGGCGCTTGCCGGGGTGGAGCATCTGGGCACCGAGCAGGTGCTGCTGCACGGAGATGCCCACCGCGGGAATCTGCTGCAGGACCAGGCCGGCACCTGGCGCTGGGGCGACCTGGAGGAGGCCTGCCGTGGCCCGATCGAGTGGGACCTGGCGGTCCTGGGCAGCACCCCCGATGAGCAGACCGGCGGGGCCGCCCTCACGGCATACTGCCGTCTCACCGGGCGGGCCGTGCCAGCACCGGAGGACCTGGCGCCATGGCTGCGGTTGCGCACCCTGGAGGGGACCGCCTGGTTGATCGGCTGCGCGGTCACCTTCCCGGAGCGGTATGCCGCCCCGGCCCGGCAGTACCTCGACCAGATCCTGAACACCAGCCCCGCCGAGCGATGATTTCTGGTGCCCGGACCGGTCACAGCAGGTGCAACTCCGTCCCACGGCTTCTGCCCGAAGCCACCAATCCGCCCGACCGATAGGACCTCCTCATGGCACGTCACGTCTCCGCTCATCTGTTTCACGCCGTCAACGGAGTGGTCGAGTCTCCCGACCAGTGGCAGTTCGACGCGTTTGGCCCGGACGAGATGGCCAACATGGGCCGCTCCCTGGAGTCGGTCACCGACGTGGTGCTGGGTCGCACGCTGTGGCAGGAGTGGGCCGACTACTGGACCCAGGCTGGCAGCGATGACCCGTTTGCCCAGTTCATCAACCCGGTGCGTAAGCACGTCATCAGCAGCACGCTGACCGATGTGTCGGCCTGGCAGAACTCCACGCTGGTCAGCGACGACCCGGTGGCCTATGTGCGCGCGCTCGCCGAGAGTCAGGCGGAGGGCATGATCAGCGTGGCAGGTGGCATCGAGACGATCCGGTCACTGTTCCTGGCCGGTGTCATCGACACCCTCACGCTCACCACCCACCCGGTGGTCGGCACCGGTCGCCGGCTCTTCGACGACTCGGTGCCGGTGACCCGACTGGAGTTGCTCGAGACGCTCAGCACCTCCTCCGGCAACGCCGTGCTCACTTACCGGCTGCGCCCCTGACCCCTACCGCTTGCGCCCCTGACACCTACTGGCGACCCTGACCCTCGCCGGTTGCACCCCTGATCGGCACCAAACGGGCCGGGCCGGTTGCTCGGTCCGCGCCCGCAGGCGGCTGGCGCCCGGCCCGATCCCGGGTCCCGGCCACGGGTGGCGCACACTGGGACCATGCGCATCGCCATCCTGGGCGCGGGCAGCCGCGGCGATTACCAGCCGGCGCTGGCCGTCGCGCGTGGGTTGCAGGCGAGAGGCCATACCGTCGGGATCACGGCGACCAGTGACTACCTGGATCTGGTCTCGGCCGCTGGCGTGCGCGCCGAGGAGGTGGCCGTCGATGTCATGGACTACTACCGCACCGAGGGTCTGCGCCAGGGCATGCCCGTCGAGCTGACCCAGCAGATGGCCCTGCTTGGCAAGCTTGCTCGGGTCATGGCCCCGGCCGTCCGGGCCACGATGCGCGATCTGCTGCCGCGCTACGACGCCCTGGTGACCACCGCGATGAGCGCCGCGTGGCCTGGCATGGTCGGGGTCCCGCGCCAGCCGCAGGTGCTGATGATGTTCGTGCCGGCCATCCCCTCGATCTGGGGCGACGCCAGCCTGTACTCGGTGCGTCCCGGGGCCACCGTGCACAATCTCGGCGCCGGGCTGCGCGCCAGTCTGCCCGCGTTGCGGTTGGCGGCCTCGGACCCGGCAGCCACGTGGCGTGACCGGTTCCGCGGGATCGCGCAGTTGACCACCGCCCCCGCCTTCGTCGCCAACAGTGCCCAGCTGGTCACCCCGCGCCGGGTGGGTGGGCGGTTGATCCGCAGCACCGGGTACCCGTTCCCGGAACCTCAGTCGTCCGAGGGGTTGCCCTCACACGTGCAGCACTTCCTGGACGCCGGAGCCCCACCGGTCTACGCCGGTCTCGGCTCGCACACGGTCCCGGCAGTGCGCGAGGCATTGCGGCATACCGTTGAGGCAGCCCTGCAGCTGGGCTACCGGGCGATCGTCCAGACTGGCTCCGGTCTGGAGCAGAGCCACGCGTATGCCGATCAGGTCCTGTTCGTGGACGAGGTCGGCCACGACCTGCTCTTTGACCACGTCGCCGCGGTTGTCCACCACGGTGGTGCCGGCACCACCGCGCAGGCGCTGCGGGCCGGTCGACCCCAGGTGGTGCTGCCGTTCACCATGGACCAACCGTTCTTCGGCCGGCGGGTGCACGAGATCGGCGTCGGCGCCGCACCGGTGCCTGCTGCCCAGGCGCATCCCGAGACACTGCGGGCGGCGCTGCAGACGGCGCTGAGTTCCCCGGTCGTGCAGCAAGCGCGGTCCACCGGGCGCGTGGTGCGCGGTGAGGACGGCGTCGGGGGCGCCGTGGCTGTGATCGAGCAGGAGCTGGGCGCGGTCGCCTGAGTTGGGCGCGGTTGCCTGAGCCGGGCGCGGTTGCCTGAGCCGGGGCGAGGCCTTGGTTGGGCGCGGTCGCTCGAGCGTTCCGGCCGCTGGTGGCGGTGCCGCGGCGGTCTCAGGAGCCGGCAGTCTCTGCCGTGTCCGAGGCTGCTGTCTGCCGGTTGCCGTGCAGGAGCCTCAGGTGGTTGATCTCTGCCAGGTTCT
>CAYVEH010000034.1:0-4538 GCA_964450585.1 uncultured Ornithinimicrobium sp.
GTGCTGATCTGGGCGGCGTCGGTGATCCAGGTCTTCAACGCGCTCAACGTCACCGGGCAGACACCCCTGCCTCGGACCTAACCAGAGAGGACAGCGCCATGGCCCACGGAGACATCACCCACCTCGACATCCCGGTCGGCGACACCGACCGGGCCAAGTCCTTTTACAGCACCCTGTTCGGGTGGCAGTTCCAGGAGTACCCCGGCTTCGAGGGCTACCCGATGTGGCAGGCACCTAATGAGGTCAGTGGGGGTGGTTTGGCACCGCGCAGCGAGGGCTTCACCCATCCGCGTTCCTACGTCGAAGTCGACTCGATCGATGACATCCTCGCGGCCGCGCGCGAGCAGGGCGGTGAGGTCCTGATGGACAAGAGCCCGATCAGCGACACCAGTTGGTTCGCCAGCATCGCTGACCCGGACGGCAACGAGATCGGACTGTACGAAGGCACCACCAGCACCGACTGACCGATCATCTCCCCCACCTATTTTTGGGGAGGTTTGGTCCGCTGTTTGACCTTTTTTGGGGAGGTTTCGGCCGACAGATAGCGGTCCAAACCTCCCCAAAAATGCGCGCTGGCCGGTCAAAACCTCCCCAAAAAAGGGGTCAGCCCGGCGCCGCAGGCCAGGCCCAGTGCGAGCGCCAGGCCGTGCTGGTCGGCAGCCAGAATCAGAGTCAGCGTGGCACCGCCCAGCAGCGCCCAGGCCAGCAGGGCGACCGGGGACCGGAGGTGTGAGCGACCGACGACGACCGTCGCGGCCGCCAGCAGACACAGCGTCGCCATCGAGTTGCCGGCACCGGCCTCCTGCAGGATCAGCATCGTGAGCACGTTGCTGCCGACGCCGCCGCCCAGGAAGGTCAGCACCACCGGCAGCGGGCGGCACAGGCTCCCGAGGAGCACCGCGGTGATCGCCAGCAGCACGAGGTTGAAAGCCGTGCCGCCCCACCCGCCGTCCTGCAGCACGATGGAGGTGACCAGGCGCCACCACTGGCCGGCACGGATCGCCTCCGGGTCGCGCTCGCCCCAGGTCAGCAACGCCGGCAGGACGGCGACCTGCAGCAGGGAGGGCACCGCGACCGCACACCACAGCAGCACCGGCCACACCCGCAACCGCAGACCCGTCGGCGGGAGGGCGGCCCGCAGCACTGACCAACAGGTCAGCACCGCCACCCAGATCGAGACGACGCTCAGCACGGTTTCAGACCCTCAGGACCCCTCCACGCGCACGGTGATGGTGTGCCACCCGCTGGCGCCGTCGGGGGCCGGCGGGGCGTGCTCAGCCGTCTGGAGCTCACCGGCGCCGTCGGTGGCTCGCACGCTCACGGCATACTCCCCCGGCTCAGCCTGCCAGGGCAGCTTCCACTGCCGCCAGGAGTCGATGGCCGGCTCGACAGCCAGGGTGGCCTCCTGCCACGGACCCTCACCGATGCGCACCTCGACCCGCTTGATCCCGCGGTGCGGCGCCCAGGCCACCCCGGCGATCACCACCACGCCGGCGTTCACCTGCTGCCCATCACGCGGCACATCGATCCGGGAGGCGGTCTTGATCGGGCCCCTGGCCGACCAGCCACGGGGCGTCCAGTACCCCTCGTCCAGGTCGAAGCGGGTGACCTTCAGCTCGGTGACCCACTTGGTCGCCGAGACGTACCCGTACAGGCCCGGGACCACCAACCGCGCCGGGAACCCGTGCTCGGGCAGCAGCGGCTGGCGGTTCTGGGCGACGGCCAGCAGGGAGTGACGCTCATCGGTCAGCGCGACCAGCGGGGTCCCGGCGGTGAACCCATCCACGCTGCGGGACAGCACCATGTCCGCGCCCGGGTGCACGCCGGCTCGGGCCAGGAGCTGCCGGGTCGGCAGCCCGGTCCAGATGGCGTTGCCGACCAGGCTGCCACCGACCCGGTTCGACACGCAGGTCAAGGTCACCAGCGCCTCGATGAGGTCCTCGGCCAGCAACTCCTCGAAGGTCCACTCGACCTCCCGATCCACCAACCCGGTGACACGCAACCGCCAGGTGGCCGGATCCACCTGCGGCACGGTGATCGCGGTGTCGACCCGGTAGAACCGGTCCGGGGCGGTCAGGTAGGCGGTCTGCCCAGGGACCTGTTGCTGAACTCCGGGTGGGATGGTCACCGGGTCCGGCACCTGCACCCGGCCCAGGCGGGCACGGGCCGCGGCCACGACCTCCCCGGCCCGTCCCAGCGTCCGACCAGCCAGTATGCCGAGTGCCCCGATCACCGTCAGACCGCCGGCCCAGGCCAGCACGGTGCGCCGGGCCGCGGCGCCCGGTGCCGGCAGTGCCGACCCGTCCTGCCGCGTCTCGGCGGCCGCCAGTCGCGCTGACAGCAGATGGAGGGTCAGCAGGCCGATGGCCGTGCCGGCGATCGTCGGCACGGTGTTCGCCCCGGTGAAGTGCGGCCGGCTGGCCACCGCGAGCACCCCGATGAGACCGAGCAGCCCGAAGGCCACGTCCGCAACAAGTCTGGGGAGGTTCGGCCCGCCCGGTGCCTCTCGTGAGGGTGGTTCGGCCCACGAGCTCACCACGCCGATCAGCGCACACAGGAGGGTCAGCACCACTGCCATGCCGACTGCCAGTGCCGCCTTGTCGTTGGTCCCGAAGGTGGTGATCGCCACGTCCTTGAGCCACGCAGGGGTGCGGTCGATGAAGGCGCCGGCGACCGCCACCAGCGGCGAGGCTGTGCCGCCGTCCGCCCCGCCGCCCAGCAGAGCGCTACCGAGCTCGGCCACCGCGAGGCCGAGTGCGCCCGCGGCCACGCCGACGAGCGCACCAGCGCTGCGGCTGCTCATGCCACCTATCGTCCCACTGTTGGCTGAGCGCGCACCGGCAGTGACTTCCCGGCCCGGTCTCAGGCGTTGAGTTGGTGGATGCGGCCGCTCAGCACGGTGGCGAAACCACACCAGGCGGCGTAGGGGGCCAGGGCCACCCCGTAGGCGCGGCGGGCCCGACCTGCGCGGCGGGCCAGGTCGGCCGACGAGGCGGTCAGGGCTGCGGCGGTCAGCGTCGCCAGTGCCGTGTCCCGGCGGACGAAGAAGGTCCACGACCAGCCCGCGTTGAGCAGCAGGTTGAGCCCCAGCGCCCGCCGGTAACCGCGCTCGCCACGTTCTGCTGACTCACGTGCCCCGGCCAGCGGGTTGACCTGCCCGTCCTGGTACGTGCCCAGCACCCTGGCCGAGACCACGGCGATGTCGGTATAGAGCAGGGTCCAAACCGTCGGAAAGGCCCCTGGCGATGGTTGAAAGGACGGTGTGCGCAGGTGCCGATACCAGTGGCTCTCGACGCCGGAGGAGGTCGCGAGGCTGCCGGCCACCGAGGCAGCCACCGTCTGTGCACTGGTGACGAACAGGTTTCTCCAGCCCACGGTGCCCCTTTCGCAGTGGTGGTGTCACCACGGCACTCACCGTAACCAGGCTCTCGTCGTGGCGCACGGCGGCGGGAGAGCCGGCACCGGCGGAGTGCGCACCCCGGTGGCTGGGCAGTGCCGGTCAGGACCGGGCGTGGGAGTGGTACTCCTGGTTGGGCACCATCCCGATGGCGCTGGCGACCCGGTTGGTCATGTTGAACATGCCGATCACCTGGACCAGCTCCATGATCTCGTGCTCATCCAACCCGGCCTCCCGCAACGGGGACAGGTCCTCGCTGGTGACCTCGTCCGGTGCCCGGGTGAGCAGTTCGGCATACTCCGCCATCGCCTGCTCCCGCGGGGACAGCTCGGCCTGGCGCCAGTTCACCGCCACCAGGTCGGCCCTCACGGTGTCCCCGGAGAACTCCCGCAGGGCGGCCCCGTGGCTGATGGTGCAGTAGGTGCACCGGTTGATGCCGCTGACGACCACGGCAACCAGCTCCCGCTCGGCGTTGCTCAGGTAGCCCTCCTTGTTGACCAGGAGGTTGAAGTAGTTCCACCAGGCCAGGAACTGGTCTCCGTTGACCGCCTGGGCCCGGAAGACGTTGGGCACGAAGCCGAAGGCCTCCTGGGACTTGTCCCACAAGCGGGCCACGCCCTCGGGCACGTCATCGCGGTCGGGCACGGACAGGGACGAGATCTGCTCAGCCATTCCCTGAACCTACCGCGCCCCGCACCGGCCGCGGGCAGACCGTGACGCCGGCGCCGGATAGGTTCATCCGTGGAGGTGTGGCGATGTATCTGAGCAGTGAGCAGGTGCTGGGCCCGGACGGCCGGCTGGCGCCGGGCTGGGTCCGCGTCGATGAGCGAGAGGGCGTGATCGAGTCCGTGGGTGCCGGGTCGGCCCCCGGCCCGGTGGGGCTCAGCGCGGCCTACCTGCTCCCTGGACTGGTCGACATGCACTGCCACGGGGGCGCCGGGGCCAACCTGGCGACCACGGACCCCGACGAGGCTCGCACCGCACTGGCCCTGCACCGACACCAGGGCACGACCTGCCTCATCGCCTCCCTGGTCACGGCCGAGGTGTCGGCGCTGGAGGAGCAACTGCGGACCCTGGCGCCACTGGTCACCGCCGGTGAGTTGGCCGGCCTTCACCTGGAGGGCCCGTGGCTGAGCCCGCA
>CAYVEH010000034.1:4638-18441 GCA_964450585.1 uncultured Ornithinimicrobium sp.
TCACCGCCGGTGAGTTGGCCGGCCTTCACCTGGAGGGCCCGTGGCTGAGCCCGCAGCACCTGGGCGCCCACGACCCGGACCTGGTGCACCCGCCCACCGCCCAGGAGGTCGAGCGGTTGCTGGAGGCGGCACAGGGCCAGCTGCGGATGGTGACCCTGGCCCCCGAGCTGCCCGGCGCCATGGAGACCATCTCCACCCTGCGGCAGGCCGGTGTGGTCGTGGCGGTGGGGCACACCGACTGCGACGCCGACCAGTTGCGGGCAGCGGTGCGGGCCGGGGCCAGCGTGGTCACTCACCTGTGCAACGCGATGCGGCCGATCCACCACCGCGACCCGGGGCCGATCACCGCGGCCCTGGCCACGCCCGGGCTCACCGTCGAGCTCATCGTGGACGGGGTGCACATCCACCCCGACGTGGTGGCTCTGCTGCACCGCGCCTCCCGCGCCCGGGTGGCCCTGATCACCGACGCAATGGCCGCCGCCGGCTGCGGTGACGGCGCCTACCAGCTCGGCGGGCAGGCCGTGGAGGTCACCGACGGCACCGCCCGGCTCACCGGCGGCGGCTCCATCGCCGGCAGCACGCTGACCCTGGACCGCGCACTGCGCACCGCCCACCGAGCCGGCGTGCCGGTCGAGGCGGCCGCCGTGGCCGCCACCCGCACCCCTGCGGCCACCCTCGGTCTGCCGCAGGGCCAGCTGCGCCCGCAGGCCCCGGCGGACCTGCTCGCCCTGGACGAGGCCCTCCTGCCGGTCGCGGTGTGGCACCGCGGCCACCAGATCCGCTGACCTGCCCCCACCTCTTTGCACCCCTGCTGACCTGGCCCTCTGCCCTCGCTTCGCGCTGCCCGGCGGGTAAACACTACCGCCCTATTGACTTTTTCTGATTGTTTTGCAACTGTTCACTCATCTACATGCAATGGAGCACGCAGTCTGTGCTCCGCCACCATCCCGATGGCATGGCCACCGACCCATTACCCAAGGGAGCACACCTTGACTGCGAAACGCCCCACCGCGCTGACCGTCGCGTTCGCCTCGGCCACGCTGGTCCTCACCGCCTGCTCGTTCAACACCTCGCCGGACTCCCCGGGCGACGCCGGAGACAGCACCGCCTCCGGCGACTCGGCAGCCGGCACCACCCTCAGCTTCCAGGGCGGCGAACCCACCTCGCTGCTGCCACAGAAGGACATCGGCTCCCAGATCGCCATGGCCACCTGCGCCAACCTGGTCGAGATCAACAAGGAGACCCAGGAGTTCGAGCCGCTGGCCGCCGAGTCGGTGGAGAGCGACGACGCCCAGCACTGGACCATCACGCTGCGTGATGGGTGGACCTTCCAGGACGGCACCCCGGTCACCGCCGAGTCGTTCGTGAAGGCCTGGAACGAGAGCGCCTACGGCCCCAACGCCTGGCAGGCCAACGGGTTCTTCACCAGTTTCGTCGGCTACGACGCGATGAACCCCACGGACGGTTCGGAGCCCACAGCCACCGAGCTCAGCGGCGTCGAGGTGGTGGACGAGCACACCATCACCGTGGAGCTGGAGACCCCCAACGCCGACTTCCCCAAGATCCTCAGCACCAACGGCACCTGCCCGTTGCCGGAGGCCTACTTCGAGGACCCGGAGGCCTACGAGGACAACCCGATCAGCAACGGGCCGTACCAGTTCGTCAAGCGGGAGCCCAACCAGTACGTCCTGCTGGAGAAGTGGGACGACTTCCAGGGCGATGACGCCTTCTCCGGGGAGGCCGACCAGCTCAAGGCCAAGATCTACACCTCGATCGACTCCGCCTACACCGACCTGGCGGCCGGCAACCTGGACATGATCCGCAACGTCCCGGCTCCGATGGTCACCCGGGCGCAGGCCGAGCTGCCCGAGCACGCGCTCTACACGGTGAGTATGCAGAGCAAGCAGACCACCTTCCAGGTCCCGGACTACGTGGAGTCGCTGAAGGACCCGCGCATCCGCAAGGCCATCTCGATGGCCATCGACCGGGAGAGCATCGCCAGCTCGCTGCTGCAGGGCAATGCCAAGCCCTCCGACTCCCTGGTGCCCCCGTCGCTGGACTCCTACCGGGAGGGCGCCTGCGAGGCCTGCACCTTCGCCCCGGAGGAGGCCAAGGCCCTGCTGGCCGAGGCCGGTGGGCTGTCCGAGCCGCTGGTCATCACCTACAACGGTGACCGCGACCAGCAGCTGGTGCAGGCCCTGGCCCGGCAGATCAAGGAGAACCTGGGCATCGAGATCACGCTGAACCCGGTGATGGGCACCCAGTTCACCGAGATCACCAACAACCAGAAGCACGAGGGCCTGATCTACGGTCTGTGGGGCTGGACCTACAAGAGCCCGGACCAGTACCTGAGCCAGTACGAGACCGGGGGTGATGGCAACATCGCCACCGGCTACAGCAACCCCGAGGTCGACACCCTGATCGCCAAGGCCCGCGCCCTGCAGGAGCCGGAGGCCCGCGCCGAGGCGTATGCCGAGGCGGAGGCGCTGATCCTTCAGGACCAGCCGGCGATCCCGCTGTTCATCCCGATCGACTACGGACTGCAGAGCGAGAAGGTGGCCCTGAACGACGTGCAGGGCGACATCCAGTTCTACCGTGCCGACCTGAGCAGCTGAGTCCCCAGCACCGTGTTCAGCTACATCGTGCGCCGGGTGCTGGAGATGATCCCAGTGCTGCTGGGAGCCACCTTCCTCATCTACGCGCTGACGTTCCTGATGCCTGGCGATCCGATCGCCTCGCTGTCCGGGTCCCGGCCGCTGCCGGCCTCGACCGTGGCGCAGATCCGGCAGGCCTACCACCTGGACGATCCGTTCCTGGTGCAGTACGCCAACTACATGGCCGGCGTGCTGCGCGGCGACTTCGGCATCGACTTCTACGGTCGGCCGGTGCTGGAGCTGATCATGCAGCGGGTCCCGGTCACGGTGGCCCTGGCGCTCACCGCCTGGCTGCTCAAGATCGCCATCGGCATCACGATCGGTGTCGTCGCCGGGATGCGCCGCAACGGGACCTTCGACCACGGGGCGCTGCTGTTCACGGTGCTGCTGCTGGGCGTGCCCGGCTTCGTGATGGCGCTGGGCGCCCAGTGGCTCTTCGGGATCAAGCTCGGCTGGGTCCCGCCGGCCGGGGTCGGTGCCGGGTGGCCGCTGGCCTTCATCGTGCCGGCGGTGGTGATGGCGCTGGAGTCCTCCGCCGGTCTGGCCCGGCTCACCCGGACCAGCTTGGTGGATGTCCTGCGCGGTGACTACCTGCGCACCGCCCGTGCCAAGGGGCTGTCGACCCGGCGCATGGTGTGGGGCCACGCGTTGCGCAACGCGATGATCCCGGTGGTGACCTACCTGGGGCTGAGCCTGGCCGGGATGATGGGTGGCGCGGTCATCACCGAGGCCATCTTCAACCTGCCCGGAGTGGGCGGCCTGATGGTCAGCGCCATCCAGAACAAGGAGGGCACCACGGTGGTGGGGATTGCCACCCTGCTGGTGCTGGTCTTCCTGGTGTTCAACCTGATCGTGGACCTGCTCTACGGCCTGATCGACCCCCGGGTGCGGCTATGACGACCCCGGACAACCTGAACGCGGCCAGCACCGGCGACGCCTTCGAGCAGGAGCTGACGGAGGCGACCGAGCACCCCCGGGGCGGCGGTCCACGCCCGGTGCAGGGGCGCTGGCGCAGGCTGCTGCGCAAGCCCAACGTGGTGGTCTCCGGGGCCCTGGTGACCTTTGTGCTGCTGCTGGCCGCGTTCCCGCAGCTGTTCACCGGCTTCGGTCCGGGCCCGCAAGAGAACTGCGACATCCTGCTCAGCAACCAACCGCCCAGCGCGGAGCACTGGTTCGGCATGGACCCACAGGGGTGCGACTACTTCACCAACGTGCTCTATGGTGCCCGCAGCTCGGTGATCGTCGGCCTGGTGGTCACCGGGGTGACCTTCGTGATCTCGATGATCCTGGGCGCCCTGGCCGGCTACTACGGCGGCTGGGTGGACACCCTCATCTCCCGCACCGTGGACATCTTCTTCGGGCTGCCGTTCATCCTGGCCGCGATCGTGATCCTGCAGCAGTTCGAGGGGCGCACGGTGTGGACCGTCTCCCTGGCCCTGGCCGCCTTCAGCTGGCCCGGCGGGGTGCGGTACATGCGCTCCAGCGTGCTGGGCGTCCGGAACCGGGAGTACGTCAAGGCGGCCACCCTGATGGGGGCCCGCGACTGGCGGGTGATCACCTCCGACGTGATCCCCAACTCGTTGACGCCGCTGCTGGTGCTGCAGACCCTCGGGGTCGGCGCCGCGATCGCCGCCGAGGCGGGACTGACCTTCATCGGGGTGGGGTTGACCCCGCCGGCCGTCTCCTGGGGGCTGCAGCTGGCCACCGCCCGGGAGTACATCAGCCTGGCCCCCCACCTGCTGGTCTTCCCCTCGATCTTCCTGACCATCACCGTGCTGGCCTTCGTCGTCTTCGGCGAGACCCTGCGCGACGAGCTCGACCCGCGGAAGTGATCCGGATGTCTACCCTCTCGACGAGCCCCGGGGCCCAGAGCCCCGCACCGGATCGCTCCGAGCCCATCCTGCGGGTTCGCGACCTGACCGTGGAGTTCGCCACCGGTGACCGGGTGGTGCAGGCGGTCAACGGCGTCGACTTCGACCTGGGCCGTGGAGAGTCCCTGGGGATCCTGGGTGAGTCCGGCTCGGGCAAGTCGGTGACCGCCAAGGCCATCATGCAGCTGCTGGACACACCCCCGGCGCGAGTCGTCGCCGGCTCGGCGACGCTGGCCGGGGTGGACCTGCTGGCGATGGATGAGGCGACCCGCCGCCGCACCGTCGGGTCCCGGATCTCCATGGTCTTCCAGGACGCGCTCTCGGCGCTGAACCCGGTGCACACCGTCGGCAAGCAGGTCGCTGAGATGTTCCGGGTGCACCGCAAGATGTCGCGGTCGGCCGCCCGCGCCGAGGCCATCCAGATGATGGAGCGGGTGCGCATCCCGGAGGCGGCCCACCGTTTCGATGACTACCCACACCAGTTCTCCGGCGGCATGCGGCAGCGCATCGTGCTGGCGATGGCGCTGGCGCTGGACCCGGAGGTGCTGATCGCCGACGAGCCGACCACCGCCCTGGATGTCACGGTGCAGGCCCAGATCCTGGAGCTGCTGGCCGAGCAGCGTCGGGCCCTGGAGATGGGACTCATCCTGATCACCCACGACATCAGCGTGGTCAGCGAGAGCACCACCCAGGTCGGGGTGATGTATGCCGGTCGCATCGTGGAGCGCGGCCCGACCACGCAGGTGCTGCAGCAGCCGGCCCACCCCTACACCATCGGGTTGGCCGCCTCGATCGGTGGCGCCGTCGAGGGCAATCGGCTACCCGCGATCCCCGGCTCGCCCCCGGACCTGGCGCACCTGCCCGACGGCTGCCCGTTCGCCGCCCGGTGCCAGTGGGCCACCGCGATCTGCCGCACCGAGCGCCCGGTGCTACGGACCATCGCCCCCGGGCACGAGGCCGCCTGCCACCACGTCGAGGAGGTGTTGGCGCGATGAGCCAGACCGACCTGCTGACCCTGGAGTCGGTCAGCATGCACTACCCGGTCTCCCGCCCGCTGCCGATCGGCCCCCGCCGCAGGGTGCAGGCCCTGGACGACGTGGACCTCGTGGTGCGCGAGGGCGAGGCGCTGGGGGTGATGGGTGAGTCAGGCTGTGGCAAGTCGACGCTGACGCGGGTGATGACCGGCCTGGAGCGCCCGACCACCGGCCGGGTGCTCTTCGAGGGTCGCGACGTGACCCAGATGAGCCGCAGCGACCGTCGCGAGATGGCCCGCAGCGTGCAACTGATCTTCCAGGACCCCTACAGCGCGCTCAATCCACGCAAGACGGTGGCCCGCATCGTGGAGGAGCCCTTCCTGGTGCACGGCCTGCTGAAGTCGTCGACCGCCCGCCGCAAGCGGGTGCTGGAGCTGCTGGAGCTGGTCGGTCTGAAACCCGATCACGCCGATCGCCGCCCGCATGAGTTCTCCGGTGGTCAGCAGCAGCGCATCGGCATCGCCCGGGGCATTGCCCTCAATCCCCGTCTGCTGGTCTGTGACGAGCCGGTCTCGGCGCTGGATGTCTCGGTGCGCGCGCAGGTGGTCAACCTGCTGCAGGACCTGCAGGACGAGCTGGGCCTGAGCTATGTCTTCGTGGCCCACGACCTGCAGATCCTGCGCCACATCTCCCACCGGGTGGCCACCATGTACCTGGGGCAGGTGGTGGAGATCGGGCCGACCGAGGAGCTCTACCGACGCACCAGCCACCCCTACGCCCGCTCCCTGCTCGCCGCGGCTCCGGAGCTGCGGTATGCCGGGGAGCTGCGGACCGCTCCCCTGGTCCAGGGCGACCCACCCTCCCCGATCGACCCGCCCAGCGGGTGCCGCTTCCGCACGCGCTGCCCGCTGGCGGAGGAGATCTGCCACAGTGAGCCGGAGCTGGCCGAGGTCGGGGCCGATCACCTGGCCCGGTGTCACTTCCGCACCGAGGTCCAACAGCGGTCGGTCGAGGAGTTGAGCACCGGGGCCGAGGTCGAGCGGCATACCGCCCCGGCGCCCGGTGACGGAGCCGCACCGACAGCGCATGTCAGCACAACGGAAAGGTAAGAACGTGACCGACGAACTGAGAGTCGGGGTGATCGGGCTGGGGCTGCGCGGCACGCTGGCCGCACACCTGGACCAGCCCGGGTTGCCGGCCCGGGTCGCGGCGATCTGCGACCCGCTGGAGTCCCGCCGGGCGGCCGCAGCCCAACGGTGGCCGGACGCGCTGGCCGTGGCCGACCACACCGAGCTGCTCGACGGGGCGGTGGATGCGGTCATCCTCACCACGCCCGATGACACCCACGAGGCGCTGGCGGTGGAGTTCCTGCGCGCCGGCGTGCCGGTCTTCGTCGACAAGCCACTGGCGATCACCACCGAGGGCAGCGACCGGGTGCTGGCCACCGCCATGGAGACCGGCACGAAACTCTATGTCGGGCACAACATGCGGCACATGCCCGTGATCACCACCATGCGGGAGCTGATCCAGCGCGGTGAGATCGGCCAGGTGAAGGCGATCTGGTGCCGGCACTTCGTGGGCCACGGCGGCGACTTCTACTACAAGGACTGGCACGCCGACCGGCGCCGCACCACCGGGCTGCTGCTGCAGAAGGGAGCCCACGACCTGGATGTCATCCACTGGCTGGCCGGTGGCTACACGGACCACACCAGTGCGGTGGGTTCGCTGTCCGTCTACGGCGACATCACCGCCCGCGGCGGTCAGGGGGACAGGACCATGTTCGACTGGTTCGACCCGGAGAACTGGCCCCCGCAGTCGCTGACCGGGTTGAACGACGTGGTGGACGTCGAGGACATCTCGATGATGACCATGCACCTGGACAACGGGGTGCTGGCCTCCTACCAGCAGTGTCATTTCACCCCCGACTACTGGCGCAACTACACCGTCATCGGCACCCACGGCCGACTGGAGAACTTCGGAGACAGCGCCGGAGCCGTCGTGAAGGTGTGGAACCAGCGCCGCAGCGGCTACCGGTCCGGCGCCGACCTGGAGGTCGAGGTCCCCGAGGAGCAGGGCGGACACGGCGGGGCCGACCCGCGGCTGATCGCCGAGTTCGTGCGCTTCGTGCGGGATGATCACCCCACGCTCACCTCGCCGGTGGCCGCCCGCCAGGCCGTGGCCGCGGGCGTGGCCGCGACCCAGTCGCTGCGCGACGGCAGCCGACCGGTGCAGATCCCGGAGCTTCCCACCGGGGTGGCGGCCCACTTTGCCGCCACCACCGTCAACGCCGCCCACTCTGCGGTGCCGGAGGGCACCGACCGTGACCAGAAGGATGATTGATGACCACCCACCTCGAACGTGAACTGCTCTCCCAGCCGGAGGTGTGGGCCCAGGTACGGGACCGCGCCGAGGAGTTCCTCCCGTTGCTGCCGGCCCGCGGTCAGCGGGTGGCCGTCATCGGGTGCGGCACCTCCTGGTTCGTGGCCCAGGCCTATGCCAGCTTGCGGGAGGCCCGTTCGCACGGCCTCACCGATGCCTTCGCGGCCAGTGAGTTCCCGACCGACCGGGACTATGACCACGTGGTGCTGATCTCCCGCTCCGGGACCACCTCGGAGGTGGCTCAGGTGATGCGGGCCCTCCAGGCACGGGGACGGGCGCACAGCGCCATCGTGGCCGCCCCGGAGACCGAGATCGGGCAGAACGCCAACCAGGTGGTGGTGCTGGATCTGGCTGACGAGGAGAGTGTGGTGCAGACCCGCTTCGCGACCAGTGCGTTGGCGGTGCTGCGGCTCTCCGTCGGCGATGACCTGGAGCCGGCCATCGAGCAGGCGCGGCAGATCGTCGCGGCATCTCCGGAGGACCTCTTCGGCGCGGAGCTGCTGCAGGCCGAGCAGGTGACCTTCCTGGGTCGCGGTTGGTCGGTCGGGCTGGCCCACGAGGCGGCGCTGAAGTTGCGTGAGTCGGTGCAGTTCTGGACCGAGGCCTACCCGGCGATGGAGTACCGCCACGGCCCGATCGCGATCGCCACCGCCGGGCGGGCCGTGTGGGCCCTGGGTGAGCTGCCCGAGGGGCTGGAGGCGGAGATCGAGGCCACCGGCGCCCACCTGGAGCACCACCGGCACAGCGACCCGATGGCCGAGCTGGTCCGGGTGCACCGCTACTGCCTGGTGCGCGCGGCAGCGGCCGGGCTCAACCCGGACGAGCCGCGTCACCTGACCCGCAGCATCATCCTGACCTGAGCAGCGCCGGTGCCGCGGCCGGCCAGTCCGGTCGCGGCACGCAGGCCCGGTTCCCCGAGGCCCGGCACCCGGAGGGGGTGTCGGGCCTCAGTCGCTCCCGGTGATCAGCTGCATCAGGCGGGCGGCCTCCTGCGCCAGGTCGCGGCGCGCGGCGCCCAGGTAACGGCGGGTGTCCACGGTCGGCCGCTCGGCCAGCTCCCGCTGCACGGCCCGGGTGAAGACCTGGTTCAGGTGGGTGGCGATGTTGACCTTGGTGATGCCGGCTCGCACCGCTCCGGCGATTCCCTGGTCCGGCACCCCGGAGGACCCGTGGAGCACCAGCGGCACCGGCACCGCCTGCGCGAGCCGGCCGATCAGGTGCTCATCCAGGGCCGCCGTCCGCTCGGTCATCGCGTGCGAACTGCCTACTGCGACCGCCAGCGCATCCACACCGGTGTCCGCCACGAACTGCCGGGCGTCGGACGGGTCGGTGCGCACACCGGGCGCGTGCACACCGTCCTTGCCCCCGACCTCACCCAGCTCGGCCTCCAGGCTCACTCCGGCCGCCTGGCAGGTGGTGGCCACCTGGTGGGTCAGCGCCCGGTTCTGGTCATCTGGCAGCCGGGAGCCGTCGAACATCACCGAGGTCATGCCCAGTTCGATCGCCTCGGTGATCAGGTCCGGGTCGGTGGCGTGGTCCAGGTGCACGACCACCGGCTGGTCACAGCCGGCACCGATGGCCAGGGTGGCCAGCGCCAGCGGACGCAACGCGCCGTGGTAGCGCACGCAGTTCTCACTGATCTGCATCACCACCGGTAGGTCGGTGGCCGCGGCCGCCTCGGCGTAGGCCTCGGCATGCTCCAGCTGGATCACATTGAAGGCGGCGACGCCACGTCCTCGGGCCCTGGCGTCGGTGAGGACCGGAGTCAACGGGTGCAACGGCATACGGTCTCCCAGTGGGTGCGGTCGGTCAGGTCTCTGGCCACGGTCAGCAGCGCTCCACGCGGACCTCGGGTGTCACTCGCTGCACGTCGGCAGGGTCGACCTCACCGGCCACCGGTTGCAGCACGGCGGCTGCTGAGGTGGCCACGGCCGCGCGCAGCAGCGGCTCCGGGTCCGGGGGCGGGGTCAGCAGGGCCATCGCGACCGCCGCGGTCGCGGCGTCCCCGGCGCCGGTCGGGTTGCCGCGCAGCACCTGGCCGGGGCTGGCCCGCCACCACGGGTGCTGGCCCTGCCAGGTGGGTCTGTCGGCATCCAGGTGCAGTAGCGCCCCGTCGGCACCCAGACTGATCAACACGGCCTGCGCCCCGGCGGCCACCAGGTCAGCGGCGGCCCGTCGTGGGTCCGGTTGACCGGTGCTGTCCCGGGCCTCCTGCAGGTTGCACTTCACCAGGTCGGGGCCCAGCGTGCTGACCTGCCGCAGCCACGGTCCGGAGCCGTCGACGACCACGGCCGCCCCGGCGGACCGCACCTGGCCCAGCAACTCCAGCAGCGGTTCCTCGCCCTGGGGCGGCAGGCTGCCGCAGATCGCCAGCACCGCGGTGGTCGACTGACCGGTGAGCTGGGAGTGCACCTGCTGGGACAGGTCCTGCCAGCCGGCCGGCTCCACCGGTGCGCCGGTCTCGTTCAGCAGGGTGGCGGCTCCGTCGGCGGAGACGATCGCGGTGCTGGTCCGGGTGCGGAACGACCCGGTGAGCGGCACGGTCACCGCGTGGATGTCACGGTCGGTCAGGTTCTGCTGCCACCAGGTGTGCACCGTGGCATCGACGCCGGTCACACAGCAGTGCGGGGCCCCCAGGCGCGAGAGCACCGCAGCGGTGTTGACGCCCTTGCCTCCGGCCCGTCGGTGCGGTGCCGCCACCCGGTGGGAGGCTCCCGGGGACAACTCCGGCACGTGGTAGGTCTGATCGAGCGCCGGGTTTGGCGTCAGGGTGACGATCATCGGACCAGCCCGTCCGGTGCCCGGGGCCCAGCTGCCTCACCGGCCGCCCCCGGCACGGCTTGGGAGGC
The DNA here is from genome assembly GCA_964450585.1 of uncultured Ornithinimicrobium sp. GTDB lineage: Bacteria > Actinomycetota > Actinomycetes > Actinomycetales > Dermatophilaceae > Ornithinicoccus. The sequence goes on from CAYVEH010000034.1 coordinate 15,366, forward strand.
CAGTACCGCTGCTCCCAGGGCGGCTGCCCGGTCACCGAGGGTGGCGCGCCGCACCTGCAGCTGGCGCTCCGGCAACCGGGTGCGCAGGGCTGCCGTCAGCGGAGCCAGCAACAGCTCCCCGGCGTTGGTCAGGCCGCCGCCCAGCACCAGCAGCTCGATGCCGGTGGCAGCCAGCACCGGGGCCAGCACCTCCGCGAGCGCCTGGACGGCCTGCTGCCAGAGCCGCTGAGCCAGCTCGTCGCCGGTGGCCGCTGCCTCCGCGAGGGCCCGGGCATCCCCGTCCCGGCCCTGCTCCTGCCAGCGGCGTCCGAGGGCACCTGCGCTGGCCACGTGCTCCAGCAACCCCCCGGAGCCGAGCGCGACGCGACCGATCTCACCGGACCACGGGCTCGGGGAGACCAGGCACCCGTCGATCATCATCGCGGCTCCGATGCCGGTGCCGATCGGGACGAACAGCACGTGGGAGCGGCCAGCGGCGGCACCGAACCACTGCTCGCCCACCAGCCCGGCGCGGACGTCATGGCCGAAGGCCACCGGCACATCAAACCTGGCGCGCAGGTCTGTGGCGATCGGCAGCTCACGCCACCCCAGACTGGCCGACCAGACACCACGGCCCCGACGGTCATCGACCAGGCCGGGCACCACGACCCCGAGGCTCGCGGGAGCCGTGGCACGCGCGCTCAGCGCCTGCACCACCTCGGCGACGTGCCCGCTGACGTCAGCCCCCACGGTGGGCGGGGTCGGCACAACCAACTCGGCGAGCACGTCCGCGGGCAGTCCCCCGACCCTGACCGGTGCTCTGGTCCGGCCCGGTGCCCTTGTCCAGGTGGGTGCCGGTGTCCGGGCGGCAGCGTCATCCTGGTCGGTGGGCACCGTGGGCAACCTCAGCGCCACGGCCTTGGTCCGGGTCCCACCGATATCGACGCCCATGACACAGGACTCCGAGGACTCCGCAGCCATGTGCCACCTCCAGCATCATCACTATGATGATTGTTTCTGCGCGTTTTCGATAGATTAGCGCATAGATACGCAGCACACTACTCGCTTGGAGACGCGACCACCACGTCGACCTGGGCACTCTCGATCCCTCGCCGCTGCTCGGCGGTGATGTCGGCATCGGTGACCAGCAGGTCCACCTCGTCCAAACCGCAGATCCGGGCGAAGGCGTGCATGCCGATCTTGCTGGAGTCGGCGACGACGATGGTGCGGCGGGCCGCGGTCACCAGGGCGGCGTTGACCGAGGCCTCCCCGTCGTGGTGGGTGAACAGTCCACCGCCGGGCTCCAGTGCGCTGACCCCCAGCACCAGGGTGTCAATGCTGATCCGGGGGAGCAACGCCTCGGCCAGCGGCCCCACCAGTTCATACGAGCGAGCCCGGGCCACTCCCCCGGTGACCACCACGCGCATCTGGTCCCGCACCGCGAGGTCGTTGGCGATGTTGATGGCATTGGTCACCACCGTCAGGACGTCCTCGTCGTGGGGATGCCGTTCGGCCAGCTGGATCCCCAGCTCCCAGGCGACGGTCGTGGTGGTGGTGCCGCCGTTGAAGGCGACGACCTCCCCCTCCTCGATCAGCCCGACGGTGGCGCGGGCGATCGCCAGCTTCTCCCGACGGCGCCCGGCGGCCCGGTACCGCATCGGCACCTCACCGGTGGACCGGTTGGCGCGCGCCCCGCCGTGGGTGCGGGTGACCAGTTGCTGCTCGGAGAGCAGGTCCAGGTCGCGGCGGGCGGTGGCGGCCGACACCCCGAAGGTCTGCATCACGTCCTCGACGGTGCAGGCCCCCTCGGCCACGACGCGGTCCAGAATCTGTCGCACCCGCTCCGACCGGGACATCGCCACCTCGCTTCCCTCCGGCTGCTCGCCAGCTCGTCGTGCCCTGACGCTACCGCAGGCGCGCCCGCTGGCAGCGGCTCCCGGTCGACGCTCAGAGCCGGTAGGTACGGCCGGGCTCAGCCACCTCGACCTCCCCGGGCCACACCTCGGCCGCCTGGGCACGGCATACCGCGGGGTCGTTCCACGCGGGCAGGTGGGTGAGCATCAACCGCTGCACACCACCGGCGGCGACGGCAGCCTGGGCCGCCCGCCGGCCGGAGAGGTGGATCCCACTGGCCCGGTCCCGCCCCTCGACGAACGCACTGTCAGCCAGCACCAGGTCGGCATCGGCCATCAGCGGCCCCAGTGCCGGGCAGGAGTCGGTGTCACCGGTGTAGGCCAGGGTCACCCCACCGGCCTCGAGGCGGTACCCGTAGGCCTCCACCGGGTGCCGCACGGCGAACGGGACCAGCCGGAACGGCCCGACCGTGAAGTCCTGCCGGTCCCGCACCGTCCGGAAGGCAAACACGTCGCTGACCGGGGCAGGCCCGGTGACCCCGTGGGCCCGGCCGATCCGCTCGGCGGTGCCCTCGGGGCCGTGCACCGGCAACGGCTGCTCCGGGCGGTGCGTCGGATGATGGCTGCGCATCACGTGCAGCCCGGTCAGGTCCAAGCAGTGGTCCGGGTGCAGGTGGGACAGGACCACCGCATCGAGGGCCAACGGGTCGGTATGCCGTTGCAGGGCACCCAGCGCGCCACTGCCCAGGTCCAGCAGCAGGCTCCAGGTTCGCCCGTCGGACTCGGTCTGCAGCAGATAGCAGGAGGCCGGACTGTCCGGGCCGGCGAACGACCCGGAGCAGCCCACGACCGTCAGGTGCAGGCTCACCGGCGTCCCACCTCCTCCGGGCGACCGACGAACGCCCGGCCCACCTGCTCGACCTCCGGGCCGAGGAACCGGCGCGCCAACGGGGTGAACCCGCGCGGGTCGCCGGTGGTGAGGAAGGCATGGGTCGGCTCCCCCTGACTCTCCGGTCGCAGCGTCTGGGTGTCGGTCAGCTCGCGGAACAGCTCGGTGGCGGTGGCCTCGGCCGAGGAGACCAGGGTGACCTCGTCGCCCAGCACGTACTGCAGGACCGACCACAACAACGGGTAGTGCGTGCACCCCAGGATGAGGGTGTCGATATCTGCGGCCATCAGCGGCCTCAGGTACTCCCGCGCGGTGGCCAGCACCTCCGGGCCGCTGGTCACGCCCGCCTCCACGA
>CAYVEH010000035.1:0-1660 GCA_964450585.1 uncultured Ornithinimicrobium sp.
CCCAGCACGACGAGGCCCCGACCACTCTGCTCGGGTGGTTGCAGCACGACCTGGCACATGATCATGTGCCCGACGCCGCCGAGCGCGCCACGCGGCTGCTCGCTGCAGACGACGCCTCGGTGCAGGTGCACGCCTGTCACGGGCGGGGCCGACAGATTCAGGTGCTGCGCGATGTGCTGACCGGGCTGTTGGCCGACCACCCGGAGCTGGAGCCCCGCGACATCCTGGTGATGTGCCCGGACATCGACGCCTATGCCCCGTTGGTGCACGCCGGCTTCGGTCTCGGCGAGGTGGCGCGCCGAGCCGATGAGGACATCCCGGGTGGACGGTCTGCGGGGCGTGAGTCGCCATCGGGCCACCCAGCCCACCAGTTGCGGGTGATGCTCGCCGACCGCGCCCCCCGGCATACCAACCCGTTGCTGGCGCTGGCGGCACGCCTGGTGGAGCTGGCCGGCGGGCGACTCACCGCCAGCGAGGTGCTCGACCTGGCACGCTCGGAGCCGGTCCGGCGCCGGTTCGGCCTGGACGACGACGCGCTGGACCGGCTGGCCGGGTGGGTGGAGGAGGTCGCCATCCGCTGGGGACTGGACGCCGACCACCGGGCGCTGTACGACCTGCGCAACTTCCCGCAGAACACCTGGCGCAGTGGGCTGGACCGGGTGCTGACCGGGGCTGCCCTGGACGGGCAGGACACCGTGCACCTGGGGCAGACCGTCGGGTTGGACGACCTGGACAGCGGGGACATCGACCTGGCCGGGCGACTGGCTGAGCTGGTGGACCGGCTCGGGAGCACCCTGACCGCCCTCCAGGGTTGCCGACGGGCCGAGGACTGGGCCCGGCATCTGCGTGAGGGCGTGCTCGGGCTGACTGCTGTGCCGACCAGCGAGGTCTGGCAGCAGACCCAGTTGGAGCGGGAGCTGGCTCGGATCCAGGCCTCCGGTCAGCGCGAGACCGGCTCCACCGAGTTGGCGCTGTCGGATGTGCGTGCCCTGCTCCAGGAGCACCTGGCCGGCCGGGCCACGCGCAGCAGTTTCCGGACCGGCACCCTGACGGTCTGCACCATGATGCCGATGCGGTCGGTGCCGCACCAGGTCGTCGCGCTGGTCGGCCTGGACGACGGGGTGTTCCCGCGCACGAGTTCTCCGGACGGTGACGACGCGCTGGCCCGCGACCCGGTCACCGGCGAGCGGGACGCCCGCGCCGAGGACCGGCAGCTGCTGCTCGATGCGGTGCTGGCGGCGCGGCAGGCCCTGGTCATCACCTACACCGGTGCCGATGAGCACAGCGGCTCCCCCCGGCCACCGGCGGTGCCGCTGGGGGAGTTGCTGGACGCGGTGACCGAGACCGCGACCAGGCCGCCGGAGGCCGGCCCCCTGGTGCGCCGGCACCCGCTGCAGCCCTATGACGCCCGCAACCTCGGGGCGTCCCCGCCCGGGGAGCCGGGGTTGCTGCCCGACGGGCGACCGTTCAGTTTCGACCCGGCGGCGTTGGCCGGCGGTCGGGCGCATGCGGCGCGACCGGTGGTGCCGGATGCGGAGCCGGTCACCACTCCGCTGCTGCCCGAGCCGCTGCCGCCACTGCCCCCCGGCGACCTGCAGCTGGAGGACCTGCAGCGCTTCCTGGCCCAACCGGCCCAGGCCTTCCTGCGGCAACGTCTGGG
>CAYVEH010000035.1:1760-6020 GCA_964450585.1 uncultured Ornithinimicrobium sp.
CAGCCTCGACCTGGACGTGGAGCTGCCCGACGGACGGCGCCTGACCGGCACCGTGAGCGGCTGGTATGCCGAGCCCTCCCGAGCAGTCACCGCCACCTACTCCTCGGTGCGGCCCAAACAACGGTTGCGGGCCTGGGTCACCGTGCTGGCGCTGGCCGCTGCCGGGCACTCGGAGGCCACCGGGGAGCTCGTCGGGCAATTGCGTCGCGGTCGTCGGCCCGCGGTGGGCCACTTCACCTACGGCCCCGTGCCGCAGGACCTGGCACGTACGCTGCTGGGCCAGTTGGTCGACCTGTACGACCGCGGGATGCGCGCTCCGCTGCCGCTGGGGGTGCAGACCGCGTGCGCGTTTGCCGAGTCGTTTCAGGCCAGCGGCGACGAGGACAGCGCCCTCTTCGACGCCGCGAGGAAATGGCACACCAGCACCGGGGCCTTCACGATGCGTGGTGAGCAGGACGAGCCCGCGTTCGTGCGGGTGCTGGGCCCTGGCGTGCGGCTCACTGAGATCGCCGGCACGGCGGCGGAGGATGAGCAGTGGGCGGCCGGCGTACGGACCCGGCTGGGTCAGTTGGCGCTGCGGGTCTGGCAGCCCTTGGTCGCCACCGATGTGGAGCGCAAACAGTGGGTATGAGTCACCAACCACCCGACGCACCGCCCAACGAGCCGGGCTCGCAGGGCCAGCCGGCAGCGTTCTCGATCCACGACCCGCTACCGTCCGGCACCGTCCTGCTGCAGGCCTCCGCGGGCACCGGCAAGACCTGGACCATCGCGGCGCTGGTCGCCCGTTATGTGGCCGAGGGGCACGTGCTGCTCACCGAGATGCTCATCATCACCTTTGGCCGGGCAGCCAGTCAGGAGCTGCGGGCGCGGGTGCGGGAGCGGCTGGTGGATTGCGAGCGCGCGCTGCACCACCCGGACGAGGGCGGCGCGGCGCCCGACCCGCTGATCCACCTGCTGCTCGACACCGACCCGGAGGAGCGGGAGCGGCGGTTGGGGCGGGTGCGGCGCGCCCTGGCCTCCTTCGATGAGGCCACGATCGCCACGACGCACCAGTTCTGCCACCTGGTCCTGGGTTCGCTCGGTGTGGCCGGCACCTCTGACGCCTCGGCCCAGTTGGTGGAGGACCTGGACGACCTGCTGGTGGAGGTGGTTGACGACCTGTACCTGCGCGGTTTCGTGGGCTCGGCCGAGGAGCCGTTCCTGTCCCGGCAGGAGGCGCTGACCATCGCGCGGGCGGTGGTCGATGACATCCACGCCGGGCTGCGGCCGGACCCCGACCAGCGGCCCGAGGGCGGATCGGCGGCAGGCCCGGGCCGCACTCAGGCGCAGCGACGGGTGCGGTTCGCGACGTTGGTCCGGGAGGAGATCGAGCGGCGCAAACGACGGCTGCAGGTGCTGCACTACAACGACCTGCTCACCCAGTTGGCCTCCGCTCTGGAGGAGCCAGACTCCCTGGCCGCGCAGCGGATGCGAGCCCGTTGGCAGGTGGTGCTGGTCGACGAGTTCCAGGACACCGACCCGATCCAGTGGGACGTGCTGGAGCGCGCGTTCCACGGGCACGCCACCATGGTGCTGATCGGCGACCCGAAGCAGGCTATCTACGCCTTCCGCGGCGGTGATGTGGTCACCTACCTCACGGCCGCGCAACAGGCCAGCACCTCCCGCACCCTGCCGATGAACTACCGCAGCGACTCCCCGGTCGTGGAGGCGTTACAGGCGCTCCTGCGGGGAGCGGCGTTAGGTGATGAGCAGATCACGGTGATCCCGGTGGGTGCCCACCACGAGGGGTCGCGGTTGCAGCACCTGCCGCGGCCGGGGGCGGTCCGGTTGCGCCAGGTGCTGAAGAAGGAGCACCTGCGCGGCAACACCACGATCGGGCAGAGCCGCACCCACATCGGACGGGACCTGGCGCTGGACATCGCGCAACTCCTGGCCTCCGGGGCGACCTTCGATGAGCGCCGGCAGGATGCTCAGGGCCGTCCCCTGCCGCCTCGGCCGTTGCAGGCCCGGGACATCGCGGTGCTGGCGCACGCCAACCGGGACCTGCTCACCGCGCAGGCAGAGCTGCGCCGGCTGGGGATCCACGCGGTCAGCGCCGGCGGTGCCAGCGTGCTGCGCACCGCCGCGGCCCAGGAGTGGTTGGCGCTGCTGGAGGCGATGGCGGCCCCGCACCGGTCGATGCTCACCCGGGCAGCCGCCCTGACCGACCTGGTCGGTTGCTCGGCTGCCCAGCTGGATGCCGGCGGTGAGGACCTCGATGACGAGCTGGCCAGCCGGATGCGCGGGCTGGCCGACATCTACAGCCGACAGGGCGCGGCGGCGGTCCTGGAGGCGCTCACCCTGGCGGGGCTGCCGGCGCGGGTGCTGGCGCAGGTCGGTGGGGAACGGACCCTGACCGACCTGCAGCATGTCGGCGAGCTGCTCCACCAGCGCAGCCAACAGACCAGCGGCGGGCGGCTCGGCCTGGCGGGGCTGGTGGAGTGGTTGCGCGCCCAGATGGCCGACGACGCCCCACAGGTCTCCGGGGCTCGTAGCCGCCGGCTGGACTCCGATGCCGCCGCCGTGCAGTTGGTGACGATCCACTCCAGCAAGGGCCTGCAGTACCCGATCGTCTACTGCCCGGCGCTCTTCGACCGGTGGGTCAGCAAGGCACCCCAGATCCCGCTGTTCCACGAGGAGCCGCCCGGGCGGCGCCGCTGTCGTGATGTCGGCGGGGATGGTCCGGACAACGCCGGGTGGAGTGAGTCGGTGGCCCGGCACAAGGCGGAGGACGCCGGGGAGGCGTTGCGGTTGCTGTATGTCGCGCTGACCCGTGCCCAGTCCCAGGTCGTGCTCTGGTGGTCACCCACCAACAACACGCCGAACTCCGCCCTGCACCGACTGCTCTTCGGCCGGGAGCCAGACGGCCCGGGGGCGGTCCCGGACTCGGTGGCCACTCCCCGCTCGGACCAGGCCGCGACCGAGCAGCTGCAACGGTGGGCCGACCACGGCGCCTTCGTGCTGGAGGTTGCCGACCACGCCCCCGTGGTGCCGGCACCGCCGGCGACGGAGCTGCCGCAGTTGTCGATCCGACAGCTGCGCCGACCCATCGACACCCGTTGGCGCCGCACCTCCTACACCGCGCTGAGCACCCCCCGGGACGTCGAGGGGCACGAGCTCACCGGTGTGGTCAGCGAGCCCGAGGTCACCCCCCGCGATGACGAGCCGGAGGCCCCCGAGCCCGCCGCCAGCGCCGAGCCGGCCCTGCCCGGGCTGTCCCAGGTTCTCCCGGAGACCGATGTCCCCTCCCCGATGGCCGACTTGCCGATCGGTGCCACCTTCGGGTCGCTGGTGCACGCCGTCCTTGAGCACGCGGACCCGCAGTCTCCCGACCTACGCTCCGAGCTGCTGGGCCACATCCACGAGCAGCTCCTGAAATGGCCGGTGGACCTACAGCCAGAGGTCCTCGCCGATGCCCTCGTGGCCGTCTGTGACAGCCCGCTGGGGCCGTTGGCCCACGGGTCCACGTTGCGGGACATCGGGCAACACGACCGACTACGTGAGCTCGACTTCGAGATGCCGCTCGGCGGTGGCGACGTCCGTGGGCCGACCTCCCGGACTCGGCTGGGTGACCTGTCCACGCTGCTGCGTGAGCACCTCCGGCCCGGGGACGCGGTACGCGCCTGGGCCGACGTGCTGGACCAACAACCGGCGCTAGCCGATCAGGAGCTGCGTGGTTATCTCACCGGATCGGTGGACGTGGTGCTGCGCACCGGCGGCACCTACCTCGTCGTGGACTACAAGACCAACTGGCTCGGCCCGGTGGGCGACCCCGATCAGCCACTGACCGCCGCCAGTTACCGGCCCGAGGCGCTGGCCGAGGCGATGGGGCACTCCTCCTACCCGTTGCAGGCCCTGCTGTATGCCGTGGTCGCGCACCGATTCCTGCGCTGGCGCCTGCCGTCCTACACACCACGCCGACACCTAGGCGGGGTGCTGTACCTGTATGTGCGGGGCATGTGTGGACCGAACACACCGCTGATCGACGGTGCACCCTGTGGTGTCTTCTCCTGGAAACCACCGGTTGCGTTGGTGGAGGCCGTCTCCGACCTGCTGGACGGGGCCGGGGAGGTCGCCTCATGAGCGCATCGACGACGAGCCACCCCCCGGAGACTCCACCACCGGGCGGCATCGTGCTGGAGCTCTTCGAGCCGGTCGACAGCCAGGACCGGCGGATCGCCCGCAACGCCACGGGCCTGCTCGCTGAGTTGAACGCCGCCC
>CAYVEH010000035.1:6120-8184 GCA_964450585.1 uncultured Ornithinimicrobium sp.
GACCGGCGGATCGCCCGCAACGCCACGGGCCTGCTCGCTGAGTTGAACGCCGCCCAGGTGCTGACGGCCGCCGACGTGCACCTGGCCCGCACGCTGGGGCGGGCCGCCGGAGGGGTCGAGGAGCCAGCCGCCGAGGCGGCGCTGCTGGCGGCAGCGTTTGCCACCCGCGCGGTGCGCACCGGCTCGGTCGCCGTGGACCTCGACGACCTCGACGCGGCGTTGCGGGCCTTGCACCCGGCTCCGACACTGCCCTGGGCGGACGCGCAGGAGTGGCGGCAACGACTGCAGGACAGCTCCCTGGTCCGCCACCGGGCGCTGGTGGTGGAGCACGGGCTGGTGTACCTGCAGCGGTATCACCACCAGGAGGTCCAGGTCGTCGAGGACCTGCTGACCCGGGCAGCTCAGGCGCCGCCGGCCGTGGACGAGTCCTTGCTGCAGACGGGCCTGGCCCGCGTCTTCCCGGCCGGGTGGGAGGAGCAGCGCGAGGCGGCACGAGTGGTCGCCGGGGCGTGGACCAGTGTGCTGACCGGAGGACCCGGCACGGGTAAGACCAGCACGGTGGCCGGGGTGCTCGCGCTGCTGGCCGAGCAGGCCGGGGCCGGTCGGCCCCTGCGGGTCGGGCTGGCCGCCCCCACCGGTAAGGCCGCGGCGCGCATGCAGGAGGCGGTCAGCACCGCGCTGGAGGAGATCCTGGCCCGGACCGAGGACCCGGACACGCGGCGGGTCATCGAGCCGCTGGGCGAGGTCACGGCCGTGACCCTGCACCGCCTGCTGGGGCGGCACCCGGGGTCGGCTACCCGGTTCCGCCACGACCGCAACCACCGCCTGCCGCACGACGTGGTGCTGGTCGATGAGACCTCGATGGTCTCGTTGACCCATATGGCACGGCTGCTGGAGGCGTTGCGTCCCACGACCCGGCTCATCCTCGTCGGGGACCCCGATCAACTGGTGTCCATCGACGCCGGGGCGGTGTTGGCCGACCTGGTGGCCAGCCACAGCACGCCGGAGGCGACCACCTCCGACCAGGCTCCACCCGCCCCCGTCACCGTTGCCCGGTTGCGGACCTCGCACCGCTTCGGGGCGGCCATCAACACCCTCGCCGAGGCCCTGCGGGCCGGCGAGGCGGACGCGGTCGTCGACGCGTTACGCAGCAGCGACGACTCGGGCATCACCTGGGTGGAGGAGCCGGAGCCGGCGGCCGCCCTGCGACCGGTGCTGACCAGCCATGCCCTGGAGGTCTACCGGGCCGCCCAGGCGGGTCACAGCGAGCACGCGCTCGATCTACTGGGACGGCACCGGCTGCTGTGTGCGCACCGCGAGGGCCCGTGGGGCGTGCGGTCCTGGAACCGGGCCGTTGAGGGGTGGCTGGCCGAGGAGACCGGAGACGGGTTGTACGACCCGATGTATATCGGGCGACCACTCCTGGTGACGGCCAACGACTACGCGACCGGCGTCTTCAACGGCGACACCGGTGTCGTGGTCGCCACCCGGGGCACGGCGGGCAGGCGTGGCCGGGTCGCGGTGATCCGCGGCACCGGTGGTGATCAGGTGTTTGGCACCGGACGGTTGGGCGACATCGACACGATGCACGCGATGACCGTGCACAAGGCGCAGGGTAGTCAGGCCGAGGAGATCACCGTGCTCCTGCCCCCGCCGGAGTCACCCCTGCTGACTCGCGAGTTGTTCTACACCGCGGTGACCCGTGCCCGGCGCAGCTTGCGGGTGGTCGGCAGTGAGGACTCGGTGCGGGCCGCGGTCGACCGCCGGGTGCAGCGGGCCAGTGGGTTGCGGCGCCGGCTCGCCGCCGTCGACGCGCCCTGACCGCAGTTGAGGCGTCCTGACCGCGGTTGACGCCAGCTGGATCCGCCTACTGGCCCGAGGAAGGTGCGGTGGTCACCTCAGCATCATCGGGCACGCCGACCGCCAGCGGCTCCAGCCGGTAACGCACCTCATCACCACCGGTCTCCACGACCACCACTCGGATCCGGTCCACCGGCTCCCCGAACGCCGCCGGGTCCCAGAGGTCAACGTCACACACGACGCGTTCACCCACCGAGGCGGTCA
>CAYVEH010000035.1:8284-16382 GCA_964450585.1 uncultured Ornithinimicrobium sp.
TGACCGGCTGCGGCTCACGTGATCTCCTCCCTGGTCCCGGCACGTGCCGGGACCAGGGTAGGACAGCCGCATGGCCCGCCTACACCGCGGCCAGACCGGCAGCCGGGGCGGTGCGGGCAGCTCGGCGGGCAGGCAGCACCGAGGCCAACAGACCGGCGACCACGGCAACCGCCAGGATGATGCTGACCCGGCCCACCGGGACCGCCAGGGCGATGTCGGTATCCGCCGGCAGCACGGTCGCCACCCCGAACCAGGCATAGGTCACCCCCAGGCCGAGGCCGAGAACAGCGCTCACGACGGCCAGCAGCACCCCCTCAACGGTGAGCATCCCGCGCAACTGGCCGCGGGTCAGGCCCAGTGCCCGCAGCAGCGCGTTCTCCCGACCGCGCTCCAGCACCGACAGCGCCAGAGTGTTGCCGATGCCGACCACGGCGATCACCACCGCCACCCCGAGCAGTGCCGTCATCACCAGGACCAGCACATTCAGCACGGTCATCAACTCGGCCCGCGCGGCCGCTCCCCCGGAGACGTACACCTCGTCCTCGGCAACGATGTCGCGAATGTCGGCGACCACCGACGACACGTCGGCGTCCTCGCTCAACCGCAGCAGCATCCCGCGGGAGTCCGGAGCCCGGTGATCGAGCGCGGTGAGCTCCTCGATCGGCATCAGGAAGTCACCCATCTCGACCTGAACCACGGTGGCCTGACGGGTGCCGTCCTGTCCGGTGACCGGCACCGTGTCGCCCACGTCGAGCCCGCTGGCCTGCAGGTAGTCCGCGCTGAAGCCGATGGTCCCGGGTTGCAGGGCATCCAGGATGCTGGGGTCACGCAGCACCTCGCCACCCTGCTGCCGATCAATGCCGTAGACGGGGGACTGGGTCCACCAGTCGCTCCCCGCGGCGCCGACCTGCAGCCACGCCGAGGGAAGGCTCGTGGTGGCGGCCACTCCGTCGAGTTCGCGCAGCCGCTGCACGGACTGCTCGCTGAGCGAGGCGGGCATCCGGTTGGCCAGGGACGCGGTGTCCTGGCCTGCGCCAGAGTCCAGGTTCTGGCAGCAGGTCGGGGTCACCTGCACATCGGCCGGGTACTCGGCATTGATCTCCTGGTCGGCGGTGCGGGCCGCGGTCGCGGCACCGACGGAGGTCATCGTGATCAGGGTGACACCGATCAGCAGGGCAGCGCTCGTGGCCGCGGCCCGCGAGGGGTTGGCCACGGTGTTGCCCACGGCCAGCCGGCCCGGCACGCCCCGCAGCACCGTGCCAAGGGCACGGATACCGGCCGGCACCACGAAGACCGCCGCCACCAGCACCCCGATGAAGCTCAGCAACCCACCAGCCACCCCGAGCAGCACGTCCTGCTGCTGAGGCGCCAACACCAGGGCGGCAGCACCGAGGCCCACCAGCAGCAGGGCCACGAGGAGACGCAGCCCGCCAGGGCGGGAGGCCACGGCGGGCGTGGCCAGCGGGGTCAGCGCCGCGACCGGTGCGACCCGCGTGGCGCGCCGGGTCGGCCACCAGGCCGCCACCAGGGTGACGGCGATGCCGACCACCCACGGGAGCAACAACCCGATCCACGGCCAGCCGGGTCGCAGGGTCACCGGCATGCCCAGGTTCACCTCACCGAGCAGGCTGGCCGCGGCCCAGACGACGGCGATGCCGAGCAGCACTCCTGCCGTGGCCGCCAGGCCGCCGAGCAGCACCGCCTCGGTCAGCACCGAGCGACGCACCTGAGCCCGGGTGGCGCCCACGCAGCGCAGCAGCGCCAGTTCCCGGGTGCGCTGGGCCAGCACGATCGCGAAGGTGTTGGCGATCACCAGGGCGCTGGTGATCACCGCAATCGCCCCGAACCCGAGCAGGATCGGCCCGAGCAGGTCCAACCCGCCGGTCGCGGCGGTCACCAAGGCGCTGGCCGCCTGCTGTCCGGTGAGCACCTGCACCCCGGGGGCGGCCTCAGCGACCGCCTGCCGGGCCGCGGCCTCCCCGGCGCTGGTCAGGTCCATGGTGACCATGGCGTAACCCAACGCCGGGTCCCAGGCCCGCAGCACGCTCTCCGGGGCCACGAACGTGTCCTGCCAGGTGAACTGCGGCTCCGGACCGAGGTCCATGACACCCACCACCTGCAGCTCGACCACGGCAGCCTCCTCGCCGTCGCCGCGGTACGGGCGGAACGACACGGTGTCTCCGACCTGGTCACCACTGGTCGAGGAAGCGACGATCTCCTGCGGAGCGGCCGGCATACGCCCCTGCAGCAGCTCCACCCCGGGCCCACGCGGCGCGGTGGTGGCCAACGCACTGCTGCCGTCGACCGTGCCGTAGACCCGGGCGGGGGCATCCACCACCTCCACCCCGGTCACCTGCCGGAGCGCGTCCACCTGGCCGGCGCCGATCATCTCGGCCGCGGGCCAGGCCACCAGGTCCCGGCTCACCACATCACCGGCCACCGCCTCCCCGACGCCTCGCTCGAGGGCATCCAGACTGAGCAGCACGGTGGCCAGGAAGCCGACGCTGAGCATGATGGCCAGCGCCGTGGCGCCCAGTTGTCTGGCGTGACCGCGCAGGCCGGCCAGTGCGAGTCCCCCGTGCTTCACGACAACGCCCCCAGCACCTTCTCCACGGTCGGGTCCACGATCTCGCCGGCGACCTGCCCATCGGCCAACAAGATCACCCGATCGGCATACCCGGCAGCGATCGGGTCGTGGGTGACCATGACCACCGACTGCCCCCACTCATCCACACTGCGGCGCAGCAGCGTCAGCACCTCGGCCCCGGTGGTCGAGTCCAGGGCGCCGGTCGGCTCATCGGCGAAGACCACGTCCGGACGGGTGACCAGCGCCCGGGCCAGCGCCACCCGCTGCTGCTGACCACCGGAGAGCTCACCGGGCCGGTGACTGAGCCGGTCCTCCAGGCCGAGCCCGACCACCACCTGCCGCAGCCACGCCGAGTCCCCCTGCGACCCGGCGAGCTGCAGCGGCAGGCGGATGTTCTGCTCCGCGGTCTGCGTGGGCAGCAGGTTGAACGCCTGGAACACGAACCCGACCCGGCAGCGCCGCAACCGCGTCAACGCGGTGTCGGTCATCCGGGTCAGCTCGGCATCACCGAGGAACACCCGACCGCTGGTGGGGGTGTCCAGGCCGGCGAGCAGGTGCATCAGCGTGGACTTGCCCGAACCGCTCGGTCCCATGATGGCGGTGAACTGCCCGGCCTCGATGCCCACGGAGACCCCGTCCAGGGCGCGCACCGCCGTCTCGGCGTGCCCGTAGGTCTTGGTCAGATCGATGGCGCTGGCTGCCAGCATGGCTCCGGACCGCTGGGTCGGTGAAGTCGATGTCTGCGTCATGCCCGGCACGCTACGAGAGCACCCGTGGGCCGCACATCGGCCCGGGGGCTCGACCTGAGTGGGCCGGTGCTGCGGCCCGGGGAGCACGGTGGTCATACCGGAGTATGACCGGGCGGGGCTGGGCTCAGACCAGGCCGGTCTCGTAGGCGGTGATCACCATGTGCACCCGGTCGCGCAGGTGCAGTTTGTGCAGGATCCGGCCGATGTGGGTCTTGACCGTCGCCTCGGCCAGGAAGAGCTCGGTGGCGATCTCTTGGTTGCTCAGGCCCCGGGCCACCGCCGTGAGCACCTCACGCTCCCGGTCCGTCAGGGGTGCCAGGCGCTGCGCGGCCTGGGCGGCGTCCGCCTCATCGCTGCCTGTGGGCAGGTGCTCGGCGAACCGGTCCAGCATCCGTCGGGTCGTGCTGGGGGCCACCACGGCGTCCCCCTCGTGCACCGCACGGATGGCGCCCAGCAACTCGGCGGGGCCGGCGTCCTTGAGCAGGAAGCCGGCAGCGCCGGCCCTTAACGCCGCGAACGCGTACTCGTCCAGGTCGAAGGTGGTCAGCACGAGGACCTTGGGGAGCTGCCCGGCCTCGGAGAGGCGGCGGGTGGCCTCCACCCCGTCCATCCGGGGCATCCGGATGTCCATCAGCACCACGTCCGGACGCACCTGAGGGATCGCCGCGAGTGCAGCCACACCGTCACCGGCCTCACCGACGACCGTCATGTCCTGCTGGGCGTCCAGCACCATCCGGAACCCGGCCCGGACCAGTTCCTGGTCATCGACCAGGAAGATCCGCACCGGCCCGTCCTCGGCCTGCTCAGTCATCGGTCCGCTCACTCACTGCTGACTCCTTCTGGTGCCACCGCCGTGGCCCCGGCGGTCGCGACCGGCACCGAGGCCACCACTTCAAATCCGCCGCCGACCCGGGGGCCGGCGTGCAGGGTGCCCCCGAGGAACTCGACCCGCTCCCGCATCCCGATGATGCCGTTGCCGGGAACGTCCGGGACCGTCGGGACACCGTAGCTGTCGGTGTCCCGACCGGGGGCCACCGCGCTGCCGCGCCCGTCATCGGTGATGCGGATCAGCAGCACCGCCGGGGTGCGGAGCACGTCGACGTCCACGGCTGCGTCCGGCCCGGCGTGCTTGAGCACGTTGGTCAGCGACTCCTGCACCACGCGGTATGCCGCGAGGTCCAGTTCCCGGGGCAGCTGCTCCACCGGGCCCCGCACGGCGAGGCGCACCGGCACACCAGAGTCCCGCACCCGCTGCACGAGATCCTCCAGGTTGGCCAGCCCCTGGGCCGGCTCGAACTCCGCGGCGCTGCCACTATCCCGCAGCACCCCCACCAGGCGCCGGGTGTCGGTCAATGCCTCCCGGGCGGTGCTGGCCAGCGTCTCCAGGGTGTGGGCTGCCTGCTCCAGGGCCCCGGCATCTCCCCCGGCCTCGCGTTGCAGCGCCAGCCGTGCGGCATACGCGCCACCGTCGGCCTGCACCACCACGACCGACAACGAGTGGGCGACGATGTCGTGCATCTCGCGGGCGATCGTGGACCGCTCGTGCTGTGCGGCCAGGGCCGCCCGTTGCGCCTCGTCCCGAGCCAGGGCCGCGTTCTGCTCCCGCAGTCTGGCGACGACCGCGCGGCGCCGGCGCACCGCATCGCCCAGCACCCACGCCACCGCCAGCGACATCCACATGAACAGCACGCCGGGGATGATGGAGACCAGCACCGAGGGTGAGGGTCCGATCTCGTAGGCCAGCACCCAGTCGAAGGCTCCCAGCACCGAGCCGACCAGCCCGATGGTCCCGATCGTCACGGTCTGCCAGCGCTCCGGTGCGTAGGCCGCCGCGGCATACATGATCGCCAGCGCCGCGACATTGGACAGCAGCGGGTGATCCAGCATGACGAGCTGGAGCAAACAGGCTGCGGCGATCACCAGGCCGGCCAGGAACGGCTGCACCCGGCGGAACGCCAACGGCAGCACCTGCGCAGTCGTCAACAGCGCGGCGCCCTCGGAGGTGCCACCCATCACCAGGCAGACCAACCACGCCAGGACGGCCAGGGTCGAGTCCAGGAGCAACGGAGAGGCCGCGGCCCACTCCCGCACCGCCCGGACCTGTCTCATGGCAGCAGGGTATGCCGAGGGTGTGCCGCGCAGCGTCCGCCCGTGGGACGGTTGCGGGTCCGCCCACGGGCTGAGGTGACCTGCCTAGGGTCGTCGCCCGCTCTGCTCCAGCGCCTTCTTCAGGTGTCGGCCGACGTGCTTCTCGACGTTCTTCTCGACGGGCTCGCCGAAGTGCTCGTCGAAGTTGCCGGTCAGCTCCTCAGTGACCGAGGTGCCCACCGATCGGGCCATCTCTTCCCGGGCCTGACGCCGGGCCGCCCGGACCATCGCCGAGTGCTCACTGCGCAACGCCTTGTAGGTTGCGACGCACATCACCACCATGATGACGCTGAACGGCAACGCTGTGAGGATGGCACCGGTTTGCAGCGCGGTCAGGCCACCGGCGAGCAGCAGCCCGATCGCTACCAGCCCCTCAATCGCGGCCCACAGGATCCGGCTCCAGGTCGGAGGCTCGGGGTCACCACCGGAGGCCAGCATGTCCACCACCAGCGACCCGGAGTCGGAGGAGGTGATGAAGAAGATGGTCACCAGCACGATGGCGATGCCAGCCAACAGCCCGCCGGCAGGAAGCCCCTCCACCAGATCGAAGAGCACCTCCTCAGCGACGAGGACCGGGTTGCCGTCCTCGTCGGTGCCGACTAGACCACCGTCGCCGAACATTTCGCGGTACAGGGCACTTCCGCCGAGCACCGCGAACCAGAGGAAGGTCACGGTGGTGGGCACCAGGAGCACACCGGCGACGAACTCACGCACCGTGCGGCCCCGCGAGATCCGGGCGATGAACACCCCGACGAAGGGCGCCCAGGAGATCCACCAGCCCCAGTAGAAGGTGGTCCAGGCCCCCTGCCACAACTGGCCGGCCTCACCGCTGAAGGCATTGGTGCTGAAGGTCATCGGCAGCACGTTCTGGAAGTAGACCCCAATGCTCTGAACCCACTCCCGCAGCAGGAACAGCGTGGGGCCGAGGACCAGCATCGCCAACAGGAAGAGTCCGGAGAGGACCAGGTTGGTGTTGGACAGCCACCGGATGCCCTTCCCCACGCCGCTCACCACGGACGCGGTGGCCAGGATGGTGATGATGACGATGGCCCCGACCAGCAGCGGCTTGCTGATCTCACTGAACAGGCCCAGGTGGACCAGCCCCGCGGAGATCTGCTGAACCCCCAGACCCAGTGACGTCGCGATGCCGGCCACGGTGCCCACGACCGCGATGGTGTCGATCACATCACCGACCCAGCCACGGACCCGATCACCGAAGATCGGCTCCAGCGCCCAGCGGATCGACGCGGGGCGGCCCTTGCGGTGAATGGCATAGGCCAGGGCCAGCCCGACGACCACGTAGATGGCCCAGGCGTGGAAGCCCCAGTGCAGGAAGACCTGGGCCATCGCCTTCTGAGCCAGCTCGGCCCCTTCACCGGTCATGCCCGGCTTGATGTCAGTGGCGAAGAAGGTGAGCGGCTCGGCGGCGCCCCAGAACACCAGCCCGATGCCCATGCCGGCGGCGAACAGCATCGAGAACCAGGAGAGGACCCCGAACTCCGGCTCCTCGTCGTCCTTGCCGAGCTTGATGTCACCGAACCGGCTCAGCCCCATCCACAGGGCGAAGGCGACAAAGAGGGCGACGACGACCACGTAGTACCAACCGAAGCCACCGACGATGTGCTCCTGGAGCGCTCCGAGAGCCTTCTCCGAGGTCTCCGGGAAGCCGATGGTGAAGACGCAGGCGATACCCAGCACGATGAGCGCCGGCCAGAAGACTCCAGGGTGGGTGCCGCCCCACCCCTTGTTCATGATCAGGTCCTCGCCGGGCCCATCCTGTGGGGGCGGGGCCGCTGGCCGGCCGTTGGTATCGGGAGGGGTGGTGCTCACCGTTCGGGCTCCTTCTAGGTGTCAGACAACTTTCAGGACCACGCTTCAGCATGTCAGGTTCCTTCGCAGCCGCAAATTTGGTGGCGTGTCCGCACACCCGAGATGTCAGTGGCAGCCGCGAGAATGCCTCCATGCCCAGCAGAGTGGTCAGCGACGCGGAGCGACGGCGCCGACTGGGTCGTCGACACGCCCTGGCGCCGGCTCACCGACGGAGCACCCCGGAGGAGGTCACCACCGCCGTGGTGGCGTTGCACGCCACCGAGGCGCCCTCGGTGTATCTGTCGGTGGCGGCGCGGGCCCCGGACGTCAGCGTCGCTGATGTGGATACGGCGCTGTACGAACAGCGCACGCTGGTGCGGCAGCTGGCGATGCGGCGCACGATGTTCGTGTTTCCCCAGGAGTTGTTGGCCGCGACCTGGGGCAGCGCCTCAGCGCGGGTGGCCGAGATCGAGCGCCGCAAGATCGCCCGCAATCTCGAGGCTGACGGCCGGGCTGACGATGGCCTGGCGTGGCTGGCCGAGACCGGAGCGGCCGTGGAGCAGTTGCTGGCCACCAAGGGCGCCCTGTCCGCACGTCAGATCCGGCAGGCCCTACCGGCGCTGGACGGGTCGGTTGCCGTCTCGGCCTCGGGACGCTGGGGCGGCCCGACCCCGATCGCACCGCGGGTGCTGACCATGCTCAGCGCCTCGGCCCGGCTGGTGCGCGCCCGGAACGCCGGTCACTGGCGGGTCAACCGCCCCACCTGGACGCTGATGACTGACTGGCTCGAGGCCGCGCCAGAGCC
>CAYVEH010000035.1:16482-17966 GCA_964450585.1 uncultured Ornithinimicrobium sp.
GTCTGGTGGGACGGGCGGATCGTGGGCTGTTGGGTCCAGGACCCGGACGGTGTGGTGGTGCCGGTGCTGCGGGAGGACCTCGGTGATGAAGGGCGGACCGCGGTGCAGACGGAGGCCGAACGGCTCACCACCTGGTTGGCCGGGGCGGTGATCTCCACGTTCTACCCCTCGGCAGGTATGAAGCAGGCCCGCCGGTCTGAGGGACGGCACGCCTGACCCCGCACCGGCGTTACCGGTGAGCCGGGACTGCCACGGCGGTGCGGCTGGTTGGCCGGCCCAGGGGCCCGGGCGCTCAGACCTGGAGCGTCTTGGCGATCGGCACACCGACCCGGTACGGCAGGTGGAGGTAGCTGGGCGCGGAGAGCACCGCCAGGTCGGCGCGAGCACCGACGCGGACCTGCCCGATGTCATCACGGCGCAGCGCCTGCGCGGCCACCACGGTCGCGGCCCGGACCGCTTCGGCCGGGGTCATCCCCATCTCGCGGACCGCTAGGGCGATCATCAGCGGCATCGAGGAGGAGTTGCAGGTGCCGGGGTTGCAGTCGGTGGCCAGCGCGACGGTGACACCGGCATCGAGCAGGGCACGGGCGTCCGGGTACGGGGAGCGGGTGGAGAACTCCACCCCTGGCAGCAGGGTCGCCACCGTGGACGAGTCGGCCAGCGCTGCGATGTCCTCCTCGGACAGGTAGGTGCAGTGATCGACGCTGGCCGCCGCCAGCTCCACCGCCAGCTGCACCCCTGGGCCCGGGCCCAGTTGGTTGCCGTGCACCCGCAGTTGCAGCCCGGCCTGCTGACCGGCGGTCAGGATGCGGCGCGCCTCGTCACCGTCGAAGGCGTGCGGGCTGTTCGGCTCGCAGAAGACGTCGATCCACTTGGCGTAGGGCGCGGCCGCCGCCAGCATCTCGCCGGCCACCAGGTCGACATAGCTGGCCCGGTCTGCCCGGAACTCGGGGGGCACCACGTGGCCACCCAGGTAGGTGGTTTCCTCGGTGACCTCACGGGCCAGCCGTAGGGCCCGAGCCTCTTGCTCGACGTCCAACCCGTAGCCGCTCTTGATCTCCACGGTGGTCGTGCCCTGGGAGCGCATCTCGGTCATCCGCGCCGTCAACAGCGTCCGCAGCTCCGCATCGGTGGCTTCTCGGGTGGCGGCCATCGTCACCGCGATACCGCCGCCGTCATACGGCTGCCCTGTCATCCGTGCCGCGAACTCCGCCGACCGGTCCCCCGCATAGATCAGGTGTGAGTGGCTGTCCACGAACCCGGGTAGCACGGCCTGGCCGCCCAGGTCGAAGGACCAGTCGGCTGCCGGGGCATCGGCGGCCGGGCCCACCCACTGCACGGTGGTCGGGGCGTCCTCGAACTCTGCGCCGACGACAACGGCGGCATCGGTGAGGATGCCCAGCCCGTCACTGTGATCGGCCCCCTCCAGGGTCTCGTCGCAGGTGACCAGTTCGCTGATGCCGGTGATGAGGATCGCCATGGGT
>CAYVEH010000036.1:0-17667 GCA_964450585.1 uncultured Ornithinimicrobium sp.
GCCACGGTCGCGTTCGCGGTCGCGGCCGATGCCGCGACGGAGGTGGTGGCATGAGCGCCGTGGTGCCGGCCCGGCCGCAGGTCGCTGACCCGGCCCCGTGGTGCTTCCCGGAGCCGGAGCGGTTCACCCTGTCCAACGGCCTGGCGGTGCAGGCCTTCCACATGCCCGGCCAACACGTCCTCTCCGTGCAACTTGGCATCCCCGCGCCCCTGGCCGGGGAGCCACGGGAGGTCGAGGGCGTCGGGCTGATCATGGCGCGCTGCCTGGACCTGGGGACCATCCGGCATACCGCCGACGAGATGGCAGAGCTGCTGGACCGCAAGGGCATCGCCCTGCACGCCGGGGTGGGGGAGCGGGCCGTGCTGGTGGAGCTGGACACCATCAGCCGCAACCTGCCGGTGGCCCTGGACCTGCTCGTGCAGTGCCTGACGGAGGCCACGTTCCCCGAGGCCGAGGTGCGCCGGGAGGTACGCCACCGGCTGGCCGACATCGGCCAGGACCACGCCGACCCCGCCAGCCTGGCCGCGCTGGAGTTCATCAACACCTACTTCGTGGCCCAGGACCGCTCCTCCCGCCCCGGTGGCGGCAGCCGACAGACCGTCGCAGCCATCACCGCCCAGCACGTCCGGGACTACCACGCGGCGATCATGCACCCCGATGGTGCGGTCCTCGCCGTCGCCGGCGACCTGACCGGCATCGCGCTGCAGGACCGGCTGGAGGAGTCGCTGGGACGCTGGCCCAGTGCCCCCGACCACCGCCCGGCCCAGCCGGCTGCCGGGACACGGGCCGCGGACGCCGGCCGCATCGTCCTGGTGGAACGCCCCGGCGCGGTGCAGACCGAGGTACACCTGGGCGGCCCCGGCCCCAGCCGCACCGACCCCGCCGGCTGGGGGCCCTACCAGGTGCTCTCCTTCGCGGTGGGTGGCTCACCGCAGGCGCGGATCGACCGGGTGCTGCGGGAGGAGCGGGGCTACACCTACGGCATCCGGGCCGGCTTCCGGCACCGGGCCCGCGGCGGGCTGTTCCTGGCTGCCGGGTCGGTGCGCGGCGATGTCACGGTGGAGGCCGTGGCAGCGCTGTTGGACATCCTGGACGTGCGCGGGGAGGACCTGACCGACGCCGAGCTGGCCCACGCCGCCGGCTACCAGGCCCGGACCGCTCCGGGCCGGTTCGCCACCTGCGAGGCGGTTGCCGGGGAGGCGGTCTCCCTGGCGCTGGACGGTCTGGACGTGGAGTTCATCAGCCGGACCCTGGAGCAGATCCGCACCCTGGACCCACAGCTGGCCCGGGCCGCCTGGGACCGGCACCGCACCCTGCCGTGGACCGTGGTGCTGGTCGGGGACGGCGAGCACGCCGAGGGGCTCCGGGCGCTGGGACGCGGCCCGGTCGAGGTGATCGCTCAGTCCCGGGAACCCAACAGCTCACCGATGCGGGCCGAGGAGGCCGGGGCACCCAGATAGGTGCGCAGCAGCAGCGTCCCGCGAGCCCGCATGTCCGCGGCCACCCGCGGGCCGACATACCGCAGGTGCCACGGCTCGTAGACAAAACCGGTCACCGCCTGGGCAGCGGCCGGGTAGGAGCGGATGAACCCGAACTCGTGGGCGTGCTGGGCCACCCACCGCCCCTCGGGGGTGTCGCCGAAGCACTGCCGCAGGTAGCACTGGCCGGAGACGCTGTCCAGATCAACCGCCAGCCCGGTCTGGTGCTCGCTGTGGCCCGGGCGGGCACTGACCCGATCAGCGGTGGCGGTGCCGTACTGCTGCTGCCAGTAGGCGTAGGTCCCGGCCTGCGTGCTGTAGGAGCGAAACCCACTGATGACCCGTAGGTCGTGGCCGTCCCGCTGGGCGGCGGCGAACAACTGCGCCAACTGGTCGCGCACCTCGGCCCGGACGCGGAAGTCGGTGCCCGGCCAGGCAACGAGGTCATCGGGGGCATAGTCCCGCGGCTCGATGGGCTCCTGCTGGGTGATCACGGTGAGCAGCCGGGCCCGGTCGTGCTGCTCCAGCTCGGTGGGCCCGTCACGGTCGACCTCGGCCCAGGCCGGCGGGGTGAGGACAGCCAACAGCATCGCCAGGCAGGTGGCGATCAGGGCACGTGCAGTGGGCACCACTCCAGTATGGCCGCCCCGCTGACCTGCGGCACGTCGTGCTCGGTCAGGCCAGCCCGTCGTGCAGCAGCGAGAGTATGCCGTCGTGCAGGTGGCCGTTCGAGCTCACCGCACTGCCCCCGAACGGGCCGGCGGCCCCGTCCAGGTCGGTGAACCGGCCGCCGGCCTCCGTGACGATCGGCACCAGTGCCGCCATGTCGTGCAGCGCCAGCGACGGCTCCACCGCCACGTCCACCGACCCCTCGGCTACCAGCACGTGGCTCCAGAAGTCCCCGTAGGCACGAGTGCGCCAGCAGCGGCCCGCCAGGCGCAGGAAGCCCTCCCGGCGAGGGTGCTCGAGCCAGGAGTTGAGCTCGGCGAAGGAAAGCGAGGCGTGCTCGATACGGGAGGTGTCCGAGACCGCGATCCGGGTGGCTCGGGACAACGATCGCCCGGTCCACGCCCCCGACCCGGTGCCGGCCCACCAGCGACGGTTCAACGCCGGGGCCGCCACCAACCCGACGACCGGGACGTCGTCGACGAGCAAGCCGATCAAGGTGGCCCACACCGGGACTCCACGCACATAGTTGGTGGTGCCGTCGATAGGGTCCAGCACCCACCGCCGATTGCCGTGCCCGGTGGTGGGCAGCTCCTCACCCTGGACCACATCGCGCGGCCGGGTGCGCGCCAACTGGTGCCGCAGCAGCTCCTCGGTGTGCCGGTCGGCGTTGCTGACCAGCGAGCCGTCCTCCTTGAAGGAGACCTCCAGCTCGGCGCTGCGGAAGGACTCCAGGGTGAAGCGCTCGACCGCGTCGGCCAGGACGTGGGCGAGACGGAGGTCGTCGTCGAAGGAGGCCATTGAGGGCCACGCTAGCCGCTGGGAGGCCCCGGAGCGGGGAAGCCGGCCCCGTGCCCTGCCGCGCCCGGGCGTCGGCTACCGCTGGTGCGGCTCGCCGCCCTCACCCGTGCGGCTGCGCAGCAACCGGCGCAGCGACTCCAGCCGCAGGGCGCCGGAAGGGCCCGCGTGGCCGGCGGCCACCCAGGCGTCCAGGGCACAGTCCGGCTCATCATGGGTGCAGCCGCGGGGACAGTCCCGGGCACCCTGCGCCAGGTCCGGGAAGTGCTCAATGAAGGTGCTGGGATCCACGTGCCCCAACCCGAACGAACGCACCCCCGGGGTGTCCACCACCCAACCGCCACCGGGCACCTCCAGGGCCACGGCGCTGGTGGAGGTATGCCGTCCCCGACCAGTGACGACATTGACCACCCCGACCGCCCGGTCAGCGGCCGGGACCAGGGCGTTGACCAGGGTGGACTTGCCCACCCCGGAGTGCCCCACGAAGACGCTCACCCGGTCCCGCACGTGCTCCAGCACCTCGGCGACACCCTGCGGCGCAGAAGTCGTCGGGTCCACCAGCGAGGTGACCACGAAGGGCACAGTCAACGGCCGGTAGATCTCCAGCAGCGGTTCGGCGGGGGCCAGGTCGGCCTTGGTCAGCACCAGCAGCGGGTCCAGGCCGGCGTCGTAGGCGGCCACCAGGCACCGGTCGATCATCCGCGGGCGCGGCTCCGGGTTGGCCAGCGCGGTGACGATCACCATCTGGTCGGCGTTGGCCACGATGACCCGCTCCACCCGGTCGGTGTCATCGGCCGAGCGTCGCAACACCGAGGTCCGGGGCAACACCCGCACGATCCGGGCCAGGCTGTCCGGGCCTCCGGAGGTGTCCCCGACCACCCCCACCTGATCACCCACCACGATGCTCTTGCGGCCCAGCTCCCGGGCCCGCATCGCGATCACCTGCCGGTCGTCCAGACGGGTGGTGTAGCGGCCCCGGTCCACCGCGATGACCCGGGCCTGCTGAGCATCTTCGTGGGCGGGGCGCTCCTTGGTGCGGGGGCGGCTGCCCCGGCGAGAAGGCCGCACCCGCACCGCTGACTCATCCAGGTGGTCGTAGCGGCTCACATCGGGTCACGTCCGGAGGGTGCGGTGGCACCGGCCTGCACCAGGGAGGTCCAGGCCTGGGTGAATCCGGGGAAGGTCTTGGCGACCGTCTCGGCCCCCAGCACCTCCGTGCCCGGCACCCGCAGGGCCACCACGGCCGCGGCCATCACCATCCGGTGGTCCTGATAGGTCTGCAGGGCGGCCGGTTGCAGCGGCCCGGGCGTGATGATCAGACCGTCGTCGGTCTGCTCGACCTGCCCGCCGAGGCGACGCAGCTCGGTCTGCAGCGCCTGCAGCCGGTCGGTCTCGTGACCGCGCAGATGGGCCACGCCGGTGATCCGGGAAGGGGAGTCGGCCAGTGCCGTCAGGGCGGTGACCACCGGTGTCAGCTCGCCGACGTCGTGCAGGTCCAGATCGGCCCCGCGAAGTTGCCCGGCGGGTGGGCCGGTGATGGTCAGGGTGCCGCTCCCGGCTCCCTGACCCCTGGCAGCGCCCGAGTCGGTGAGGTCCACCTCGGCGCCCATGGTGTGCAGGATCTCCCGCATGGCGTCCCCGGCCTGGTGGGTGCGGTGCGGCCACCCGGTGATGGTGACCCGACCGCCAGTGGCGGCCGCGGCGGCCAGGAACGGCGCGGCGGTGGACAGGTCCGGCTCGACGGGCACCTGGCGCCCGTGCACCGGCCCCGGCAGGACCTGCCAGGTGCCTGGTCGGGGGGTCAGCACCTGCACGCCGGCGCTCCGCAGGACGGCGACGGTCATCTCGATGTGCGGTGTGCTGGGCAGCCGGTCACCGGTGTGTCGCAGCACCAGACCCTGCTGGAAGCGCGGGGCCGCCAGCAGCAGCGCGCTGACGAACTGTGAGCTGGCGGAGGCGTCGATGTCGATCTGGCCGCCGGTGACCTGCCCGGCACCGTGGACGGTGAAGGGCAGCGTCTGCCGTCCACCGTGATCGACCTGGATCCCGAGAGCGGCCAGGGCCGCCAGCAGCGGGGAGATGGGGCGGGAGCGTGCCTGCTCATCACCATCGAAGCCCACCGGTCCGTTGGCCAGTGCGGCCACCGGCGGCACAAACCTCAGCACGGTCCCAGCCAGACCGCAGTCGACGGTGCCACCGGCCCGTGGCCGCGCCGGGGGGGTCAGGTGCCACTGGCGATCGTCGGCGGATCGTTCGACGGCCACCCCCAGCGTCTGCACCGCACCCAACATCAACTCGGTGTCGCGGGACTGCAGCGGATCGTGCAGCGTGCTGGGGCCCTCCGCGATCGCGGCCAGCAGCAGGTGCCGATTCGTCAGCGACTTACTGCCGGGCACGCTGACGGTGCCGGTGACGGGTCCGGAAGCGGCAGGAGCGAGCCAGGCCACGGCCGGACTAGAAGGGCAGCTTGTCGGAGACCGACGAGACGGCGTTCTTCGCGGCGAGCTGGGACTCCAGCGAGGCGATGTGCGCCGCGTTCTTGGTCCGCCACACCAGACCCGGGTTGCCCGCGGTGTCCAGGGAAGCGAGCAACACGCCACCGAGCAGCCCGAGGTTACTGAAGAAGGCCCGCTTCTCGGCGGCCTTGGTCTCCGGGTCGGCCTCCTGCCAGAAGCGGTGCTCGAAGACGGTGGCCGGCACCAGGCTGAGGGTCAGCGCGGCCCCGGCCACGCGGGGGAACTTGCCCAGCGCCAGCAGCGTGCCGGCACCGGCCATGACCGCGCCGTTGACCCGGACCAACAGCTCCGGGTCGGCCGGCATACCCAGCGGCTCGGCGACTGCCTCGGAGAACTTCTCGGCGGCCGGGATGCGCGACCCTGGGTGCTGCAGGGCGTCGACGCCGCGGGTGATGAAGGCGCTGGCGAGCAGCGGACGGGCGAGCTTGCGGAAGACCATGATGCTCCTGTGTGTCGGCCGGTGACAGGACGACCCGTCGGTCGCCCTCTGGTCCTAACCTAACTGTTCCAGCCAGCGCAGCACCGCGCCAGTCACCAGCTGCTGGTCCCGGGAGGGGGAGTGGGTGCCGGGGGCAGCCACCAGCTCCAGCACGTCGTCGGTGGGCGGCGGGTGCACCGCGGCCGCCAGCGCCTGCTCGACCTCGCCGGGTGTGCCGAACGGGTCGGTGGTGCCCTGCACCACCAGGGTCGGTATGCCGAGGCGCACCGGAGTGGCCAACTCCTCGACCCGGCTGCGCTCCGGTTTGCCCGGAGGGTGCAGCGGGAAGGCCAGGCAGAGCACCGCATCGGCACGGGGCAGGCCCGCCGGCGGCTGGCCGGGGCTGGTGCGGCAGGCGACCCGGGCACCGGCGCTGCGGCCGCCATAGACCAACGGAGGGCTCAGCGCCGCCTTGGGCAGTGCGGGCACCAGCTCGGCCCAGGCCTGGTCCAGTGTGGGTGGGCGGGTGGCGATCCTGCGGCCGGCCACCCGCCACGGTTGCTCCACCAGCACGACCGTCCAGCCGTGCGCGGTGGCGCTCAGCACGCTCTGCAGGTCCTGAGGCCACGACCCCAGGGCGCCGCCGGCCCCGTGCCCGAGCAGGATGCTGCCCTGGCTGCCCCGGGTCGGCGGGTGCACCCGGACGGCGGCCGGCCCCTGACTGGTCGGGATCGTGACCGGGTCGGCGATCACCCGCCCAGCACCTCACCAGTAGCCGGGTTGACCACGCCCACCAGCTGCTCGTCGGGCAGCCGATCCAGCAGGTGTGGGCCGTTGTTGGCGGTGGTGTTGACCTGGGTGCCGATCGGATACGCCTCGAACCGGCCCGGGCCGGGGGAGGCCAGCAGGCCCTGCACGGCATCCGGGTCGGTGAGGTCCGGGTCCAGCCAGGCGGCCCAGCTGGCCGGCTCCAGCACCACCGGTTGGCGGTCGTGCACCCGATCCAGCCCTTCCTCGGCGGCGGTGGTGATGATCGTGAAACTGACGATCCACGCGCTGGCGTCGTTCTCCGCGGCGGCCGGGTCCCGCCAGAACTCATACACCCCGGCAAAGGCGAGCTGGGCCCCGTCGGCCCGGTGCAGGAAGAACGGTTGCTTGCGGGGCTTGCCCTTGGCGTCGCGGGCCACCGGGGACACCTGCCACTCGTACCAGCCGGCGGCCGGCACCAGGGCCCGTCGGGCGAGCGCGGCCCGCGCGAAGGCCGGCTTGTCCAGCAGCGTCTCGGCACGGGCATTGGTCATCCGCACCCCGATCTTGGGGTCCTTGGCCCAGGCAGGCACCAGCCCCCAGGTGAGGTGCCGTAGCTGGCGCACCGGCTCGGCGCCGGGCTCCGTGCTCCCGTCCGCCCCGCGCGGCACCCGGGAGAGGACCACCGGGGCCTGCTTGGACGGTGCCATGTTGTAGTCCGCAGCGCCCAGTGGCGGCTCCTGGGGGTTGACCAGGACGCTGCGGGACGTCTGCCCGGTGGCGTCCACGTCGACCTCGAACGCCTCGATGAGCTCGTCCGGGTCCGCCGTGGCTGCATACCTGCCGCACATGCGTCTCACGATACGGCCCGGTGCCGACAACACCGCCGGTGACAGCACCGCGCGGCGCGGCGCCTACTGCTGATACGAGGCGAGGAAGTTCCCCAGCCGCTGCAGCGCGTCGGTCAGGTCCCGTTGGTCGGGCAGGGTGACGATCCGTAGGTGGTCCGGGGTGGGCCAGTTGAACCCGGTGCCGTGCACCACCAGGATGTGTTCCTGTTCCACCAGGTCCAGGCACAGCCGCATGTCGTCGTGGATCTGGTGCACGTCGGGGTCCAGCCGCGGGAACACGTACAGCGCCCCGTCCGGTTTGACACAGCTGACCCCGTCCATGCTGTTGAGCATTGCCCAGGCGGTGTCCCGCTGTTCCCGCAGCCGGCCGCCGGGCAGGATGAGGTCCTCGATGCTCTGCCGGCCGGAGACCGCCACCTGGATGGCGTGCTGGGCCGGCACGTTGGGGCACAGCCGGGTGGAGGCCAGCAGCTGGATTCCCTCCAGGAAACCGGTCGCGTGGGCCTTCGGGCCGCTGATCACCAACCAGCCGGCACGGTAACCGGCGACCCGGTAGGTCTTGGACAGGCCGTTGAAGGTGATGACCAGCAGATCCGGGGCCAACGCGGCGATGCTGGTATGCCGTGCCCCCTCGTACAGGATCCGGTCATAGATCTCATCAGCCAGGATGAGCAGGGAGTGCTCCCGGGCCACCTGGGCGATCTCCTCCAGGACCTGCGGGGAGTAGACCGCACCGGTGGGGTTGTTGGGGTTGATCACCACGATCGCCTTGGTGCGGTCGGTGATGCTGGCGCGGAGGTGCTCGATGTCGGGCTGCCACCCGTTCTCCTCATCACACAGGTAATGCACCGGAGTGCCGCCGGCCAGGCTGGTAGCGGCCGTCCACAGGGGGTAGTCCGGGGCCGGGATGAGCACCTCGTCACCGTCATCGAGCAGCGCCTGCTGCACCATCATGATCAGCTCGGAGACCCCGTTGCCCAGGTACACGTCGTCCACGTCGAGAGCGGGAAACCCCGGCTCATCCTCGTAACGACTGACCAGGGCGCGCCGGGCGGACAGCACGCCCCGCGACTCCGAATACCCCTGCGAGGTGGGCAGCGAGGCGATCATGTCCTGCAGGATGGTGTCCGGGGCCTCGTAGCCGAAGGGTGCCGGGTTGCCGATGTTGAGTTTCAGGATCCGGTGCCCCTCGGCCTCCAACTGGGCGGCGCGCGTGGCGACCGGCCCGCGGATCTCATACAACACGTTCTGCAACTTGCTGGCCTGGCGCAGTGGCCGCAGGGGGCCGGGGTGGCTCGAGACGTTCACCGGCCTATCGTGCCACCGCTGGGGAATCGACGGGGCCGCGACGCTGTTGACGTCTGGGACAGCGTGTGAGCCAAGGAGGATGTATGACGGTCGCTTGCCTGGCCGCCACCGACTCGGGGGCGCGGGTGCCTGGGCCCATCCGGTTCGGTGGGAGCGCCTCGTCGCAGGGTTCGGGTCTATCGTGGACCTCGATGACGAGTGATGATGTGACCGAGGAGCCGGTCAACCCGGACCATGAGGTGGATGTGGCGGCCGAGAGTCCGGCCGAGCGCGCTGCCCGCTTTGAGCGGGAGGCGATGCCGCTGCTGGACCAGATGTACAGCGCGGCGCTGCGCACGACGCGCAACCCCACCGATGCCGAGGACCTGGTGCAGGAGACGTACGCCAAGGCGTTCGCCGCCTTCCACCAGTACCGTCCCGGGACGAACCTGAAGGCGTGGATGTACCGCATCCTCACCAACACCTACATCAATACCTACCGCAAGAAGCAGCGCCAGCCGTTGGAGTCCGACGCCGCCGAGGTCGAGGACTACCAGTTGGCCCGGGCTGCCCAGCACACCTCCACCGGCCTGCGGTCGGCTGAGGCCGAGGCGCTGGATCACCTGCCCGACTCCGATGTGAAGCGGGCGCTGGCCTCGATCGGTGAGGACTTCCGGATGGCGGTCTACCTCGCCGATGTCGAGGGCTATTCCTACAAGGAGATCGCCGAGATCATGGAGACCCCGATCGGGACCGTGATGTCTCGGCTGCACCGCGGGCGGCGCCAACTGCGCGACCTGCTCACCGACTACGCGCTGGAGCGCGGTTTCATCAACGAGGCGGCGGTGACGTCATGAGCGAGATGAGAAGCGAGCCGGAGACCGACTGTGCCCAGGTGGTCCTGCGACTGTTCGAGTACGTCGACCACGAGGCAGCCGAGGAGGACGGCAAGCGGATCCGGGAGCACCTGGACGCCTGCGGCTCCTGCCTGCGGGAGTACGAGCGGGACCTGCTGCTGAAGCAGATGGTCAAGCGGGCCTGCCACTCCGAGCCGGCACCAGCCACGTTGCGTCGGCAGATCATGGCGCGGATCAGCACGCTCACCGTCACCACCGAGACGACAGAACCCCGCCACCAGCGAGGGTGACGGGGTCCGACTCCGGAGCCTGGCGGCTCAGGTGTTGGGCTTGCGACCGTGGTTGGCGGCCTTCTTCTTACGGTCGCGGCGCTTGCGGGCACGCTTGCTCATGGCATCTCCTCCCGGTGGTGGTCGGTACGTGGCGGGGTCGTGCAGGTCACCTGATCCCGGTGATCCAGCGCTAGCGGACACCCGCCGAACTCGGACCTCATTCTGGCACAGTCCCGCCAGCGCGGACCGTCGTCGCCGATCGGGCAGGTGTGCCACCGTGACTCCCGGGCACCGCACCCCGGGGCCCGACCTGGTGCTGCGTCCACCAGAACAGCCTGGGCGCCGCCTGTTGAATAAGTAAACTCTTGGCAAAAAATAGTAAGATTTTGATCTTTGGTTCGTCAATTCTTCACAAGGTGTGACACGCTAGGCCCTACGCGCGCTACACCGCAGCAAGACGCAGTAGTGCGCACCGTGAAGGTATCGGCCCCGGGAAGGACTGAGACGATGTTCGCAGCACTGATGAACCTGTTGGCTAGCGGCGTCGGTGGCATTGGCTACACCGATGTCATCAGCTGGGAGGACTGACCGGTCCTCGCGGCCGCGAAGAGTTTCTGAGCGACGTCGATGCCTGAGCGCACTCAGGTGTCGACGTCGCTTCAGTCTGTCGTGACGTCGGCAACTCCCTCACCCCGGCCCGTTGATCGCACCCCGCTCCCGGTCGGCCTCTATGTCGGCTCCGTCTGTCTGCTGGCCATCCTCCTGGGGGTGCTCGGCTGGCAGCTGACCGGGTCTCCACCCGGTGATGCGGTCGCCGTCCTCACCGTGCTGGGCATCCTCGGCTCCTCGCTGCGCGAGCGCGACCTGGGCCCTCACCTGGGGGTGTCGGTGGCCACCGTGATCCTGGCCGCCGCGCTCCCGCTGGTGGG
Source organism: uncultured Ornithinimicrobium sp. (assembly GCA_964450585.1). Taxonomy (GTDB): domain Bacteria; phylum Actinomycetota; class Actinomycetes; order Actinomycetales; family Dermatophilaceae; genus Ornithinicoccus. The sequence goes on from CAYVEH010000036.1 coordinate 10,820, forward strand.
CCCGGCCGGGGCGGTGATCGTCGGCTTCCTGTCCTACCTGGGCAGTGTGCGCAGCCAGCGGCTGCGCACCCGGCTCTTCAACGCCGGGATGACGGGCGTCATCGGAGGCTTCGGCGGTTTTGTCTATCTGTTGGCCGGCGGGGTGGTGCCGGGGGACAGCGGGTTGTCCCCGCTGGGGCTGCTCGGCCGGGTCGCTGCGCCCCTGGTGCTCGGCTATGTGGCCATCACCCTGCTGAACTGTCTCCTCATCGGCGGGATGGCCCGCGTGGTCAGCGGGGCCCGGGTCTGGGATGTGACCGTGCGGACGTTGCGCCGGGTCGGTGGCGGCTACCTGACGCACGCCCTGATCGCCTTCCTGTTCGTGGTGCTCTGGGCCCCGGTCGGGGTGGGGACGTTCAGCGCCGTGCTCATCCTGGGCCCGATGTTCATCGCACAGTGGACGCTGAGCCGCGATGCCGTCGAGCGGCGCTCCCACCTACGCACCGTCAAGACCATCGTGGCGGCCCTGGAGGAGGCCAACCCGTACTCGGCCGGACACAGTGCCCGGGTAGCCGAGTTGTGCAGCCGCATCGCGCCCCGGGTCGGCATCGACTCCGCGGACGCCGAGGCCCTGCACTACGCCGCGCTGCTGCACGACATCGGTCTCATCGCCGCGGCCCCGCGGATCCCGCAGGCCAGTGGGCCGGTCGACGTCGACTACCTGATCACCATCACCACCCACCCCGAGGCCGGGGTGCGGATGCTGGAGGGCATGAGCTTCCTGGGCGATGCTGTGCCCGGCATCCTGCACCACCACGAGCGGATCGATGGCCGCGGCTACCCGGCCGGGCTCTCCGGGGCCGACATCCCCCTGTTTGCGCGGGTCATCGCGGTCGCCGACGCCTTCGACTCGCTGACCACCACGCGCTCCTACCGCGCCGCCCTCGACCAGGACAGTGCCCTGGAGGTGCTGCAGGGGCGGGCGGGCACGCACCTGGACGGCGACGTGATCGACGCGCTGGCCGAGGCCCTGGCCAGCCAACGCTGGTGGCCCACGGTCATCGAGGAGGATGTGCGCTCCGCGGTGGGCGATGCCCACGACCACGACGACCCGCTGGTCAGCGACCTGTATGCCGAGTGGTCCCCGGACGGGGAGGTGCTGCGGTGAGCCGACTGCATCGGCTGGTGCGCGGCTCCGACGCGCTGCTGTGGGTGGCCGCGCTGGTGCTGCTCGGCGCCCTGGCCCACTTCGTGCTGCACGCCAGCACGGTGACCCCGATCGGGTGGGGCGCCGCCCTGGTCTACGCGGTCACCATCGTCGTCGGAGAGCTGTGGCGGGTGAATGTGCTGGGCACCAGGGACGTGCCGCCCATCGCGCTGGCCGCCGCGCTCGCGATGCCGATGACGACCACGCTGCCGGAAGGTATCGATGCCGGTTACACCGCCGGAGTGATCATCATCGTGGTGAGCACCGCCACCCTGCTGGGGCATGGCATGCGCCAGTGGCTGGGCATCGGCGATTTCGCGTTGGCCCAGGTGGTTTCCCGGGTCCTGGTCGTGACGGTGGCGGCCCTGCTGTACCGCGAGATCCCGCTGGCGGGAGTCCCGCTGGCGGACTGGGTGGTCAGGTGGCAGGACATGGTCTGGTTGATGGCGCTGGCGATGCTGGCGGTGGCCATGGTGGCGATGGGCCTGCAGTTGCTGCTGATGGCGCTGCGCCACTCGCTGAGCACGCACGCGCTGCTCTGGCAGTCCCTGGTCGACGAGGTGGGCGCGGTGGGCCCACTGGCGCTGGCCACCGCGACCAGTGCGGTGGTGCTCGCGCTGGCGGTCGGGGCGTTGGGCCCGATCGCCATCCCGCTCTTCCTGGCACCGCTGCTGTTGCTGCAACTGGCCGTGAGCCGCCAGTCGATGGTCCGGGACGCCCAGCGACAGACCATCCGGGCGCTGTCCCGGCTGACTGATCAGGGTGGTTTCACCACGCCCGGGCACGCCGCCAGGGTGGCCCACCTATCCCTGGCCCTGGGCCGCGAGCTCGGTCTGGCCGAGCGGGAACTGGTCGACCTGGAGTACGCCTCGCTGCTGCACGACCTGGGGCAGGTCTCACTGCCGCGGCCCATCCCCGGCGGCGCCACCATCGCCACCTCACCGCTGGACCAGCGCCGGATCGCCCACTCCGGGGCCGCCATCCTGGCTCGCACCGCCGAGCTCAGCCGGCTGTCGGTGATCGTGGCCGGGCAGGCCGCGCCCTACCAGTACGGACGGGACGCCCGGGACGTCAGCCTGTTGTGCCGCATCCTGAAGGTGAGCAACGCCTTCGACGATCTGACCGCCGGCGCAACCCGGCCCGCGATCACCCAGCAGGCCCTGGAGCGGATCCGACTCAATCTGGGCTACGAGTACGACCCACAGGTGGTGCGCTCGCTGTGCCGGGTACTGGTCCGCGAGGGTCGGATCAGCCCGGACGACGTGGCGCTGCTGAACGTGTGAGCCGACCGCGCCGGCAGAACACGTAGCCTGGTGCAGTGCTGCTCGCTCTCGACACCGCCACCGGCGCCCTGGGTGCCGCCGTCCTGGACCAGGGACGGGTGCTGGCTGAAGTCACCCACCAGGACTCGCGCCGCCACGGCGAGCTCCTCACCCCGGCCGTGGAACAGGCGCTCGCCGAGGCCGGCGCCACCGTGGCCGACCTCAGCCGGATCGTGGTGGGCGTCGGCCCCGGCCCCTACACCGGGCTGCGGGTCGGCATCGTGACCGGCTTGGTCCTGGCCCAGGTGCGTGACCTACCCGTGCACGGCGTGTGCTCCCTGGACGCGCTGGCGGAGCAGACCGTGGCCGCCGATCTGGTCGACGGGCCCTTCCTGGTGGCCACCGACGCCCGGCGCAAGGAGGTCTACTGGGCCGAGTATGCCGTGGGCCCCAGCGGCGTGCAGCGGCGCGAGGGCCCCGGGGTGGCCCGCGCTGCCGACCTCAGTGACCGGCTCCGCGCGCTGCCAGCGGTGGGGCGTGGACCGCTGCTGTATGACGTGCTGTGGCACCTGGCCCCGCACGCGCCGGTTGATGTGAGCCCGGGCCACCTGGGCGTGCTCGCTCACCGGGCCCTGGACGCCGGGGAACGCGTGGTGCAGCACCCGGCCGACGGCATACTCCTGCCGCCGGAACCGCTGTACCTGCGTCGTCCTGACGCCACCGAACCCGGGCCACTCAAGGTGGTTCCGTGAGCCCGCACCAGCCACGGCTGCGGCCGATGCGCTGGCAGGACCTGCCGCAGGTGCACCAGATCGAAACCGCGTGCTTCCCACAGGACCCGTGGTCGCTGGCTGGGCTCTGGTCCGAGCTGGCAGCCCGTCCGCGGCGGGACTACGCGGTCCTGGACGCCGGCGAGGTGGTTGGTTACGCCGGGCTGGACCTGGCCGGGGTCACTGCCGATGTGATGACGATCGCGGTCGCTCCGCGACGGCGCGGTCAGGGGCACGGCCCACGGTTGTTGCGACACCTGCTGCAACGCGCCGCCGCGGCTGGTGCGTCCCAGGTGATGTTGGAGGTGCGGGAGGACAACGAGGCCGCGATCGGGCTGTATGTCCGGCATGGTTTTCAGGAGGTGCACCGGCGGCGTGGCTACTACCAGCCCGGGGCCGTGGATGCACTCGTGATGAGGAGAGAGGTGACCGCCGGTGCCTGAGCCCCTGGTGCTGGGAGTGGAGAGCAGCTGTGATGAGACCGGGATCGGCCTGGTCCGAGGGACCACGCTGCTGGCCAACACCGTGGCCAGCAGCGTCGAACTCCACGCCCGCTTCGGCGGGGTGGTGCCCGAGGTCGCCAGTCGGGCGCACCTGGAGGCGATGGTGCCCACCATCCAACGCGCCTGCCGGGAGGCGGACGTGCGGCTGGAGCAGGTCGACGCGATCGCCGTCACCTCCGGGCCCGGGCTGGCCGGAGCGCTCTTGGTCGGGGTGGCGGCCGCCAAGTCCCTCGCGCTCGGGCTGGGTGTGCCGCTGTACGGCGTGAACCACCTGGCTGCCCACGTCGCGGTGGATGTGCTGGATCACGGTCCGCTGCCGGAGCCGATGATGGCGCTGCTGGTCTCCGGCGGGCACACCAACCTGCTGCACGTGCCGGACATCACCAGCGACATCCGCTCCCTCGGGCAGACGATCGATGACGCCGCCGGAGAGGCCTATGACAAGGTCGCCCGGGTGCTCGGCCTGCCCTACCCGGGTGGGCCGCACATCGACCGGGTCGCCCAGGACGGCGACCCGGCCGCGATCCGGTTTCCCCGCGGGCTGACCGCGCGCAAGGACATGGAGCACCACCGCTACGACTTCTCCTTCAGTGGGCTGAAGTCAGCCGTGGTGCGATGGGTGCAGGCCCGCGAACGCGCCGGTGAGCCCGTCCCGGTCGCCGATGTGGCCGCCTCCTTCCAGGAGGCCGTGGTCGATGTGCTGACCGCCAAGGCGGTGCTGGCCTGCACCGAGCACGGCGTGCTGGATCTGCAGCTGGGCGGCGGAGTGGCCGCCAACCACCGGTTGCGCGAACTGCTCCAGGAGCGATGCACCGAGGCCGGGGTCCGGCTGCGGGTGCCCCGCCGGGACCTGTGCACCGACAACGGAGCCATGGTGGCGGCGCTGGGCTCGCTGCTCATCGCCAAGGGACACCAGCCCTCCCGGCTGGACCTGCCGGCGGACTCCTCCCAACCGGTGGGCCAGATCCGCCCGCTGGATGGGATGGCGTCCTGATGGCAGCCGGGGGCAGTGGAGAGTCAGCACCGCGGCGCTCGGCCGGCCGACCCTGGCATCGGGTGCCGTTGCTCGGGGCGACCGCCCTGGTGCTGGTGCTCGCCGCGTGCAGCGGCGCCACCGACGTAGAGGGGCCCGGAGAGACGGCCCCCAGCACCGCCGACACACCGCCGGACCCATCGACCAGTGAGGCCGATGACCAGAGCACGGACGAGGGGCACGAGACAGCGAGTCCGGGGACCGAGAACCGGCACACCCCCACCGACCCACCGGCGGCCGAGCCGCCGACTGGTCCCGAGGGCATCGGCCTGCCCAGCCCGGAGGAGCTGGCTACCGCACGGGCGGAGGTGGCCCAGCTCTCGGACCGGGAACTGGCCGGCCAACTGGTGGTCGCGGCATACCACGGCACCGATTCCTGGGCCGCGGCGCAGCTGGTCAGCGACTTCCACCTGGGGGGTGTGATCACCCTGGGGGCCAACGTCCCGGAGTCGGTGCAGGCGCGGGTGCCGCAACTGACCGCCCTGACCTCGGCGGTGCAGGAGGCGGTCACCGCTGATGGCCGCGACTGGCCGGCCTTCCTGGCCATCGATCAGGAGGGTGGGCCCATCACCCGGGTGGCGGCGCCCCTGGACCACTGGCCCGCCGGTATGGCGCTGGGCGCCGCCCGGGACCCGGAGCTGGCCGAGCAGGTGGCGCACGCCTCCGGGGAGGAGCTACGCGCCCTCGGGTACACCGCGGTGTTCGCTCCGGTCGCGGACGTGACCATGGGGCCGGAGGACCCCACGATCGGGGCCCGCTCACCCGGCAGCGACCCCGCCATCGTCGCCGACACGGCCCGGGCCCAGGTGCGTGGCTTCAGCGCCGCCGGCATCCTGCCGGTCACCAAGCACTTCCCGGGCCACGGCACGATCCCCGCTGACAGTCACCTGGGCACGGCCCAGCAGCCCGCCGATCTCCAGGTGCTGCGGGAGCGGGATCTGGTGCCCTTCCAGGAGGTGATCCGTGCCGGCGCACCGGCCATCATGCCGGGCCACATCGTGGTGCAGGCTCTGGATGCCACCCGACCGGCCACAGTGTCACCCGAGGTCATCACCGGTCTGCTGCGTCAGGACCTCGGCTTCACCGGGCTGGTGGTCACCGACGCGCTGAACATGGACGCGATCACGCAGACCGGTGCCCACCCCGCGGTGGCGGCGCTGCAGGCCGGGGTGGATGTGCTGCTGATGCCCCCCAACCCGGGCGGCACCATCGACGCGGTCGTCTTTGCCCTGGAGGACGGCACCCTGGACCGGGACCACCTGGAGGACTCGGCAGCCCGGATGGTGGCGATGCTGCGCCACCAGGGTCAGGTCGAGCGGCCCGGGCTGGACACGATCGGCGACTCGCACGCGTTGTCCGTGCAGGCCGCGGCGGCCGGCATCACCCAGCTCACCGGCACCTGCGGGCAGCCGCTGGTCGGCGAGTCGATCAGCATCGAGGGCGGTTCCGAGGCCGCACGGGCGGCGCTGACTACCGCCGCACAGGTGGCGGGGCTGGGCACCGGGGGCGGCGACACGGTCGTGCTCGTCGGCGGCAGCGACTACCAGGCGGGGGGTGGGCCCGGGGGGCCGGGCACCGGCTCCGGGGACGTGGTGGTCGCCACCGACCGGCCCTACCCGTTGGCGGACAGCACCGCACAGACGGCCCTGATCGCAGCCTACGGCAGCGACCCGGCCACGATGGAGGCCCTGGTGCACGTGCTCATCGGAGACCAAACCGCCCCCGGCCAGCTGCCCGTGGCGGTCGGGGAGTTCCCGGTCGGCGCCGGCTGCGGGCACTGACCGCTCCGCGATGACCACCCTCAGGGGTCGGCCGGCTCCACCTCCAGCAGCACCGGCCGCCCCGCCAGCGGCGTGAGCACCACGACCACCTCGCGAGACCCGCGCAGTCGCAGGTCCCGACGCAACCGGTCGGGGTCCAGCGGAACCCCGCGCTTCTTGATCGTCAGACGGCCCACGTCGGACTCCCGGGCCCAGCGGCGCAGGCCCTTGATCGCCAGCGGGTGCAGGGACCGCACCCGGAACCGTCTGGCCCAGGGCACCTCGTGCGCCTCGGCTGCGGTGACGTACCCGGCCCCGGGCGCGGTCTCGGTGC
>CAYVEH010000037.1:0-10208 GCA_964450585.1 uncultured Ornithinimicrobium sp.
TCACCTTGGCGCACACCATCAACGTCGCCTCCGGCAGCACCGGGTTCACCTTGCCAGGCATGATCGAGGACCCCGGCTGCAGGTCCGGCAGCTGCACCTCCCCCAGGCCGGCGCGGGGACCGGATCCCATCCAGCGCAGGTCGTTGCAGATCTTGGTCAGCGAGACCGCCACCACGCGTAGCGAGCCGCTGAGGGCGACCAACGCGTCCTGGGTGGACTGTGCCTCGAAGTGGTCAACGGCCTCCCGGAACTCCACCCCGGTGCGACGGGACACCTCGGCGATCACCCGCGCCGCGAACCCCGGCTGGGCATTCAGCCCCGTCCCGGCGGCCGTGCCGCCCAGCGGGAGCTCGGCCGCCAATCCGGTCGTGGACTGCACCCGCTCCCGCCCCAGGGCCAGTTGCCGCGCGTAACCGCCGAACTCCTGGCCCAACGTGACCGGGACGGCATCCATCAGGTGGGTGCGCCCGGCCTTGACCACGTCGGCGAACGCCTGCGCCCGCTCAGCCAGCGCCTGCTCCAGGTGCTCCAGCGCGGGTAGCAACTCATCGTGCACCAGCCGCACCGACGCGACGCGAATCGCCGAGGGGAAGGTGTCGTTGCTGGACTGGCCCGCGTTGACGTGGTCATTGGGGTGCACCGCCGGCTCGCCACCCAGCGCGCGGGTGGCCAGCGTCGCCACCACCTCGTTCACGTTCATGTTCGTCGAGGTGCCCGAGCCGGTCTGGAAGACATCGATCGGGAAGTGGCTGTCGTGCTGCCCCGCCGCCACCTCGTCGGCGGCACGGCTGATCGCCTCAGCGCGCTGCTGGTCCAGCACCCCCAACTCAGCATTCACCCCGGCCGCGGCCGACTTCAACAGCGCCAGCGCGTGCACGATCGGCGCCGGCACCGGCTGCCCCGAGATCGGGAAGTTCTCGACCGCCCGTGCCGTCTGTGCGGCATACAGCGCGTCGGCAGGGACCTGCACCTCCCCCATGGAGTCGTGCTCCGTGCGCATCGGAACGTCCTGGTTGCTGGCGGTGCTGGGTTCGCTGCTCATGCACCCAGTGTGCTCCAGGACGGCGGGCAACGCGAAGGCCCCGGCGCCCCCGTGAGGGGCGGGCCGGGGCCTGCGCTGACCAGGTCGCGATCAGCAGCCGGTGCGGATCAGTACCAGCCGACGGACTGGGAGTGCGACCAGGCGCCGCAGGGGCTGCCGTACCGGGCCTGGATGTAGCCCAGGCCCCAGCGGATCTGGGTCGCCGGGTTGGTCCGCCAGTCCGAGCCGGCACTGGCCATCTTGCTACCGGGTAGCGCCTGGGGGATGCCGTAGGCCCCTGAGGACGGGTTCTGCGCGTAGGTGTTCCAGCCGCTCTCCCGGTTCCACAGCGAGTTCAGGCAGCCGAACTGGTCCTGACCCCAGCCGAAGCTGCCGAGCATGCCGGCGGCGATGTCCCGCGGGGACCCGGACGGCGCCGGAGCCGGGGCGGGTGCCGCCTCCTGGTACGGGGCTTCTTCACGCTCCTGGGACCGCGCCGCGGCGGCCTCCTGCTCGGCGGCAGCACGCTCGGCAGCGGCCTGCTCGGCGGCAGCACGCTCAGCGGCAGCCTGCTCGGCGGCAGCACGCTCCGCGGCGATCTCTGCCGAACGCTCGATGGCCGCATCGCCACCCTTGCGGGCGCTCCAGGCGGTGAAGTGCATCTGCTGGGCAGCCACCTCGTCCTGCACGCCGACCACGGTCTCAGCCAGAGCCGTCTCGGCGCCCTCGGCGATGCTGTCGATTGCGGAGTCGCCGACGCTAGGGGTCACCTCGCTGAGGCTCGCGGCCACGCCCGTCAGGTCCATCGTGGGAGCATTGGGCTGCGCGGCGTAGGTGGCCATGGAGACGGCGCCGGCGGCGATGACCGCAGTCACTGCGGTCGCGCCGCGATGCAGACGACGGCCGGAGCGGTGCTTGCCCTGGGGCTGACCAGCGGGCAGCACAGGGATATCGGGGGTCTGGGACACAGGGGCTTCCTCCACGCCCGGGACACCGTGAGCTGCGGGGAACAGCTGGGGGCAACGGTCACGAGCGTTATCAATTCGTGATATTGAACTGGACTACCGTGGCAGCACAGGTCAGCATTTCGCAAACCCCAGCGCCGTTCCGTGGCCAAGATCACACCCCTGGGGCGCCGCGCCGTTGTGACTCCTGTGAACAGTGGTGCTATTGGGGAAATGTGCTGGTCAGAGCAGCGACTCGCCACCCTCGAGCAGATCCGTCACGAGTGCCGCGATCGGGCTGCGCTCGCTGCGGTGCAACGTGATGTGGGCAAACAGCGGATGACCCTTGAGCGTCTCGATGACGGCTGCGACGCCGTCGTGCCGGCCCACCCGCAGGTTGTCCCGCTGGGCCACGTCGTGGGTCAGCACCACCCGTGAGCTCTGCCCGATGCGGGAGAGGACGGTCAGCAGCACGTTGCGCTCCAGGGACTGGGCCTCGTCGACGATGACGAAGGCATCGTGCAGGGAGCGGCCCCGGATGTGGGTCAGCGGCAGGACCTCCAGCATGTCCCGGTCGATGATCTCCTCGACCACCTCCCGGGAGACCACGGCACCCAGGGTGTCGTAGACCGCCTGCCCCCACGGGCCCATCTTCTCGTTCTCGGTGCCGGGCAGATAGCCGAGCTCCTGGCCACCCACCGGGTAGAGCGGTCGGAACACGAGCACCTTGCGGTGCTGACGGCGCTCCATCACCGCCTCCAGACCAGCGCACAGCGCCAGGGCCGACTTGCCGGTGCCAGCCCGGCCGCCGAGGCTGACGATGCCCACGTCGGGGTCCAGCAGTAGGTCCAGGGCGATCCGCTGCTCCGCGGACCGGCCGTGCAGCCCGAACGCATCCCGGTCGCCGCGCACCAGCTTGACCGCGTGGTCGGGGGTCACCCGGGCCAGGGCGCTGCCGGAGGGGCCCAGCACGGTGAGCCCGGTGTGCACCGGCAGCTCGTGGGCGCCGTCGTGCTCCAGCCGGCCGCTGTCATACAGCGAGGCCATCTGCTCATCGTCCACGTCCAGCTCGGCCATCCCGGTCCAACCGGACTCCACCGCCAGCTCGGCGCGGTACTCCTGGGCGTCCAACCCGCAGGCCGAGGCCTTGACCCGCATCGGTAGGTCCTTGCTGACCACGGTCACGTCGTGACCCTCACCGGCCAGGTTGCAGGCCACCGCCAGAATGCGGGAGTCGTTGTCGCCGAGGCGGAAGCCGGCCGGCAGCGAGGAGGGGTCGGTGTGGTTCAGCTCCACCTTGAGGGTGCCCCCGTGCTCACCGACGGTGACCGGCTCGTCGAGGCCGCCGTGCTGCACCCGCAGGTCGTCCAGGAGCCGCAGCGCCGTGCGAGCAAAGTAGCCGAGCTCAGGGTGGTGGCGCTTGCCCTCCAACTCGGTGATCACCACGATCGGCAGCACCACCTGGTGCTCGGCGAAGCGCAGCAGGGCCCGGGGGTCCGACAGCAGGACCGAGGTATCCAGCACATAGGTCTTGGTGTCAAGTCCGGGCGGCTGGAGCGCTGGCTCGGAGGTGGTACGGGTGGTGGACGTGCTGCGGGTGGCTGCCATGTCGACTCTCCCTGCGCGCACTCAACTCGGCGCGTGGTGGCGGTGGGCTAACCGGGACCGGGCCTACGACCTGGTGGCCGAGGTGCCGGTGCCGGCCCCCCGTCCAGAGCAGGTGCTCCATCTGGTTGGCCTCCCGGACGAGGACGGGTGTCCTGCGTCACTTCTGACCGTAGGTCGCCGAGGGGCCCGGAGCAGTGACGACGCGCCGGTGGACGTCAACGTCCACCGGCACTTCACCGCGGGTTCATGAGCGGGGCGATGACTCAGCCGCCGAAGCGTCGCTCGCGCTCGGCATACGCTCGTAGTGCCCGCAGGAAATCCACCTTGCGGAAGTCGGGCCAGTAGGCCTCACAGAAGTAGAACTCACTGTGCGCGCTCTGCCAGAGCAGAAAGCCACCGAGGCGCTGCTCGCCGCTGGTGCGGATCACCAGGTCCGGGTCCGGTTGTCCCTTGGTGTAGAGGTGCTCGGCGATGTCCTCCACCTGCACCGTCCGGGCGAGCTCCTCGATGGGCGTGCCCTGCTCCGCGGCCTCGGCCAGCAGCGAGCGCACCGCGTCGGCGATCTCCTGGCGCCCGCCGTAACCGATCGCCACGTTGACCACCATGCCGGCCACATCGGCCGTCGCTGCCACCGCGGCACGGAGCACCTGCACCGTCTGCTCCGGCAGCAGGTGGTCGGCCCCGACCAGGTTGATCCGCCAACACCGACGGTGGGCCAGCTCGGTGACCACGTCCTCGATGATGGCCAGCAACGGCTCCACCTCACGCTGGTCCCGGCGCAGGTTGTCGGTGGAGAGCAACCAGAGCGTGACCACCTCCACGCCGGCCTCCTGGCACCACTCCAGCAACGGGGCGATGTTGTCCGCCCCGGCGCGGTGCCCGTGAGCAGTGTCCGCCCCCCGCAGACGTGCCCACCGGCGGTTGCCGTCCAACATGACGCCCACGTGCCGCGGCAGCCGGTCCGCCGGGAGGTGCTTGGTCAGCGACCGGTTGTACAGGCGGTAGAGCAGGTCGCGGGGAGAGCGCATACCGGCAAACTTACTCGTCCGAGGGCGACCGGCGTGGGCCTGCCACGCACGCCCATCGTGCTCACGGCGGCTGGTTTAAATATTACTCGTTCGTAACTTACGACATCGTAGGTTAGCCTTGACCCATGGAGGACCGCACCCCACGCCGGACCCGGGACCGAGTCCAGGCCGCCACCGAATCGGCACTGCACGATGTCCGGGAGACCGCTGAGTCGATGCGGGAAACCGCTGAGTCCGTCCGGGAGAGCGCACGGGATGCGGTCGCCGCCATCAAGCCTCGGCTGCGGGGCTGGCTGCACCTGGGCACGACCCCGGTCGCGCTGGCCGCTGGCATCGTGCTGGTCGTGCTGGCCCCGACCGCACCGGCCCGGGTGGCAGCGGCGATCTTCGCCGCCACGGCGGTGCTGTTGTTCGGGACCTCGGCGGTCTACCACCGGGGTAGCGGGCATTTCAGCGACCGCACCAGCCGGTTGCTCAAGCGGCTGGACCACGCCAACATCTTCCTGATCATCGCCGGCACCTACACGCCCTTTGCCGTGCTGCTGCTGCCCGAGGGGCAGGGACGCACTCTGCTCTGGGTGGTCTGGGGCGGCGCGATCCTGGGTGTGCTCTTCCGGGTCCTGTGGGTGGGCGCACCGCGGTGGCTGTACACGCCGGTCTATGTGGCCCTGGGGTGGGTCGCGGTGTTCTATCTACCTGGATTCCTGCGCAACGGCGGGGCCACGGTCGTCACGCTGATCGCCGTCGGCGGCCTGCTGTACACGCTCGGGGCGATCGTCTACGGCACCAAGCGCCCGAACCCCTCCCCGCGGTGGTTCGGCTTCCACGAGATCTTCCACGCCTTCACCATCGTGGCCTTCGCCGCGCACTACATCGCGGTGTCTTTCTCGGTCTACGGCGCCACGCCCGCCATGGGCTGACACGTCATCGTCCGTCAACCCTTTAGTCGCTGGAGGTAAGCCTCTCAGCCACCGCTCGATGACGGAGGAGGACCCTCGCGCTCTGGTGGCTGAGTTCCTTGGTGGTTTCCGTGGTGTGGTGACCCGTTGTACCCCTGCGACTCACCTTGAAATTGCACTCCTGGCGGAACCTGCGCAAACCCAACCATCTGCGCTGGTTGCGAGCGAAAGGCCATGGCCAATGCGACCACCCAACCCACCAGTGTCCATCCCAGGAAGACGTTGAGCACGACGACCGACCCTGTATTTGGCACCTTGCGAACCATCGCGCAAATGGACGGGATGAAATACGCCGCCAACCCCAGCAGGACGAGAACACCGATGAGCCCAAGCGCAAGGCCGCCTCCTGAGGCGCCATCCTGGGCCGCAATAACAATCATGAAACCCTCCCGAGTACGCATGCACTGAAACGTGCAGACACATCTACTCAAGTTCAGGGATTCTGTCAACCATCATCGGCGTCCTTCTCGTCCTGTGGCTCACAATTGTCCGCCGCTGAGCCGTTACTATCCTCTGACTCCGGGCCTACGGCACTCCCCTGGCTGGCCTCGCGCTCGCGCATCAGCCGCTCCTCAGTCAGCCGCAGCTGCTCCTGACGGTCCAACCGTCGCAGCCGCCGATTGAGGTCAAGGCCCAGCAGGATCAGCGCGACTGCCAGGAAGAACAGGACCAGGAAGCCGCCCAGGCCCGCGGTGATCTCGACTCCGGTGCTGTTCACGAGGCTCGCTCGTCCTCACCCTCGGTGTGCCCCTCCAGCTCGGTGATCTCGTCCTGGAGATCATCGGTCTGGCGGGCATCATCAACCCCGTCCGCGTCCTCATCGACCGGGGGCGGCGGCACCGACCGGAAGGCCGCCACCAGCTCACCGTCGGCGTCCCGCTCGGGCGCCTGCCGGCATACCGTCTCCAGATCCAGCTCCCGCAGCCCGGCGAACAGGTCGTCCTCGGGCAGGGTCGGCTCGAGGAGGGAGACGGCCAGCTCCCAGTCCTCGGTGGGGTGCACCCGCTGTTGCAGCTCCATCGGCACCCGGAACCAGAAGCCGTCCGGGTCGACCTGGGTCGCGTGTGCTCGCAGGGCGTCATCGCGCACCGGGAAGAACTCGGCGCACTCCACGTGGGTGCGCATGTCCCGCTCCGGGCGCTTCCGCATCCCGTTGACCCAGTCCTGGTAGGGCGACTCCAGCCCCTCGGCCTCCATCGCCTCGTGGATGGCCCGGATCCGCTTGATCGACCACCCGGAGTAGTAGACCTTCTGCGGCTGCCACGGTTGACCGGCGTTCGGGTATGCCGCGGGGTCGCCGGCTGCGCGGAAGGCCGCCATGGACACCGTGTGGGTCATGATGTGGTCCGGGTGGGGGTAGCCACCGTTCTCGTCATACGTGGTCAGCACGTGCGGGCGGAACTGCCGGATCACCCGCACCAGCGCCTCGGTCGTGACCTCCAGCGGCTCCAGGGCGAAGCAGCCCTCCGGCAGCGGCGGCAGCGGGTCCCCCTCGGGCAGACCCGAGTCGACGAACCCGAGCCAGGTGTGCTGCACGCCGAGGATCTCGGCCGCCCGGGCCATCTCGTTGCGCCGCACCTGAGCCAGGTCGCGGGCGATGTGCGGGTCGCCCTTGAGCTTGTCGTTGAGGATGTCACCTCGCTCGCCACCGGTGCAGGAGACCACCATCACCTGGACCCCGTCGGCGACATACTTCGCCGTGGTGGCCGCACCCTTGCTGGACTCGTCGTCCGGGTGGGCGTGCACGGCCATGAGTCGAAGCTCCTGGGACACCCTTGCGCTCCTCGTGATCTGGTGTGACGGACAATGGTGCTGCGCCCCCCGGCGCGACACCGCTGTCTATCCTCTCACCCCCCGCCCCCAGAACCCTCCTCCACCGCAGCAGACGGAGCACCGCCAGTGAGCACCACCTCTCGCCCCCGGGTCAGCAACCGCACCTGGTGGATCGTCGGGATCCTCGGGGTGGTGGCGATGAGCGCCATCGCAGTCTGGTTCGGGATCGCCGCCACGGCGGGCAAGGTGCACTGGTACAACTCCGGTTTCGAGGTGGTCTCCGACGAGCAGGTCGATATCCGCTTCGACCTGCGCCGCGACCCCTCCCGCACGGTGGTCTGCGAGTTGCACGCGCTGGACACCAAGCACGCGCGGGTCGGCACCGGTGAGGTCACCGTGCCCCCCACCCCGGAGTCACCGAGTCGGCACGTGGAGTCGCTGCGCACCGTAGCCCGGGCGACCACCGGCTTTGTGGACCGCTGCTGGTATGCCGAGCAGCAGTGACGTGCTCCGGCGAACCCGGGTCTGGTGACCGCGACAGACCCCGGTGCCCTCGGCATACTCGTGATCGGATCGTGACCTGAACATATGGCCGTCGGCCGTTTCCTTGGTAGACTCAAGGTTCGCGAAGGTCCGGGCCGGACACCCCTGGGAGAGCACTCCCGGGCAATCCCATCGCCCGGACCTCACTGTTTGATCGTGACAGGGAGCGCAGACGCGTGAGCCAGCCCTGGCGCGTGACCCGAGGAGTGACTGAAGTGACCGATACCACCACCAAGCAGACGGCTACCTACCTGACGCCTGAGGCGCACGACCGCCTGCAGGCGGAGCTGGCCCATCTCAAGGGCGAGGGGCGCACCGACATCTCCCGGCGCATCGAGGAAGCCCGCGAAGAGGGCGACCTCAAGGAGAACGGTGGCTATCACGCGGCCAAGGAGGAGCAGGGCAAGATGGAAGCCCGCATCCGCCAGCTGGAGCAGCTGCTCCAGAACGTCGACATCGGGGAGGCCCCGGCCGACGATGGTGTGGTGGAGCCGGGCATGGTCGTCACTGTCGAGATGTTCGGCGAGGAGGAGAAGTTCCTCCTGGGCAGCCGCGAGATCATCGGCGATGACGAGACGCTGACCGTCTACAGCGAGAAGTCCCCGATGGGCGCGGCGATCGTGGGCCACGTGCCCGGCGACACCACCACCTACGAGGCGCCGAACGGCAAGAGCTTCGAGGTCAAGATCATCTCCGCCACGCCGTACTCGAACTGACCCGCGGCCGGGACCACCCGGCCTGGCGGGACCCCGCTACCGCCCCGTGCCGCCGACTCAGTCGGCCAGCACGGGGCGGTAGCCGTTCTGGGTCAGCGCCTGCACCACCTGGTCGGAGTGCTCCCGCCCGTCGGTCTCCAGGGTGACCCCGATCTGCACCTCATCCACGTGCAGCGAGGCGGTGGTCCGCCCGTGCCGGACCTCCAGCACGTTGGCCCGCTCCTGGGCCAGCAGGGACAGCAGGCCGGACAACGAGCCGGGCCGGTCCGGCACCGTCACCTTGAACTGCAGGTAACGCCCGGCGATGCCCAGTCCGCTGCGGATGATCCGCAACATCAGCAGGGTGTCGATGTTGCCGCCGGACAGGACCGCGACCACCGGCTTGTCCGGGTCACCGATCGGCCCGGTGCCTTCGGCGGCCCGGTTCATCAGGTGTGCGACGGCGGCGGCCCCGGCGGGCTCCACGACCAGCTTGGCGCGCTCCAGCAGGTAGAGCATGGCGCGGGCGATCGCGTCCTCCCCCACCGTCTCGACGCCATCCACCAGATCGCGAACCAGCCCGAAGGGCACATCCCCGGGACGGCCCACGGCGATCCCGTCAGCCATCGTGGTCATCTTCTCCACCGGCACCGGATGCCCGGCGGCCAGCGAGGCCGGCCACGCCGCGGCCTCGGCCGCCTGCACACCGATGACCTGCACGTCGGGGCGAACCGCCTTGACCGCGGTGGCGATGCCGGCCAGCAGCCCCCCGCCGCCCAGGCAGACCAGGATGGTGCCCACTTCGGGCACCTGCTCCAAGATCTCCAGGCCACAGGTGCCCTGACCGGCCACGATCGCCGGGTGATCGAACGGCGGGATGAAGACCGCGCCGGTCTCCTGCTCAAAGACCCGGGCCCGTTCGATGCAGTCGTCGATCGTGGTGCCGACCTGCTGCACGGTGGCGCCGTAGCCACGGGTGGCGCGTAGTTTGGGCATCGAGGCGCCGTTGGGCATGAAGACCGTGGCCTCGATCCCCAGCAGCTGCGCGGCCAGCGCCACCCCCTGGGCGTGGTTGCCGGCGCTGGCAGCCACCACCCCCCGGGCCCGCTCCTGCTCGGTGAGGCCGGCCATCCGGGTGTAGGCACCGCGGATCTTGAACGACCCGGCGCGGCCCATGTTCTCGCACTTCAGGTGCACCGGGACCCCGGCCAGGCTGCTCAGGGCCTGACTGAACTCCATCGGCGTGGGGTGCATGACCCCGGCCAGGAGATCCCGGGCGGCTTCGATATCTGCTGGGGTGACGGGTGACGACGTTGACACAGGCTCACCCTAGTCGCCGTCCGAGCACCCGCCGTCGGGCCTACCCCGCCGTCACAGCCCCACCGCCCAACAGCCTCACCGCCTCACCATCCACCACCCACCATCCGGGACGTCTTACAGCACCGGAGGCTTCTTACAGCGCTCTATAGCAGGCTGTAAGACACCTCCGGTGCTGTAAGACGGGGAGGCGGTGACCACCCACGTCGCCGGTCTTGAGCTTGCGGCAGCGTCTGCAGCGCGACGAGCAGCTCCGCCTCAGGCGGCGTCCTCGGCGCTGGCGGCCCCGGGAACCTGCTCGGACATCCGCAGGTCCTCCT
>CAYVEH010000037.1:10308-12071 GCA_964450585.1 uncultured Ornithinimicrobium sp.
GCGTCCTCGGCGCTGGCGGCCCCGGGAACCTGCTCGGACATCCGCAGGTCCTCCTTGTCCAGCGGGCCGGTCATCCGCAGCGGCTTGTCGATCAGGTACCGGACGTAGGCATACGGGGTGAAGAACCCGGGCAGATAGTCCCCCAGGGCGACGTAGGTCAGCACCTCCCGGGCCCGCGCCAACGGCTCGTGCGCCTCGGGACCGAGCTCAGCAGTCAGCCGGCCGGCTTCCTCCTCGATCAGGTCGGTCACCATCTCACGGGTGATCGCTCGACCGTCGGCCAGGGCGGTCCGGTGCCGGATCCACTGCCAGAGCTGGGCGCGGGAGATCTCGACCGTGGCGGCGTCCTCCATCAGGTGGTCGATGGCCACCGCGCCCCTCCCGGAGGTCCAGGCGGCCAGGTAGCGCAGCGGCACGGTGATGTTGGTGCGCAGCCCGCTCTCGGTAACCACCGGGTCGCTCGGGGCAGTGAGCAGGTCCTCGGTGGTGACCTGCACCTCGGGGCGCTGGTGGTCCCGCTGATCGGGTCGCAGCCCCAGGGCCTCGTCGAAGACCTCGGTGCAGGTCTCCACCAGGGCGGGGTGGGCGACCCAGGAGCCGTCGAACCCGTCCGCGGCCTCCCGCTCCTTGTCCGCCCGGATCTGGGTCAGCGCCCGGCGGGTGGCCTCCTCATCGGATCGGTCCGGGACGAAGGCGGCCATGCCGCCGATGGCGTGGGCCCCGCGGCGGTGACAGGTGGCCACCAACAACTCGGTGTAGGCGCGCATGAACGGGGTGGTCATGGTGACCGCCGACCGGTCGGGCAGCACGTACTCGGGCCCACGGGCCGCGAAGGTGCGCAGGTAGCTGAAGATGTAGTCCCAGCGGCCGGCATTGAGCCCGGCGGAGTGGTCCCGCAGCTCGTACAGGATCTCCTCCATCTCGAAGGCGGCAGTGACCGTCTCGATGAGCACGGTGGCGCGGATGGTGCCTTGCGGGATCCCCAACAGCTCCTGGGCCAGGACGAAGACGTCGTTCCAGAGCCGTGCCTCCAGGTGGGACTCCACTTTGGGGAGGTAGAAGTACGGGCCGGCCCCACGGGCCAACAACTCGTGGGCGTTGTGGAAGAAGTACAGGCCGAAGTCGACCAGGGAGGCCGGCAGCGGCCGTCCGTCGACGGACAGGTGCTTCTCACACAGGTGCCAGCCACGCGGTCGCAGGACGATCGTCGGGGTCTGGCCCGCCACGGCATACCGTCTGCCGGACTCGTCGGTGTAGTCGATCTGGCCCCGGATGGCGTCGTAGAGGTTGAGCTGGCCGTCGATCACGTTGAACCAGGTGGGCGCGGTCGCATCCTCCAGGTCGGCCATCCACACCCGGGCTCCGGAGTTGAGGGCGTTGACCGTCAGTTTGCGGCTGGCCGGACCGGTCATCTCGCAGCGGCGGTCGGTCAGGCCCGGGGCGGGCTCGGCCACCCGCCAGGAGTTGTGCTCCCGGATGGTGCGGGTCTGCGGCAGGAAGTCCAGGGTGGCCCGGCCGGCAGCGATCTGTCGGGAGCGCTCACGCCGTGCCTGCAGCAGTTCAGCGCGCCGTCCGGCGAACTCTCCATCCAGCTGGCGCACGAAGTCCAGCGCCTCCGCGGTGAGGATCTCGGTGAACCGGGGGTGGTCGGTGCCGCGGATCTGAACGGCGCCGTTGGTGCCCCGGGTGGGTGTGGTGGTCATGTCAGTCTCCTTCTCGTATGTCGTGGGCCGGGCCGACCCGGTCGGTCGGTATGCCGGGGG
>CAYVEH010000037.1:12171-17630 GCA_964450585.1 uncultured Ornithinimicrobium sp.
GGTATGCCGGGGGGCTGGGTCGGGCGGTGGTCGGGTCCAGCGGTGCACCCGGGGCGGTCTAGCCGAACTGCTCCTGCTCGGTAGAGCCGGTCAGCGCGAGGGTGCCGCTGTCCGGGTTGATCGCGGTGGAGACCTGATCGAAGTACCCGGTGCCGACCTCGGCCTGGTGCTTGACGGCGGTGTAGCCGCGCTCTGCGTCGGCGAACTCGGCCTCCTGCAACCGCACGTAGGCACTCATCCCGGTGCGGGCGTACTCGTGGGCCAACGTGAACATGGAGTGGTTGAGCGCGTGGAACCCGGCCAAGGTGATGAACTGGAACCGGTACCCCAGGGCGCCCAGCTCGTCCTGGAAGTCGGCGATCTCCTGGTCGCTCAGCGCGGCCTTCCAGTTGAACGAGGGCGAGCAGTTGTAGGCGAGCATCTTGCCGGGGAACTGCTGGTGCAGCTCGGTGGCGAACTCGCGGGCCAGGCCCAGGTCCGGGGTGCCGGTCTCCACCCAGATCAGGTCGCAGTAGGGGGCGTAGGCCTTGGCCCGGGCCAGCACCGGCTCGATCCCGTTGCGCACCCGGTGGAAACCTTCGCCGGTGCGCTGGCCGGTGAGGAACTCCTGATCCACCGGGTCGACGTCGCTGGTCAACAGGTCCGCGGCGAGGGCATCGGTGCGCGCGATGATCAGGGTGGGCACGCCCAGGGTGTCGGCGGCCAGGCGGGCTGCGTTCAGGGTGCGCACGTGCTGGGCGGTGGGCACCAGCACCTTGCCGCCCAGATGACCGCACTTCTTCTCCGAGGCCAGCTGGTCCTCCCAGTGCACGCCGGCGGCTCCGGAGGCGATCATCTGCTTCATCAGCTCGAAGGCATTTAACGGACCACCGAAGCCGGCCTCGGCGTCGGCGACGATCGGCACCAAGTAGTCGGTCTGGTCGCTGCCGTTGGACCAGTCGATCTGGTCGGCGCGCAGCAGCGCGTTGTTGATCCGACGCACCACGGCCGGCACCGAGTTGGCCGGGTAGAGGCTCTGGTCGGGGTAGGTCTGGCCCGCCAGGTTGGCGTCGGCAGCGACCTGCCACCCGGACAGGTAGATCGCCTCGAGCCCGGCGCGGACCTGTTGGACCGCCTGGTTGCCGGTGAGAGCCCCCAGGGCGCGGGTGAACGGCTTGGTCCGCAACTGCTCCCACAGCTTCTCGGCGCCGCGGCGAGCGAGCGTGTGCTCCTCGACGACACTGCCCTGCAGCCGCACCACGTCCTCGGCGGTATAGCTGCGCCGGATGCCGGACCAGCGCGGGTTGCTGGCCCACTCGGCGTGCAGCGCCTCGGCGGCCGCGTTGACCCGGCTGGCTCCCCGGGATGTCTGCTGGCCCGGCTCGGTGGCGGGCTTGGTCGGGGCGCCGTGGGTGTTCAGCGTGAGCGTCATCGCTGGTCCTTTCGGGTTGGTGGGCGCTCGCGGTGTGCGTGTCACGAAGCGCCGCTCTGGGGCGATGCAGCCCATCATTGAGTCAAGATCGAGCCGATTCCCGCCGAGAATCCCGGTCAATTTTCGCTATTCTTGCGCTATCGTGGCGCAATGACCGATCTCGCCGGCGCTCCGGACCCCATCACGATCGGCCGCTCGCTGCGGCACATCCGTCGCCGCGCCGGTCGCACGCTGGAGGAGGTGGCCTCGGTGGCCGGCATCTCGGCCTCGGCCCTGTCGTTGCTGGAGAACGGCAAGCGCGAGGCCAAGGTGTCCACCCTGGGCGCCCTGGCCAGCGCCCTGGAGGTCGACCTGTCCGAGGTGCTCCAGTCCCGTCCGCCCAGTCGACGTGCCGCCCTGGAGATCGCCCTGGAGAAGGCACAGCGAGCGGACTCCTTCGAGGCGCTGGGGGTGCCGGCCGTCAAGATCGGGCCACGGCTACCCACCGAGGCGCTGGAGGCCTTGGTGGGGATGCACGAGGCGCTGGCCGCGGTGCAGGCGGAGCGGGCGGCGACGCCGGAGGCGGCCCGACGGGCCAACGCCGAGCTGCGGGCCCGGATGCGGGCGGCCGACAACTACTTCCCCGACATCGAGAGCGTGGCCGCGGACCTGCTCACCGCGATCGACCACCGGGGTGGACCGATCACCCGCACCGCGGTGGACAAGCTGGCCGCGCACCTCGGCTTCGACCTGGTCCACACCACCGCGCTGCCCACCTCCACCCGATCGGTCACCGACCTGGCCCACCGGCGGATCTACCTACCGCAACCGGAGGCCGGGCAGAGCGACTCCCGGTGGCTGGCCCTGCAGGCCCTGGGGCACGTCGTGCTCGGGCACCAGGTGCCCGCCGACTACGCCGAGTTCCTCTCCCAGCGGGTGGAGATCAACTACTTCTCGGCCGCGCTCCTCATCCCCGAGGCGAGCGCGGTGCCGCTGTTGAGCCGCGCGAAGGCCGTCAAGGACGTGGCCATCGAGGACCTCCGCGATGCCTATGCCGTCTCGTACGAGACCGCCGCCCACCGCTTCACCAACCTGGCCACCCGGCACCTCGATCTACAGGTGCACTTCATGCGGATCTCGCAGGCGGGCCTGATCTACAAGGCGTACGAGAACGATGGTGTCCGCTTTCCCAGCGACGCCACCGGGGCCATCGAGGGTCAGCGGGTCTGTCGGCACTGGACGGCACGGATGGTCTTCGCCCAGCCTGATCTGTCCAGTGCCTACCAGCAGTACACCGACACCCGGGCCGGCACCTACTGGTGCTCTGCGGTGGTGGATCGCACGCCCAACGGCACCTTCTCGGTCAGCGTCGGGGTGCCCTTCGCCCAGGTGAAGTGGATGCGCGGCCGGGAGACCACCGCACGCTCGTCCTCCCGCTGCCCCGACCCCAGCTGCTGCGCCCAGCCGCCCGCCGCGTTGGCCCAGCGATGGGCTGGCCAGGCCTGGCCGAGCGCCCGGGTGCACTCGCACTTGCTGGCCGCGATGCCGCCGGGGGTCTTCCCGGGCGTCGATGACACGGAGGTACTGCAGTTCCTGGAGCAGCAAACGGTGTGATGCTTCTCACCTTTGGGCCCGGGGTCACGTTGGCCGCAGCGGCCGTTTCCGGAGGTCATCGCGTCTGGCCGCCCCCGGGCACGACAAGCGCACCCCTTGCCCACCAAGTCGCCCCACGACGGGTATTTGAAGCCACTACCACATCCCTCCGACAGCAGGCGAGCCCCGCCGTCACGGCTGGATCGACGCCGATCGAAGCATCCTCGACTTTACTTGTCCTTTGCCATATATTGACGAATTACTGGTGCTCGTTGAGGACCATTACCCCACCCCCACGGTGATCGTCGGCCGATGCCCCCACCCCTGTTGCATCGGCCGACGATCACGAACCCCGGGAAGCCTCGATCCGGTCGGCGGCGGTGGCCTGATCCAGCACCTGCTCGGCCACACTCTGGGCCATCTCCGGGTACTCCAGCGTCAGCAGCCCTGCAGCGAACAGCAGGTATGCCGTGTCCACCCCCGGCTGCGCGTCCTCGGGCGGGCGCCAGCCGCCCCCATGGTCGGTCAGCACGGTGCGCAGCACGGCCGAAGCGTCGCCTTCGGCGGCGTGCCGCAGGACGCCACCGGACCCCACGACGTGCCGCACATTCTGCAGCGGTCGGGGCGCCTCCCCCGGGTTGGCGGGCCGGGCGTGCCGGCGCGCTGCCGTGGTCGCGGCCAGTGCGGCCAACTCCAGGTCGAGTTGTTGCTGCGGCACCCCCAGCGCCGTGCTGTCCGGGTCGGGCAGGGTCCCCGGCTGCGCGTGGACGCGCTGCACCCACTGGCCCAGGACGTTCTCGTCACTGACGGGCAGGGCCTCGAGCTCGGCAGCCGCCAGGATCCCGGGTGCGTTCCAGCGCATACCCAGGTCACCCTCCACCGTCCGGGCGTGCCACAGCCGGGCGACCACTTCCTTGCGCAGGCTGGCGTCTTCCCCCTCGGGGGTGATCACCGAGTAGACATCGGTGGTGGCGCCACCGATGTCGATGACCATGACGTCGTGACCGGTGGCGGCGGCCAGGGCCTCCACGCCGCTGAGCACGGCATCCGGAGTGGCCGAGCGCACCAGGGACCCGAACAGTGGGCCGTGGGACAGACCCTTACCGCCGATGACATGCCGGAGGAAGACCTCGCGGATGGCGGCCCGTGCCGAGGCCGGCTCCACCACCCCGATGCGCGGCAGCACGTTGTCGGCGATCACAGAGGACCGGCCGGTCTCCTGCAACGCGGCGATGACCGCCTCCCGGGCCTCCCGGTTGCCGGCGACCACGATCGGGGCACCCACCCGGGAGCGTGCCAGGCGTCGTGCGTTGTGCAGCAGCACCTCGGAGTTGCCTCCGTCGGTGCCGCCGACGAGCAGCACGATGTCCGGACGGTCGGCCCGTAGCGCGGTGACGTCCACCGTCCGCAGTCGTCCGGTGGCCACGTGCACCACCTTGGCTCCGGCGCTCAACCCGACCCGGTAGCCGGCCTCCGCGGTGACCTGAGGCTCATAACCGACGACGGCCAGGCGCAACCCGCCGCCAGCGCTGGAGCACAGCAGCACCTGATCGCGGTCCGTCAGGTCAGGCACCTGATGTCCAGCAGCGGCACACTGGCCGGCCAGGTCACGCACTCCGTCCAGCACATCGGTGTCCAGGGTGGTCAGGGTGGCGCCGCGAGCCAGCAGCACGCCGTCGGGGTCGAGCAGCGCGGCCTTGGTGAAGGTCGAGCCAACGTCGACGCACAACAGGTTCTGTCCAGCACGTGCCACGGGCTCATCATGACAAGGACGGCACCCGCCCCGATCTCCGGGCGTCGCAGGGCGGGCACCCGGCCCGGTCTCCGGGCGTGTTCGTTGCGGGGCCGCGGCGCATACTGGAGTCATGCGTCAGTCCCGTCCTCAGATCCCTGGTTCCCCGCTGCCCGGTCGCTCCGCGGCCCTTCCCGACCTCCCGGAGACCCATGAGGTGCTAGGCACGCCGCTGCACGGCCCCTGGGGTGAGGCAGCGGAGGTCCTCTATGTCGCCATGGGGTGCTTCTGGGGTGCCGAACGCATCTTCTACCGGCTGCCCGGTGTGATCACCACCGCCGCCGGGTACATGGGTGGGCAGACCCCGAACCCGACGTATGAGGAGGTCTGCACCGGTCGCACGGGTCACGCCGAGGCCGTCATGGTCGTCTATGACCGTTCGCAGACCGACCCCGAGACGCTGCTCAAGGCGTTCTGGGAGAACCACGACCCGACCACCCTGGACCGGCAAGGTAATGACCGCGGCACGCAGTACCGTTCCGCGATCTATTGGACGACCCAGGAGCAGCAGGCGGCGGCGTTGGCGACGCACGACGCTTTCCAGCAGGTGCTGACCGACAACGGCTACGGCGAGATCTCAACCGAGCTGGCCCCGGCCTCGGAGGTGGGCTCGTTCTACTATGCCGAGCGCGTCCACCAGCAGTACCTGCACAAGAACCCGATGGGCTATTGCAACCATGGGCC
>CAYVEH010000038.1:0-1973 GCA_964450585.1 uncultured Ornithinimicrobium sp.
CGGACGGGGCCGGTCACCCGGGATGGCCAGTCACGGAGAGCGCAGCCGGTAACTCACAGCAGGTTCGGCGTCTTGCAGCCTGCTTTAGCCGGCTGTCAGAAGGCCAACGTGCTGTCAGACGGTCTGCCGGGCCTGGAGCGGCGCCGACGTAGCGGGGTGGGAGCAGGGAAGAGCCCGTGAGCTCCGTGCGGGTGCACGGGGGCGCGGTGGACGATATCGCGCCGTACTCACGGGCTCCGGTGACTGAGTGGTATTCGCGTCACCCGTCCGGGCTTCTGGCCGCTGCCGGAGCAGGGAGGCCAGGCGAAGGCCGAGCTCAGCGCTCAGCCACCTCACGCGTCCGATAAGTATTCACAGGTCGGACCACCTCCCTTCTCGTGTACCTCCGAAGTTACGCGGCACGGGCTCGTTCGAGCAAGGGGTTTTCCCACGTGTCCTAGGAAGCCCGCTCCCGTGGTGTCCTAGGGAGCCCGCTCTCCTGGTGTCCTAGGGAGCCCGCTCCCGTGGTGCCAGCAGGACGGTGCGCCACAGGTGGCGCAGCATGCTCAGCAGCACGATGAGCAACACCGCGAAAGCCAGCCAGAGCTCGATCCGCCCGATCCAGCCCACCAGCGGCAGCACGTCGGCCTGCCCCAGGTAGATGCCGGCCACGGCATACATGCCCAGCGGGAAGACCATGCTCCACAGCGTGGCCTCGTACTGCAGCGGGACCCGGTGCAACCAGTGCCGCCACAGGCCAACAGCAAAGAGCACCGGGATCAGCCAGGTGGCGAAGGCCCAGAAGACCACGGAGAGCCCAGCGACCAGGCCCCGGGTGGCATCCACCATCGGCGCAGAGGCCATCTCCACAATGCGGGCGCCGGCCAGCACCGTGATGGCACAGGCCCCCATGGCGACCCAGTAGGGCGGGTTGAGGTCCTCCGGTCGCAACTCGTACAGCAGCATGCGCAGCGCGACGATCATCCCGGCCGCGGCATACAGGAAGACCCCGACCGACCAGGCCACCACCGCGAGCACCGACAACCCCTGGGTCGCTTCCTCGCTCACCGGCTCCAACGTGGCAGCGGCCACCGCCACGGACTGGCTGGCCACCACCCAGATGAACCAGGTCCCGTTGGCATTGGCCACGACCGGCCGGGCCACCTTGCCCAGCACGGCGGTCCAGGGCACGACATACCCCAGCACCGCCCAGGCGGAGGCGGTCAGCGCCAGGAAGACGGCCGTGATGGTGTGGTAGCCCTCCATGAACAACCGCACCCCCAGGACGTTGGTGCCGGCGACGTAGGTGAAGTAGCCAAAAGCGCGCTTGGGGTCCAGGAAGTCCTCAGCCATCGCGTGGCGGAACCGCACGAACCGGAGCACCGTCAGCCCGCCCAGCACCAGGAACGCGACCACGCAGACACCCAGCAGGATCAGCGAGGGGACGCGATAGTTCTCCAGCGCCAGGCCGACCGACACGATGCCGCTGGCCATCACCAACGCGAAGTAGCCCGGCGTCAGGCCCTCGATGGCGATCGACAGCCGACCCGACAGGGTGCGGCGGTCGAGCCTCTCGAGTTCCTCCATGCCGCCGACCGTATCGCGGCCGGGCTCAGCGGCGCGGGGCCACCAGCTCTGAGTCGAACGCCTGGTCCGCACCCTGCGGGTCGGTGGCCGTCGCCGCCTCGGTGGCGGTGCCCTCCTCGTGGTGGGTGTCCACGCCCAGGGCCCGCTCCAGCTTGGCTCCCTCGACGTCCATCACCGGCAGGATCCGGTCCAGCCACCGCGGCAGGTACCACGCCTTCTCCCCCAGCAGCGAGAGCACCGCCGGGGTCAGCGTCATCCGGACCAGGAAGGCGTCGATGAGCACGCCGATCGCCAGCCCCAGACCAATGGGACGGACCATCGCCAGGTGGGCGAAGACGAACCCGCCAAAGACCGAGATCATGATGATCGCCGCCGCTGTGACCACACGGGCGCTGTGGTTGAAGCCG
>CAYVEH010000038.1:2073-17366 GCA_964450585.1 uncultured Ornithinimicrobium sp.
CGAGATCATGATGATCGCCGCCGCTGTGACCACACGGGCGCTGTGGTTGAAGCCGCTCACCACGGCACGCGCCGCGCTCTGCCCGTGAACATGCGCCTCGCGCATCGCCGACACCAGGAAGACCTGGTAGTCCATGGCCAGTCCGAAAAGCACCCCGATCAGCAGGATCGGCAGGAAGCTGAGGATCGGGCCCGGCTCGTGGACGCCGAAGATCGCGCCGCCCACACCCCACTGGTAGATGGCTACCACGGCGCCGAAGGCGGCAGCGATGGACAGCAGGAACCCTCCGGTGGCGAGGACCGGCACCAGCAGGGAGCGGAACACCAGGAGCAGCAGCACCAGGGACAGGCCCACCACCACGAGCAGGTACAGCGGCAGGGCGTCGGCCAGCTTCTCGGAGATGTCGATATTGGCCACCGTCTGACCGGTGAAGCCCAGCTCGGCGCCGTGTGCCTGCCCGATCCGATCGGCCGCAGCATCCAGGTTGCCCACCAGGTCCACGGTCACCTGCTCGGCCGGCCCACCCTCGGGCACGATCTGGAAGGCGAGGGTGCCCCGGTCCTGACTGATGCCGATCGGCACCACGGCTTCCGCACCGGGCACCTCGAACAGCTCCTCCCCCAGCTCGACCTGGGTCTGCAGCAGCGCCAACTCGGTGTCCTCGACCGGCTCGTCCATGGTGGCCACAGCAATGATCGGCCCGTTGGAGCCGGCACCGAAGTGGTCCCGGGTCAGGTCGTAGGCGGCATACGCGGTGGAGTCCTCCGGCTCAGAGGAACCATCCGGCAGTCCCAGTCGGATGTCGAAGGCGGGGAAGGACAGGGCGGCCACCGCGGCCAGCACACCCAGCACCGCGAGCCAGGGGCGGCGCTGGACCCAGGCGGCCCACCCGTGCCGCTGCCCGGTCGCCGCGGCGGTGTGCTTGCCGGCGGGCCGCTGCCGTCCCAGGATGCGGGGGCCGATCAGCGCGAGCAGCGCCGGGGTCAGGGTGATCGCCAGGAGCACCGCGATGAGCACGGTGCCGGCGGCCACCAGACCCATGACGCCCAGGAAGGGGATGCCGGTGACCACCAGCGCGGCCAGGGCGATGAAGACCGTCATCCCAGCGAAGACGACAGCATTGCCGGAGGTGCCGGTCGCTAGCGCGATGGAGGCGGTCAGGTCCATCCCCTCGCGCAGTTGCGTGCGGTGCCGGTTGATCAGGAAGAGGGAGTAGTCGATGCCGACGGCCAGGCCCAGCATCAGCGCCAGGGCCGGGGTGGCGCTGTTCATGTCGACCCACTGGGTGAGCGCCATGGCCCCACCGACCCCGACACCGACCCCGACCAGGGCCATCAGCAGCGGCAGCCCGGCGGCCAGCAGGCCACCCAGCATCACCAGGAGCACCACCGCGGCCACGGCGATCCCGATGGCCTCGGTCGCGCCGACGACGCTAGAGATGTCCTGCACGATCGCCTGGGAGTACTCGATGTTGACCCCGGTGCCCGCCAGCTGATCCCCCAGCTCCTGCAGCTCGGCGGTCACCGCCGGGTCCAGGGAGGCACCGACGAACTCGAACTGCAGTTGGGTGAGCGCGACCGTGCCGTCATCGGAGACGAACTGCACCTGGCTGCTCAGCCCGGCCAGCCGGCGGTTCAGTTCCAGCTGTTGCTCCCCGGCAGCGAGCTCGGCCTCGCCCTGCTCCAGTTCCTCCCGCGCGGCGTCCAACTCTGCCTGACCGGCGTCCAGCTGTTCCTTGGCGGCAGCCAGCTGGGCCTCGGACTCGGCCACCATCTCCGGCGGCATGGTCGCCTGGTTCGCCTCGAGTGCGGCCAGGCCGTCCTCATACTGCGCCCTGCCGGCGTCCAGCTCCTCCTGCCCGGCCTGCAGCTCCTGCCGCCCCGACTCCAACTCGGCCCGTCCCTGGTCCAGCTCCTCCTGGGCGGCGGCCAACTGGTCATCGGAGCCATCCAGTTGCTCCTGCATCGCGAACGGATCGGTCACCGAGGTGACGCCGTCGATCGCCCGCCACTGGTCGATCAGATCGGTGACGGTCTGCTGCTCCTGCTCAGAGAAGCCGCCCTCGGAGGTAAAGACCACGGTGCCGCTGCCGCCGGCAGCCTCCGGGAGGGCGTCCTCCAGGTCCGCAAGCACCTGCTCGTAGCGGGAGCCGGGCATGCTGAACTCGCTGGTCAGCGGCTTCATCAGGGTCGCAGCCGCACCGGCGGCCACGGCCATGATCATCGCCCAGGCCACGATCGTGCGCCAGGGGTGTCGGGCGCACCAGCGCCCCAGTCGGTGCAGGAAGGAAGCCACGGTCGGTCCTCTCGGTGGGCCGGACGCTAGGGTCCGGTGGGGATCAGGTCGTATGCGGATGGGCCGGGTCCTCGTTGACCACGACGTGTGTGCAGAGGTGGGTCAGGTGCGGCCGGTGTCGTCCGGGATGACCCACCCGGTGGCAGCCAGGCGCAGCCCCTGGCTCAGCAGCCGGTTGAACTCGGCAGCGGCCGCGTCGTCGACCACGCCCGCGGGGCGCTGCATCCACTGCCGCTCGGCTGCCTCGAAGATGGCCATCACCGTGCCAGCCAGCGTGGTCACCGCCAGGTCGTCGGCCTGCGGCATGCGTTCGCGCAGCACGCCCTCGAACCAGTCCTGGTGGTAGGTCCAGACGTTGACGGCCACGCTGTGTCGCTCCAACCTGGAGCACTTCACCGCGGCGATCCAGGCCAGCAGGTCACGGGGGATCGGGGTCGTTTCCAACGCCGCCAGCATCGCCGGCAGCGGTGGCTGATCCGCCGGCTGGGAAGTGAGGCTCTCAGCGATGCCGGCGATCGGTTCGCTCATGCCCTCTGCCAGGGCCGCCTCCAGGCTGCTGAAGTAGTTGAAGAAGGTGCGCCGTGAGACTCCGGCCGCTTCGGCCACCTCCTCGACCGTCATCGACTCCAGCGAGCCCTGGGCCAGTTGGTCACGCAGCGCGTCCAGCAACCGCGTGCGGGTGCGGGCCTTGTTGCGCTCGCGTCGGCTGCCGGCGGGCTGGAGGTGCTCACTCACGGGTGAGAGCCTACGAGAATTTTTGCACTGTGTGCAAATCTGCACTCAGTGCAGCAATTGTGTTTCGTATCACACTCGCAGGCGCGGACACCCCGTGCCAAGGGACGCCCCCACGCCAGGAGAGAGGCCGACACGCGGTGCCACCAGGCGCGGACTCACCCGAGCCCGCCGGCGCTGACTCACCCGGGCCGTCTTGCGGTGGCTGTCTCCTCGGCAGCCCAGCCCAGGGCCAGCTCTCGGTAGGGCGGGCGGACGGCATACAGACAGGCCAGCCGGAGCCGGGTGGCTTCGGCATAGGCAGCCATCCGCCGGTGGTCCACGCCGCGTGTCGCGACGACCCTGTCCACGGCGTCCTGGGCGATCTGGCTGTGCCGGGCCGACCACAGCCCCTGCGCGGCCCGCAGGTGCGCGTGCACCGCCAGGTTGGCCAGGTCCAGCGCCGGTTCAGCCAGCGCGACCGTGTCGAAGTCCAACAAGCCGAGGCTGCTGTCGGCTGCCAGCATCTGTTTGTCGTGCAGGTCGCGGTGGCTGATCACCAGCGCCTGCGCGGGCCGGCTGATCAACTCACTCGTCACGGCCGCAACCCGCTCGGTCACCCGGTGCTGCAGGATCGTCGGCAGCGCCTCCATCCCGGTCACCCAGTCCAGCCAGCGGCGGAGCACCAGCACCTCGTCATGGGCAGTGTGCGGCGCCGGGGCGTACTCTTTCCTCCCGGCGGGCCAGGGCTGGGCCAACCGAGTCCACCGGTCGGCCCACCGGTCCCACCAGCGGGACCACTCAGCGGTGGTCAGGACCCCGCCCAGTTCGTGCAGGCTGCGCCCGGGCAGGATGCTGAAACTCACTGAGGACGTGCTGACCCCACGCACCCGCGGTGCGGCGAAGCCGGCCGAGCGGGCCAGGTCATACCCGTGTCGGGCCGCCGTGGCCACGCTGGCCCCCTCCCCCGGGCGGACTATCTTGACGACGTCCTGTCGTCGGCGCACCACGGCCCGCCGACCGTACCGGTGCACCAGCAGGTCTCCCTGAGCGGCTGCAGCGGCCAGCTCAGGAAGCTTGGGGTCGCGGCCCGCCGGTGCCAGGTGGCTGCGGCTCACCCGCCAGCCCAGCCCGGAGTCCGGTTGCAGCCACAGGCGCCCGGCCCGCAGCCGGCCCAGCGCATCACGCCCCTCGACCAGCACCACCTGTGCCTCATCGGAGCGGCCGCGGGGCCAGGCCCGGTGGATCGTCAGCGACTCGGAGCCGACCTGAACCTGCGCCGGAACCGGCCCGACGGTGCCCTGCGTGGTCAAGACAGCACCCCCTCGACCTGGTCCAGCCGCTGATGAATGCGCGCCACCCAGTCGGGGTCGGCCAGCCGAAACGGCTCGGTGATCCGGGCGAGCAGCGCCCGGGCAGTCCAGGCGCGCAGGCCCGTCCCGGTCACCGCGCTCGCAGCTGTCCCGCAGTCCGCGGCATACCCGGCCAGCAACGCCCGGGTCTGCGGCAGTGACTCCAGAGCACCGGGGTGACCGGAGCCGGGTGCCGCACCATGGGCGAGCAGTTCCACGGCCGCGAAGCTGCCCAGGTCGGCAGCGAGCGCGCCATGACCGGCCCGGTCGAAGTCGGTGAGGCGCACCGGGGCCTCACCCTGGCGGCCGACGAGCACCTGGTCGGCGGAGAAGTCACCGTGCACCGGCCCCTGCGCCCAGGTCAGGGCGGCCAACTGCTCGGCGACCCGTCCTGCCAGGCGCTCCCCCCGGCGGGCTGCAGCAACGTCCAGGTACTCCAGGTCGGCGCCGAGGCGGCCCAGGCTCAGCACCGGGTCGGGCACGCCGGCGCTGACCAGGTCGGCCTGGTGCAGTCGGGCCAGCGCCTGGCCAGCCGCCCGTGCAGCCTGCAGGTCGCCGGGCAGGTGGGCCAGGTCTCCTTGGCCGAACCAGGGCCAGACGGTGATGCGCTTGTTGCGCGACCACGGG
Source organism: uncultured Ornithinimicrobium sp. (assembly GCA_964450585.1). GTDB lineage: Bacteria > Actinomycetota > Actinomycetes > Actinomycetales > Dermatophilaceae > Ornithinicoccus. The sequence continues at coordinate 7,059 of CAYVEH010000038.1, forward strand.
TGGCCGGAGTCCGGCTCGATCACCGGGACCCCGGCAGCGGCATAGCAGGCGGGCCCTCCGACGGCGCCGACCTGGTGGCCAGCGGTGACCCGGATGACGAGAGGATCGAACCCGGGCCGCTCCAGACGCAACACCAGCCGACGCTGCGGGTTGTAACGCAGCACTCGCACCTCGCCACGGCCGGCGGCAGCACTCAACGACGGGCACGCCTCCCGCAACCCGTCGAGGCCTTTCTGCAGGCGTGGGTCGGTGTCGATGGGCCCGTGGGCCACCGTCAGCTCACCGGTGCGGATCAGGTGCACCCGTTGCCCGCGCTGCTCGGCGCGGTTCAGCGCCTTGCGCAGCTTGTCCAGGTGAGCGTCATGGGACACCTGCACCCAGTGGGGTCGGTGCTCGGCGTGACGGAGCAGCAGCACCGCGGTGGTGGACAGCCCCGGCTTGAACCGCAGCCGGGTGACCCGGGCCTGCGCACCGACCAGCTCGGAGAGCCGGTCGCTGTCGATCAGCAGATCGGCGCTGGCCCGCGTGGTGGTCGACGACGCTGAGCGGGACCCCTGACGATCAGTGGAGGTCAGCACAGGGATCACCGACCCGTTCCCACACGGATGGGGCTGGGCACGGGCTGGGTGACCTCCGCCCGGCCCGGGCCGGCCTGGCCCTCCGGCCCACCCGGACGGCCTGGCACGATCGGCACCAACCCATCCTGATCAGCGCCGGCGCGGGCCCGGCTCGCCGGGGAGGAACGGTCAAACGCGGCTCCCTGCGGCAGCACACCGTCGGCGGGGCCATCCCAACGTATCCCGCCGCCCTCGATCCAGACGATCCGGTCACACTGTCGGGCGGTCTGCTCATCATGGGTCACCACGATCGTGGTGCGCCCCTGGGTCAGACGCTCGATCGCCTCCCGCACAGCCAGGGAGTTCTCGGCGTCCAGTCCAGCGGTGGCCTCGTCAAGGATGACCACGGGGGCGTCCCGCAGCAACGCCCGCGCGATCGCGATCCGCTGCCGTTGGCCCCCGGAGAGGGTGGAGCCGCGCTCGCCGACCAGTGTGTCGTAGCCATCAGGCATCCGGACGATGAACTCCTCCGCGCGGGCTACCTGGGCGGCCCACCGGACCTGCTCATCGGTGGCTTCCAACTGCCCGTAGCGGATGTTGTCGGCGATGCTGCCGGTGAACAGCACCGACTCCTGCAGCACCACGGCGACCGCTGAGCGCAGCTCGTGCACGTCCAGGCGTCGCACGTCGACCCCGTCCATGCGCACGGCACCTCCGCGCACATCCATCATCCGGGTCACCAAGCCGGTCAGGGTGGACTTGCCGGCCCCGGACGGGCCGACCACGGCCACGCGTTGACCGGCCGGGATGTGCAGGTCCAGCCCGTGCAGCACCGGTGGGTGCTGGCCGTAGCCAGCGACCACCCGTTCCAGGCGGATGTCACCACGCAGTCGCCCCAGGCGGACCGGGTCCGCGGGGCTGGTGATGTCGGGCTCCCGGTCCAGGACATCGGCGACACGCTCCCCGGAGGCGGCTGCTCGGGCGACCCGGCCGGTGTACTTGGCCAGGTCGCGCAGCGGCTTCATGGCGGTCTTCAGGTAGGTCAGGAAGATGACCAGGTCGCCGGGGGTCATGGCGCCCTGCATCACCCGGTAGCCGCCCAGCAGCAGCACCGTGGCCGTGGCGCAGCCGACCAGGACGTCGGTGCCGCGCTCCAGGGCGGCTGAGAGCCGTTTGGCCTGCACCCCGTCCTTGAGGGACTTGGCGTTGCGGCCGCCGAACTTCTCCTCCAGCGCCCCCTCCAAACCGTAGGCCTGGACCACCCGCATCCCGCCGACGGTCTCCTGGGCGATGTTCGCCAGGTCCCCCTCCGCCTTGCGGGTCTTGCGCGAGGCGTGGGTGATCTTGGGCGTACTGGTCCTCGACATCAGCAGGAAGATCAACGCTGCGATCAGGACGATCAGCGCCAACAACGGGTCCAGCCAGATCATCACCCCGGACATCGCCAGCAGGGTGAACACGTTGACGAGTAACGGCATACCGGCGGTGACGGCGACCTCCTGCAGGCGGCCGACGTCGCCGACGAGGCGCTGCACCAGGTCACCCGAGCGCGAGGTGGAGTGGTACTCCTGGGAGAGGGTGTTGACGTGGCGGAAGACCCGCTGCCGCAGCGCCGTGGCGATGCGGGAGCCGCCGAGGGCGAAGGCCACCGTGGCGAGGTAGTTGAAGATCGCTCGGAAACCGACCAGGGCCACGGTCGCCAGGGCGCAGGCCAGCAGCAACCGGAACGTCGCCTGTGGCCCGGACTCGGACAGGTCGGCTCCCAGGGACCGGGTGACCGCGTCGACGACGAACTTGACCGGCCACGGCTCCAGCACCCGGAAGACCACCTCCAGCAGCAGCGCGATGCCGCCACCGGCCAGAATCGGCAGGTGGCCACGCACGTGGGGCCGCAGAAGACCCAGGGTGCGGCGCAGCGCGGTCCGTCGGATCGGTGACGTACTCATCCTCACGCGGGCACCTCCTGGGGCACCTGCGGGGACTCGGACTGTGCCGCCCCCGATGGCTCGATGCCCCGCAGGATCTGGTCCAGCACCCGGCTCCAGGAGTGCTCAGCCAGGACCATCTCGCGGCCTGCCTGCCCGAGTCGTTGAGCGAACCCGGGGTCCGCAACAAGGCTGTCGATAGCGTCGGCCAGGGCGGCCGGGTCAGACGGCTCCACCAACAGACCGTTCACTGCGTGTCGCACGATGCTGGGCACCTGACCGACCCGGGAGGCGACCACCGGCAGCCCCGCAGCGGCGTACTCGTAGATCTTCAAGGGCGAGAAGTACTGGTCGGAGCCGCCCGCCAACACGGGGTACGGCGCCACACTCACGGCCGCTCCGGCCAGCGCGGCCGGGATGTCCCCAGGCGCGACCGCCCCGCGGAAGTCCACGTCAAGGCCCAGTCGTGCTGCCTGGGCGGCCAGCACGGGACCCTGCGGGCCGTCGCCGACGATGCGCACCTGCCAGCGTTCCTGAGCCAGTGCGGCCGCCTGCAACAGCACCTCGACCCCGTGCCACGGCTTGAGGCTACCGACGAAGAGGACGACCGGGTCACCGGCGCTCGGCACGCGGCTGGGGGCGATGCGGGTGGTGTTCACCCCGTTCGGGGTTACCCGGATCTTGGCCGTGTCCTCGGGGCAGAGCCGACGCACCCACTGAGCGACCGGTTCGGAGACGCAGGCCACCACGGAGGCGGCAGCCACCTGGGCCCGCAGCGCGTGATGGGCAGCTGTGGAGTCGATCAGGTCCCGGTGGGTGGCCTGCTCCTCGATCAGCGGGGCATTGACCTCCAGCACCCCGGGGACGCCCAGTGCCGTGGTCACCTCGGCCAACGCGGTGGAGAACAGGGAGTACCGCTCATAGACCAGGTCGGCACCGTCGGCGATGGCATGCGTGGCCAGACGGTGGGCGGTGGCAGCCTGTCGTTGCTCGCGTCGGGCGGTGCGCTCCGCCAGTGGGAGTGACCTGTCGGCCTGCCGGTCGGCACGGCTGTCGACCGGCAGGTGAGTGACCGGCACTCCCCTCAGGTCGGAGGGCACGTGCTCATCGGTCCGTGCAGTGTAGAGGCGCACCTGGGCTCCGCGGTCAGCGAAGACGCGGATGATCTCCTGGACGTGCACCGAGGCCCCCTTGGTGCCGAAGGCAGGAACACCGGGGTCAGCCGTCAGGTAGGCAACACGGGTCATGGGTCGATCTCCTCTCAACCGGCCAGCAGGGCCGGGCGCTGCTGACAGGTGGCCAGCCGTCGCGCCTGTCGGGCGGTGTCGAACTCGGTCTCGATGAGCTGCCGGGCGGCGCGGCTGATGGCGGCCCGTGGGTAGCTCGGGTCCGCGACGCGACGCAGGGCGGCCGTCAGCTCCTGAATCTCACCGCGACCGAGCCGGTCGGCGGAGATCAGTTGGCCGGTGTGTCCGTCTTGGACGGCCTCGGGGATGCCGGTGACGTCACTGGCGATGACCGGGACTCCCATGGCCATCGCCTCCAGCAGGACGGTGGGCAGGCCGTCGGCGTTGCCGTCGGCCCCGACGACGCAGGGGGCAGCCATCACGTCGGCCCAGCGCAGCAGGTCCCGGATCTCAGCCTGGTGCCGTGGGCCCAGCAGTTCGATGGTGTGTTCCAACCCGGCGGCCTGGATCTGGTGGGCCAGCTCGGCCCGCTGTTCGCCATCGCCGGCGATGCGAATCTGGAGGGGCACCCCGGCAGCAACCAGTTCACCCGCCGCCTGGATGAGGTGGGTGAAGCCCTTCTTCTCCACTAGGCGGCCGACCGCGGCCACCCGCAGCGGGCCGCGGGGCGGCTCGGGTGGCTGGTAGGAGAACGCTGCGGTGTCCAGGCCGTTGCGGATCAGCACGGTCTTGTCGGACAGGTCGGGATAGCGGGCCGCCAGGTACCGGCGGTTGAACTCGCTGATCGCGACCACGTGGTCGGCCGCGGCCAGGATCTCGTGCAACAGGACGGGGTCGACCGACTCGTGGAACAGGTCCTTGGCGTGGGTGGTGACCGAGAAGGGCAGGTCAGCGATGGCGCCGGCCACCCGGGCGACGCGGGCGGCCATGGAGCCGAAGTGGGCGTGCAAGTGGGTGATGCCCTGCTCGGTAGCGGCCAGCGCCAGGTGGATGCCTTGCACGGCCTCGGCCGGTTCCAACCGGGTCAGCAGGGGCAGGATCGCCGGCAGCCGGTGCGCCAGCTCGGGAATGCTGCCTTCGGCCTGCCGTAGGACCGCCCAGGCATCGGACAGCTTGGTGGGTTTGGGCAGGTGTGTGACCGGCGCCTGCACGGCCGCGATCTCCGGGTGGAACCGTGCGTCGGTGGTCGGCCGGAGCGCAAAGATGGCCAGCTCCTCGCCGGCGGCCTCACGGCTGAGGATCTCGGTGACCACGAAGGTCTCCGAGAAGCGCGGGTACACCTTGAGGACGTAACCGACACGGGGCGTGGGCTCAGACGGCAACACGGGTGAACTCCTTGGGCGTGGGGCGCTGAGGCAGCGCGGTGATCTGGTGGGTGGCCTCGTGCTGCTGCAGCGCGGCAACCCGGTGGGCGACTCCGGCCAGTCCGGTGAGGTCCAGGTGGTCCCGGTCAGCACTGCGGTGCACCGCCGCGGCGAGCCACTGACTGAGCCGTTGCTCGGTGAGCTCCGGTAGACGCTCCAGGTCCACAGCGCCGACCGCCTGCAGGCTGCGAGCGCGGATCAGCTGCTCCTGGCGCGGTATCTCCCGGGGGACCAGGAGGGCCGGGGTGTCGGTGGTGAGTGCCTCGCAGACGGTGTTGTACCCGGCCATCGCGACCAGCGCGCTGGCGCGCTGGATGGTGGCCAGCCCATCCGGGACGGAGGCCACCACGGTCGTGGCTGGGGTGGCGGCACGTTGCAGAGCAGCGAGGTCGGTGGCCGGCATCTGTGGCCCGGCCACCAGCAGGTGCCGGTGGCCGGCGGGGACGGTGGCGCGGGCCGCTCGGATCAGGACTTCTCTGCCGTCGCTGCCCCCTCCGGCCATGCTCAGCACGTAGGGCTGCTCGGTGGGCCGGGTCTCGGGCACAACATGGCGTCCGCTGGCCAGGTAGCCGGTGTACCGGATGAGGTCGTGCAACACCGTGGGGACCTCGCCGGTGGTGCGCACGTCATGGACCCGCGGGTCGCCGTAGACCCAGATCTCGTCGAAGATCTCGCGCACCTCGGTCAGGTCACCGAGCTGCTCCCACTCCCGGTTCACCGCGGCGGGCTCGTCCAGGACCTCCCGCAGCCCCAGGATGATCCGGGTCTCCGGGTGGGTATGCCGTGTCAGGGCCAAGGTCTGCCGCAGTTCCCCGTCGACTCCGTACGGGTGACGATCGACGATGATCACATCCGGCCGCAGGCCGGTGACGACGCCGCGGACCATCTGCTCACGGATGCTGATCAGGTCGGTCATCGGGACCTGCATGTGGCGCGGTTGGTAACCGTCCCCGCCCTTGCAGATGCCCGGCAGCAGTGCGACGTCGAACCCCTCGGGCACGTCCAGGTCGGCGCCGTGGCCGACCCCGGTCAGCAGCATCCCGGTAACGGACCGTCCGGTCAGGGCGGGGATCTGAGTGGTGAGCGTGTGCGCTAGGGCGAGGTTGCGTCGGATGTGGCCGAGACCGACGGAGTCGTGGGAGTAGAGCAGGACCCGGAACGGGTGGCGGTCCTCGGTGGGGAGCATCCGGTCTACCTCCTGATCGTGCCGCACCGTCTCTCGGTGCGATGACCCCAGTGCATCGCACGGTCATGAGGGGGTGGTGAAAACCCGGTGAGAGCTCTCTCATCTGGTGGATCTCTGCTCTCCTCGGGTCGCCCACGCCGGTCAGCAGCCTGGGTCATCACCCCGCCGCCGGCCGCCGGCATACCACGCCGTTCTTTCCTGGTTCTGTCATTTGCTGCACGCGCGGGTCTACAGTGCACAGATGAACATTCGACCCCTGTTCGCGGCAACGGCTGCCGCATGCTTGGTTCTGTCCCTCTCGGCCTGTGGCTCCGAGGAGGACTCATCCGGCGGTGACGACGCCGCCGACAACGGCGGTGGTGCTGAGGATTCCGGCGACGACGGCGGTGAGTCCGCCGACGCCGGCGGATCGACTGGTGAGGGCGCCGGCTCGACGGAGGTTGATGTGGCCTCCCTCAACCTGGTGACCGAGGGCACGCTCACCGTCTGCTCCGATGTCCCCTATCCCCCGTTCGAGGACTTCGATGAGTCTGCTCCGTCGGGCTTCAGCGGCTTCGATATCGACATCGTGTCCTCTGTGGCCGATGGTCTGGGACTGGAGTTGACGGTCAAGGACACCGCGTTCGACGGCCTGCAGTCTGGTCTTTCACTGAACGCCGGCGAGTGCGATGTCGCCGCGTCGGCGATGACGATCACCGAGGACCGGGCCAAGAACATCGACTTCAGCGACGGCTACTACGACTCGCTGCAGTCGCTGCTGGTGCCGACCGACTCCGACATCGCCTCGATCGAGGACCTGGATGGCACGCGGGTGGCCGTGCAGCAGGGCACCACCGGTGAGGCGTACGCCCAGGAGAATGCGCCGGAGGGGGCGGAGCTGGTCAGCTTCCCGAGTAACGCGGAGATCTACCAGGCGCTGCTGGCCGGCCAGGTGGACGCGGCTCTGCAGGACCTTCCGGTCAACGTCGACAACGCCAAGAAGGGCGACTTCACCATCGTGGAGGAGTACGACACGAACGAGACCTACGGTCTGGCGATGAAGAAGGGCAATTCCGCGCTCGTCGACGCGGTGAACGCCCAGTTGACCGAGCTGCGGGACAGTGGGGAGTACGACGAGCTGTACGCCAAGTACTTCTCTGAGGACAGTGCCGACTCGGACCAGGCCGAGTCCACCAGCCGCTGACACGTTGGCGACGAGGGCGAGGGCGCAACGATGACCCGAAGCACGCGCACCCGCGTGATGACGCTATCGCTGTATGCGGTCTTTCTGGCGATCGTGATCACCTTCGCCCTCGTCGCGGACTGGGAGGCCATCAAGAGCAACTTCTTCCTCACCGAGGGCTTCACCGGCAACTGGCGGGACATGGTCTTCGTCGGGGTGAAGAACACGATCCTCTACACGGTCGTGTCCTTCGTCGGTGGCTTCGTGCTGGCCATGGTGCTGGTGCTGATGAAGTTGGCGCCGATCGCCCCGTTCCGGTGGCTGGCCACCGCCTACATCGAGTTGTTCCGGGGCCTGCCCGCCCTGGTGGTCATCCTGTTCATGGCGCTCGGCGTGCCGATTGCCTTTGGATGGCGGCCGCCGGGCGGCACCGTGGGAGCCGGATTGGTGGCCCTGATGATGGTGGCCGGTGCCTACATGGCCGAGACCATCCGCGCCGGAATCGAGGCGGTCCCCAAGGGGCAGAGCGAGGCGGCGCGGTCGCTGGGCATGAATGCCCGCTGGACGATGGCCTCGATCGTGATGCCGCAGGCGCTGCGGATCGTGGTGCCGCCGCTGACCAACGAGTTGGTGATCCTGCTCAAGGACACCTCGTTGCTCTTTGTCGTGGGTCTGGCGGCCAATCAGAAGGAGTTGACCACGCTGGCGCGTGACTTCATGGCCAGCGGCCCCTCAGCAGGCACCGCGACCTCCCTGGCGTTTGCCGCGCTCCTCTACCTGGCGATCACCCTGCCCCTGACCCGGTTGGTGGCCTGGATGGAGACCAAGCAGAAGAGGAGCCGCTGATGGCTGCGCTCAACCCCCATCAGGACCTGGACGCCACCGCGCCAGCCATCCAGGTGCGCAACCTGCACAAGAGCTTCGGCGACAACGAGGTGCTCACCGGCATTGACTTCCACGTCAATTCCGGAGAGGTCGTCTGCGTCATCGGGCCCTCGGGCTCCGGCAAGTCCACCCTGCTGCGGTGCGTGAACCGGCTGGAGGAGCCCACCTCAGGTCAGATTCTGGTCGAGGGGATCGACATCACCGACCAGGACACCGAGTTGGACGCGGTCCGGTCGCGGATCGGCATGGTGTTCCAGCAGTTCAACCTGTTCCCGCACATGAGCGTCTTGCGCAACCTCACGATCGCGCAACAGCGGGTCAAGGGGCGCCGCCGGCAGGAAGCACAGCAGATCGCCCGGGAGAACCTGGCCAAAGTCGGGCTCGCCGACAAGGAGGCCGCCTTCCCGGCCCACCTCTCCGGCGGTCAGCAACAGCGCGTGGCCATCGCCCGAGCCCTGTCCATGAACCCCGACATGATGCTCTTTGATGAGCCCACCTCTGCCCTAGACCCAGAGCTGGTCGGCGATGTGCTGGATGTGATGCGCACGCTGGCGACCGAGGGCATGACCATGATGGTGGTCACGCATGAGATGGGCTTCGCGCGGGAAGTCGGAGACAAGCTCGTCTTCATGGACGGCGGCGTCATCGTGGAGGAAGGTGACCCGGCCGAGGTGCTCACCAACCCCCAGCATCGCCGTACTCAGGGTTTCCTGTCCAAGGTGCTCTGAGTACGGCGGTCACCGGTGAGTTGCCCCGTCAGGAGGGGTCGCTGATGGCTACCTCGGCGACCCGCACTGCGCGGGGTATGTCGCTCTCGTCCAGACTGCCCTCGGGCCCACTGAGTGAGGCGATCAGCAGCGCGTCATCGAACGGGACGTAGACCTTGACGTGGGTGCTGCCAAGGGCGTCCTCCAGCGCCGAGTAGGCCTCGGGCACCCCGGCCACCTCCACCGGTTGGACATTGTCCTGGCCCGTGGCGAAGTTGACGTGATTGGCGCGATTGTGCTTGGTCTTGATGTCCTCCGGCATCCCCTCCGGCATCTCCACGCCCAGCCGCAGCCAGTTCAGGTGAATCATCAGCTCACGCGGGTCATCGGTGGGGAAGTGGCACTGGATCAGGTCGCCGTCGACATCTTCGAACTGCTTGGCCAGCTCGGAGGCCTCGTCGGTCGGTGTGTCGACGACCTCTCGCCCGACGGCCTCAGAAAGATCCGCGGCGGTGAGGTGGGCGCAGGGGTCTTCCCCCGCGGCATACGGCGCCGGCCCACCCTCGGCGGCCTCCGACTCGGCGGGTGCGGCTGCCGACTCGGCACTGGCATCCTCCGCAGAGTCGGTACTGGCCTGCTCCGAGGAGGCCCCGGCCGTCTCGTCCGGACCGGTGCTGGATGTCTCATCAGGTGTGGCTGCGGCCGGCTCATCGGTCCTCGCGGCGTCCTCGGCACCGGCAGCCGGCGACTCCTCGGCCTCGACGGTAGGCGTCGGCGTCGGCTCATCCTCCCCCGCGCAGGCCGTCAGGGCCAGGAGCACAGCAGCCCCCAGCGCAGCGGTCCGTCGCGTGGCGGGTGCCGTGGTCGACGTGTTCTGACGTGGCATCGTGATATTCCCCTTCACTGTTGCGGCGCCCTGCTCTGTTCCCCCCTGCCGGGAACGAGGTGCGGCACCGACCCCAATCCCGAGAGTAGACACGGCGACCGCGCCGAGGGTCAAGCACTTTTCTGGAGCAGCGGCGGTCGGCAGCACAGCGGCGGCCCCGTCACAGGCCCACCGAGCCAGCGCGGGTCAGCCGAACCAGGGCGCCTCGGCGTCCGCATAGGTCCCGTTCGCCTGAGCCTCCTTGAGCCAGGCGTCGACGCGGGTCTGCCACTCGGTGTCACCCTTAAGCAGTAGGTAGCCGTTCTCAAAGTGGGTGAAGGGCTGGTCGGGATTGATCGCGCAGAGCTCGCCCTGGTGCTCGTGAGCCACCCACTTGGTCTCGGAGGCGTCCGTCACCATGACGTCGGCGTCCCCGGCCAGGATCTGGTCGAAGATCGTGTTGTTGTTCT
>CAYVEH010000039.1:0-17285 GCA_964450585.1 uncultured Ornithinimicrobium sp.
GCGCGCGCATCCCGCAGGATCGTGAGCATTCCGGTCATCCCCTCTCCATCGTGGTATCAATACTATGTTGACAACACACTGTTGATCCCCGGAGGACGGCCATGAACGCCACGCCCCACCCGCACCACTCGGAGGCACCTGACCACGTCCAGGCTCGTCGGGAGCAGGCTGCTCAGCACCGGCTGCGCGAGCTGGGTGCAGACGCGCTGGCCGCGCGCCCGTGGCGCCCGGCCCCGATGCCGCCCACCGCCGTCGACCTGACGCAGTTCGCGCTCTGGCGGTCGGCCGAGGTCGCCGCCGATGACCTCCTCGCCGCACTGACCCTGCTGCCAGCGGCCCGCGCCGAGGTCGAGGGGGTGGAGAGCGCGCTGCTGTTCACGGCAAAGGCCGCTGGACTGACCTGGGCGCAGATCGCTGAGGCAATGGGATTCCGATCGCCGCAGGCATGCCAGCAGCACTACCACCGGCTCACCACCAGGCGCGGTGCGTGACCATGACCCACCACTCGCCCCCCTCGCTTCTGGTGCTCCACGCGGTGCGCTCGCTCGGTTTCACCGACGCCGCTGCGATCGTTGAACGCACCGGCGTCGACCCCGATGACACGCGCACCGTCCTGCGCGACGCGGAGCGCCGCGGCTGGGTTCGCCATGACGCGTTCGCCGGACTCGAGGGATGGTCCCTGACCGAGAACGGTCGGGCGGAGAACCAGCGTCAACTCGCCCAGGAGCGCGCCGTAGTCGACCCTGGGGACGTGATCGGAGGTGTCTACCGCGAGTTCCTCCCACTCAATGCCCGTCTGGTGGGTGCCTGCACCGACTGGCAGCTCCGGCCCACCGACGGGGACAGCCTGGCCCCCAACGACCATGCCGACCCCAGCTGGGACGCCCGCGTCCTGGCGGAGCTCTCCGCACTCAGCGCCGCCCTCGTCCCACTGATCGCGCGGTTGGCCGAGGTGCTCAGCAGGTTCGCCGGCTACGACACCCGCTTCGACTCCGCACTGCGCCGGGCGCACGCCGGCCAGAACGAATGGGTGGACGGCACCGGCATCGACTCCTGCCACCGCATCTGGTTCCAACTCCACGAGGACCTGCTCGCCACGCTCGGCATCGACCGCGGAACGCACCCATAACGAAGCAAACCCTGCCCACCGATCACGGGGACAGGGTTGCTGCTTCGACCACAAGAGTGGAGCTGAGGGGACTCGAACCCCTGACCCCCTCCATGCCATGGAGGTGCGCTACCAGCTGCGCCACAGCCCCTTACGGAACCAGGAGAGTTTACCCATATCGCCCCCGGTTCCACCAAATCCACCTCGCCACCTGTCGCGGTCCGCGTCCGGAACGACAGGAGGCAGCTCAGCAGCCGCTGCCGTACCCCCGGGAGCAAGCACTTCCAGAGCTCGTCAGCGGTCGCTGGTGGAGACCACTGAGTCGCACACACCGGCGTTCCAGGTCAGCATCCGCCAGCCGGTACGGTGCTCGGCCAACTCAGCCCAGTGACAGTTGCGCAGCCCTCCCATGGACAGCCACGCCTGCCGCTGCTGCAGACCGATCAGCGCGGCCACCAAGGTCCGCCCGGTGACACCGTGGGTAGTCATCACCAGCACCCCGTCCGCCGGCAGATCGGCGAGCGTCTCCTCAGCCACGGCCAGGACCCGCTCCTGTACCTGTGCCACCGACTCTCCGTGAACTCCCCGCACGATGTCGTCCCCACGGGACAGGGCCGCCACCTCGTTGGGATAGCGCGCCGCAACGTCGCCCTGGCTGAGGCCCTGCCAGGTGCCGACATGGATCTCACGCAACCGCTCGTCATACTCGACCGGCACCCCGGTGGCCTCGGCGAGGACCGCCGCGGTGTGCGCCGCACGACGCAGGTCACTGGACAGGATGCGGGTGGGGCCCAGTGCTGCCAGTGTGGTGGCTGCGGTGCGCGCCTGGGCCAGGCCCCGCTGGGACAGGTCGGTGTCCAGCTGGCCCTGCCAGATGCCGCTGACGTTGTGCTCGGTCTCGCCGTGCCGCCAGACGATCAGTCGCCGCACCGCTCACGCCTCGGGCAGCGTGACCACGGGGCAGTCCTTCCAGAGGCGCTCCAGGTCGTAGAAGTCGCGCTCCTCGGTGTGCATCACGTGCACCACGATGTCGCCGAAGTCCATCAGCACCCACCGGCCCTCACGCTGCCCCTCCCGGCGCAACGTCTTGGCGCCCAACTCCAGCAGGCGTTCCTCGATGGCGTCGACGATCGCGCCGACCTGCCGCTCCCCCGGTGCTGAGGCGATGACGAAGATGTCGGTTAACGCCAACTGGTCGCTGACGTCCAGGCCGAGGACGTCCTCTGCCAGTTTGTCCTGGGCGGCCCTGGCTGCGGCGCGGGCGAGATCGAGGGCACGCGGTGTCGCTGCCACTTACTGCTCCTTGTAGAGGTCGTACTTGCCGATGTACTGCACCACGCCATCGGGCACCAGGTACCAGACCGGCTCCCCGTCTCGGGTGCGTTCCCGACAGTCGGTGGAACTGATCGCCATGGCCGGCACGTTGAGCAGGGTCACCCGGTCCTCGGGCAGACCCTCCCCGCTGAGCTCGTGCCCGGGCCGGGTGACCCCGACGAAGTGGGCGAGCTGGAACATCTTGTCCGCGTCCTTCCAGGACAGGATCTGGGCCAGTGCGTCGGCACCGGTGATGAAGTACAGGTCATCATCGGGGCGCAACCGTCGAAGGTCGCGGAGGGTGTCGTAGGTGTAGGTCGGGCCGTCGCGCTCGATATCGACCCGGGAGACGGTGAATCGGGGGTTGGAGGCGGTCGCGATGACCGTCATCAGGTACCGGTGCTCGGCGGGGCTGACACGTCGATCGTCCTTGCGGTAGGGCTGCCCGGTGGGCACGAAGACAACCTCGTCGAGGCCGAGCAGGGCAGCCGCCTCACTGGCAGCGACCAGGTGGCCGTGGTGGATGGGATCGAAGGTGCCACCCATCACGCCCAGGCGCATCAGTGCTGGGGACCCGTCGATCGGTCGCTGACGTGGTCATCGTGGTCCTCGTGCTGGTGCTCGACCGGGTCGAGCGCCAGGCTGCTGCGGAAGGACCACAAGATGCCGAGTAGCACAAAGGCGATGACCAGGGTGATCACGCCATACCAGAACGGAGCGAACGGCAGATCCTTGCCGTGGTGGACCGCCTCAGCACCCTGCAGGAACACATGCGTCATGGGTTCAGCCTACCGTGCCGCCTACAGTTGCCTCATGCACCCGGAGCTCTCGGTCATCATCCCGATGTATGACGAGGAGCAGGTTCTGCCGTTGCTCGTCGACCGGCTGCGTCCGGTGCTGGACGATCTCGACGTCCGCTACGAGGTGGTCGCCGTCGATGACGGCTCCCGGGACCAGACCCCGGTCCTGCTGCAGCGTTATCGGCGACAGTGGCCGCAGTTGCGGATCCTGCGGCTGCGGGCCAACGCCGGGCACCAGGCGGCCATTTCGGCCGGGCTCAGCGCCGCGCGCGGTGACTGGGTGGTCACCCTCGATGCCGACCTGCAGGACCCGCCCGAGCTCATCACCCAGATGCTGGACGATGCCCGTGGACAGGGTGTCGACGTGGTCTACGGGGTGCGCACAGACCGCAGCAGCGACTCGGCCTTCAAGCGGTTCAGCGCCAAGGTCTTCTACTCGGGGATGCGTGCCGCGGGGGCGACGGACCTGCCGGACAACGCCGGCGACTACCGGTTGATGTCTCGGGCCACGGTCGATGCGGTCAATGCGTTGCCGGAGCATCACCGGGTGCTGCGTCTGGTCATCCCCTCCCTGGGGTTCCCGTCGACGACTGTCGGTTACACCCGTGAGGCCCGACCCGCCGGTGGGTCGAAGTATCCGCTGGCCAAGATGGTGCGCCTGTCGGTGGACAGCCTCACCGGGTTCTCGCTGACGCCGCTCCGGTTGGCGACGTGGTTCGGGCTCGGTGGCTTCCTGGCCGCGCTCGGGCTGCTGCTGTATGCACTGGTCGCCAAGGTCACCGGGATGACGGTCGCCGGGTGGACCTCCACCGTGGTGATCGTCGCCGCCGTCGGGGCGGTGCAGTTGTTGTGCCTGGGCATCATGGGCGAGTACGTCGGACGGATCTACACCACGCTGCAGCGCCGCCCCACCTACTACGTGGCCTATGACTCCCTCAGCGCCACGGCCGACGAGCCGTCACCAACATCGACACGCCGCGGGCGCGACTGACCGGCAGGATCCGCTCGAGACGCACGATCGCACTCAACCCGGCGTTGAGCAGGGGGTGCATCGCCTCCAGGTCGCTTCCCTGGGAGCTCCGGCGGCGCAGCGCAACCACCGGCCGGAGCAGCACCATCCAGGAGCGGGCCTGCATGATCTCCAGCCCGGCGCCCTGCAGCAGGCGGAGAAACTCCGGCGGGTGATAACGCCGGTGGTGCCCCACGGCCACATCGTGCTCCGACCAGAGACGCTGGTCGACCGGTACCGCGGCCACCAGGACCCCACCGGGACGCAGCACCCGGTGGATCTCGGCCGCAGCCTGTTCATCATCGGCCAGGTGCTCGAGCACATCCAGGGCGGTCACCAGATCCAGTGACTGATGGGCCACCGGCAGGCGCTGGGCGTCGGCACGGATGACCTGCAGGTCTCGTGCCCGGGCCAGCTGGGCGCCCTCGGCGGTGAACTCCAGGGCCAGGACCTCCCAGCCCAGGGACTGCAGCACCCGGGTGTTGCCACCCCCGGCGGCGCCGATGTCCAGCGCTTGCCCCGGGGCCAGGTCGCGGACTCGCTGCCGCAGCAGGTGGCGCCGCTCGGCATACCACCAGTGGTCGTCCTCCAACGCCACCAGTTTGCGGATCTCGGTGCCCTCCATGACAGGGCATCTTGTCAGCTCAGTGGCGGAGCAGGTCGGCGCGCGGCACGTGTCGTGTGACCTGTTCGTGCTCGGCGTCCAGAGCGGCCAGTTCCTGCAGCGCCTGCTCGACGACCGCGACGTCCTCGGAGTGGAGCTGCTCGACCAGGCCGGTGATCTGCTCCGGTGCGATACCAGCAGCCTCAGCGGCCCGCAGGTGCTCCGGGCTGTCCAGGTCCATGGCCAGGACGGCGTCGGCCTCCTGCTCGATGGAGGACTGGAAGCCGTGGGCCTGCGCCTCCCACGGCACCGAGTGGGCGACGGCCGAGCCAGACCCGGGCCAGAACGCGTCGGCATACCCGATGTTGCCGGCCCGGTTGGGGTGGAAGGACTCCACGATCGGCCAGCTCAACCCGTTGACCCACTCCACGTCATCGCAGACGGCGTGACCGTCGAAGGCGGGCCGGGGGTCGATGTAGGTGTACCCGGCGGCGGTGGTTTTCTGCTGCACCAGCGCGTCCAGCTCATCGGTGGCCGCGTTCAGCTGGGTCATCTCGGAGCCGGAGAAGAACGTCCCGGCGTTGCAGTCCTCGCCGTTGAACAGGTGCGGGTAGCCGGCGATCCGCACGTCGGCGTTCGGGGCCCCGGAGGCGATGGCGTTCAGGACCGCGTCGTAGCGACCCGGCAATTCCGCCTGCAGGATCGAGCGGCCATCGGCGATCGCCCCCTCACAGTCGGAGAACCATCCCGGCAGGGCGCACTCGGTGATGACGTCGGCGAAGCCCAGGTCGTTGCCACCGATGGTCATGGTGACCAGGTCGGTGTCCGCGGTCAGGGCACCGACCTGGTGGTCGAGCACATCGGCGGTCGTGGCCCCGCTGCAGGCCTGGTAGTCCAGGCTCAGAGCCTGGGCATCGGCGATCAGGGCGGGGTAGCCGTAGGGCGACCGATAACAGTCATCGGTGGAGGCACGGGTGCCGGTGCCGGCGGAGAAGGAGTCCCCCAGCGCCACGTAGGCTGTGTCGTCGGCCTGGGCGGGGAGCGTGCCGGTGGCCACCAGGGCAAGGCCGGCCGTCAGGGTCGTCAGGGCGGTCAGCGGGTCACGTCGTCGTGTCTCCATGGCCCCGACCATGGCCCGGTCACCCCAGGACCACAACCGGTGAGTAACACATTTGGGCAGAGCCTGATCAACCTTTTACCGCTCCTGTGGCAGGGCAGCACGTGCCGCCGAACCGCACGAGCAGGCGGAGGATGGTTCAGCGCGCCGTGCCGAGGACGGCCTTCACCGCTCGCCCCGCCACATCGCTACTCCCGCCGCGACGACGCGAGCACCAACGGGGCGTCGCCCGGGCGGGTGATACCGGCCAGCTGCATGGACTCGATCAGTTCGCTGGCTAGTTCCCGGTGCATCCGCAGCACCGAAGCGTTGCCCCCCACCAGCGCCCACAGCGGCAGCCGCCCCAGGAAGGCGGCGCGAGCACCCAGGCACAGGGCGGCCAACACGTCCAGGCCACCGCGCAGTCCGCCGTCGACATAGACCTCGACCCGCTCACCCACGGCGGCGGCAACGCCCGGCAGCGCCTCGGCCGTGGCCAGGCTCTGGTCAAGCTGCCTGCCCCCATGGTTGGACACCCAGACGGCCGAGGCTCCGGCCTGGACACAGCGCACCGCGTCATCGGCCCGCAGCACACCCTTGACCACCACGGGCAGACCGGTCATCTCCCGCAGCCAGGTGATGTCGGCCGGCCCCAGGTCCGTAGCCTTGGCAAAGCCAGGAAGGTGGTGGGCCTCCAGATCGAAATTGACGCGCAGGATCGTCGGGTCGGTCTCCTCCCAGATACTCGGACCGTCGTCGTACTTCGTCGCGACCACCGGGGTGTCGACGGTGAGCACCACCGCCCGGGCACCCGCCTCGACCGCACGCTCCAGGAGAGGAACCGCCAGGGACCGGTCGGCGGGCAGGTACGCCTGCAGCCACCACGCGACCCCAGTGGCGCCGATCTCGGCAAAGGAGGTCCCGGCGTTGCTGGACACCACCAGGAGCGAACCGGCGTCGCGGGTCGCGCTGGCCATGGCGAGCTCGCCGTCGGCGTGCACGGCTCTCTGGAAGGTCGTCGGGGCCACGCCAACGGGTGCTGCCACCTCGGTGCCTAGCAGGGTCGTGGCCGGGTCGCAGTGTGAGACATCCGCGAGCGCGTGCGGGAGGAAGCGCACCTCACGCCAGGCCGCTGCGGCCGCAGCGGCGCTGGTGCCCTCGCGAGAGCCTTGGCGGATGTAGCGGTGCACTGCCGCCGGCAGGACCTTGGCTGCCTCGCTCTCGAGCCCGTCGAGCCATCTGCCGGTCATGCCGTGTCAGTCTAGGGCTGCTTCGGCGCGGGCCATGGCAGGAGGCCGCGTCCGGGTCGGATAGCCAGGTGTGGCCGCAGGCGGTCAGCGGATCTGGCCGTCTCCCTCGACCACCCACTTGGTGGTCGTCAGCTCGGCCAGCGCCATCGGGCCGCGGGCGTGCAGCTTCTGGGTGGAGATGCCGATCTCCGCGCCGAAGCCGAACTCTCCACCGTCGGTGAACCGCGTCGAGGCGTTGACCATCACCGCTGCGGCATCGACCTCCTGGGCCCACCGGCGCGCCGCGGCCCGGTCCTGGGTGACGATCGCCTCGGTGTGTCCGGAGCTGTAGTGCTGCACGTGCGCCAGTGCCGCATCCAGGTCGTCGACGACCGCCACGCTCAGCTCCAGGGCGAGGAACTCCGTCGCGAAGTGCTCCTCGGTGGCGGCGTCGGCGCTGACCCCGGCCTGCTCGGCATACGACCGGGCACGCTCGTCGGCGTGCAACACCACACCGGCCCCGGCCAGCTCCGCCAGTGCCTTGGGCAGGAAATCTGCGGCAATATCCTGGTGGACCAGCAGTGACTCGGCCGCGTTGCACACACTGGGGCGATGGGTCTTGGCGTTGGTGGTGATCGCCAGCGCCATGGCGGTGTCCGCGGCAGCGTCGACGTAGACGTGACAGTTGCCGACACCGGTCTCGATGACCGGCACGGTGGACTCGGTGACCACGGTCTGGATCAGGCTGGCCCCGCCCCGGGGGATCACCAGATCGACCAGGCCTCGGGCGGTCATCAGCGCCCGACCGGCCTCGCGGCCGCCCCGGCTGAGCAGGTTGATCGCATCGGCGGGCAGCCCGTGGGCGGTCAGTGCCTCCCGCAGGACGGTGACCAGTGCCTCATTGGTGCGGCCCGCTGCGGCCCCGCCCCGCAGGATCACCGCATTGCCCGACTTCAGGCCCAGCCCCGCGGCGTCCACCGTCACATTGGGCCGTGCCTCATAGATCATGCCGACCACGCCCATCGGAACCCGCACCTGCCGGATCGTCAGGCCGTTGGCGAGCGTGGATCCGCGCACCACCTCACCGACCGGGTCCGGTAACGCGGCGACATCACGGAGCGCCTGGGCCACCGCCTGGACACGCTCGGGGGTCAGTGTGAGTCGGTCCAGTAACCCTTCGCTCATCCCGCCGGCCCGCTCCCGCTCAACATCCTCGCGGTTGGCGGTCACGACCTGCTCGGTGCCGGCGTCCAGGGCCTCGGCCAGCGCCAGCAGCGCGGCGTCCTTCTGACCGCGGGTCAGCAGTGCCAGCTCCCGGGAGGCGGCCCGGGCACGGCGGGCGACGTCGTGGACGTACTCCACCACCTGGGGGTCAATGTCCTGTGCCATCGTCTTCTCCAACCTTGTCGGGATTCCACGCTCCCACCCATTTTTGGGGAGGTTCTGCACGCTTGTTGCGCATTTTTGGGGAGGTCCTGCACGTTCGTCGCACATTCTTGGGGAGGTTGCGCACGCTCACGGCCACATCGCCTATAGGACCACCAGGTCGTCACGGCGGATCACCGTGCGGGGTGCCGGTGCCGCTCGTCGAGCGCTGGCCGTCCCCGCATCCAGCCGACGTCCCACGATGCGGGTCAGGTCGCTGGAGTCATAACTGACCAGTCCACGGGCCACTACGTGCCCCTGTGGGTCACACAGATCGACGGTGTCTCCGGTGCGGAACACGCCCTCCACGCGGGTGACGCCGACGGGCAGCAACGAGGTCTGGCGCTGCACCACTGCCTCCACCGCTCCCGCGTCCAGTACCAGTCGACCACTGACGTTGCTGGCGTGGGCGAGCCAGCGACGGCGTGCCCGGTGCTTGCGCCCGGTCGGGGTGAAGATGGTGCCTACGTCGTCACCGGCCAGGGCCTGGGCTGCCTGGTCGGCGGAGGTCAGCAGGACGCTGATGCCCTCAGCGGTAGCCAGCTGTGCCGCGGCCACCTTGGTGACCATGCCGCCCGTGCCAACGGCCGAGCCGGTGGCCGAGATATCTACCTGCGCGATCTGGTCCATCGAGGTGACCACCGGGATGCGGGAGGTCCCCGGACGCCGAGGATGCCCGTCATACAGGGCGTCGATATCGGTCAGCAGGATCAGGGCATCAGCATCGATCAGGTGGGCCACCAGTGCTGCGAGCCGATCATTGTCCCCGAACCGGATCTCGTCGGTCGCAACGGTGTCGTTCTCGTTGATGATCGGCACGATCTCCAACTCCAGCAGCTTCTCGAGGGTGCGGCTGGCGTTGACGTAGTGCGACCGTCGGTGCATGTCGTCCGCGGTGAGCAGCACCTGCCCAGCGTTCAGGCCGTGCAACCCGAAGGCCTGGGTGTAGGCGGCGACCAGGCTGCCCTGACCAGCGCTGGCCGCGGCCTGCTGCGTCGCCAGATCCTTGGGCCGCCTGGTCAGGCCCAGCGGTGTCATCCCTGCCGCAATGGCGCCAGAGGAGACCAGGACCACCTCGTCTCCGGCTAGCCAGCGCTTGGCCACCAGACCACTGAGCGCCTGCAAGCGGTAGTTATCGATGCCGCCCCCCGGTGCCGTGATGGAGGACGAGCCGATCTTGACGACGATGCGCCGCGCATCACGGATCGCATCATGGGGCCCGGACATGACGGCATACTAATCCATGGGTCCGTATGTTCATGCAGGGGCCGGGCTGAGCGCCCCGCCCGCGGTGCCCACCTGTCCCGCGGTCCGTTCACCGCTTGCTGAACTACTCCTCGTCCGGGTCGGTCCAGACCCCGGAGCGGCGGTCCTCCGCCAACTCAGCCCGGGCAGCCGCAGCGGCATCCATCTTCTGGTGGAAGGCCTCGCGCTTCTCACTGCGGGTCGGCCGGTGCCGGTCCTCCAGCCGAATGTCACTGCCCCGTTGCCCGAGCAGCTCGGCTCCAGCCGAGATGGTGGGCTGCCAGTCAAAGACCACGGCATCGTCCTCAGGGCCAATGAGCACGGTGGAACCGGCCACGGCTCCTGCCGCAAGCAACTCATCCTCCACGCCGAGTCGGTGCAGACGCTCAGCCAGATAGCCGACCGCTTCGTCGTTGCTGAAATCGGTCTGCCGCACCCAGCGGGTAGGCCGCTCACCGATGACCCGGAAGACCGGACCCTCGGCCGTATTCTCCCGGCGGATGCGGAAGGGTGTGTCGTCGATGGCTCGCGGGCGCACCACGGTCCGTGCCGGTTCCAGGGTGATCTGCTCAGCACGGGCGGCGGCGACGGCGGAGGCCAACGCGAAGGTCAGCTCCTTCAACCCGGTGTGGGCGACCGCCGAGACGATGTGCACCTGCAGGCCCCGGGCCTCCAGGTCGGGGCGCACCATCTCGGCCAGCTCCCGGGCCTCGGGCACGTCCGCCTTGTTCAGCACCACAATCCGCACGCGGTCCGCCAGCGGGGTCCCGCCCAGGGAGGCGTCCGGCACGTACTCGGCCAACTCGTGCTCGATGACGTCCAGGTCAGTCAACGGGTCCCGGCCCGGCTCCAGGGTCGCGCAGTCGATCACGTGCACCAGCACATGACAGCGCTCGATGTGCCGCAGAAAGCGCAGCCCCAGGCCCTTGCCCTCGGAGGCCCCCGGGATCAGCCCGGGGACATCGGCCACGGTGAATCGCTCACCCCCGGCGGTCACCACACCCAGGTTCGGGACCAAGGTGGTGAACGGGTAGTCGGCAATCTTGGGCCGGGCCGCGGACAGCACCGAGACCAGGCTGGACTTGCCGGCTGAGGGGAAGCCGATGAGGGCCACATCGGCCAGGGTCTTCAGCTCCAGCACGACCTCCAGCGTCTCCCCGGGCTCACCCTTCAGCGCGAAGCCGGGGGCCTTGCGGCGACGGCTGGCCAACGCCTTGTTGCCCAGCCCACCCCGGCCGCCGCGGGCCACGACATACTCCGTGCCGGCACCGACCAGGTCGGCGAGCACCTCACCACTACGAGTGCTCACCACGGTGCCCTCCGGCACGGGCAGGATCAGGTTCTCCCCCTGGGCGCCGTTGCGCTCACCGCCCTCACCCTGACGCCCGTTGGGGGCACTGCGGTGTGGACCGTGGTGGTACTCCAGCAACGTGGTGACCTGCGGGTCGACGCGC
The DNA here is from genome assembly GCA_964450585.1 of uncultured Ornithinimicrobium sp. GTDB lineage: Bacteria > Actinomycetota > Actinomycetes > Actinomycetales > Dermatophilaceae > Ornithinicoccus. The sequence continues at coordinate 11,285 of CAYVEH010000039.1, forward strand.
AGGATGATGTCCCCGCCGCGGCCCCCGTTGCCGCCGTCTGGGCCGCCCAGCGGCTTGAACTTCTCGCGGTGCACCGAGGCCACGCCATGACCGCCGTTGCCCGCGGCCAGGTGCAACACAACACGGTCGACGAAGGTAGCCATGGTTGATCCTCTCAGGCGCGGAGCCAGTGGGCAGACACCAGAAACGCCGGTGGTTGCTCAAGGGCAACGCACCGGCGTCCGGAATCTGTGCTGTTTCGCCTCAGGCAGGCTGGTCGGCAGTCTGCTCAGCAGGACTGTCCGCAGCAACGATGTTGACGACCTTGCGGCCGCCCTTGGCGCCGAACTGCACGGTGCCGGCGGTCAGCGCGAACAGGGTGTCGTCCTTCCCGCGGCCCACGCCCTCACCGGGGTGGAACTTGGTGCCGCGCTGACGGACGAGGATCTCACCGGTGCTGACGACCTGGCCGCCAAAGCGCTTGACGCCGAGGCGCTGTGCGTTTGAGTCACGACCGTTCTTGGTCGAGGACGCACCCTTCTTGGTTGCCATCTGTCATTCCTCCTGAAGGAGCTCGTCGCCGACGCTCAGGCGTCGATCGCGGTGATCTTGACCTGGGTCAGCGGCTGGCGGTGGCCCTGACGCTTCTTGTACCCGGTCTTGTTCTTGTACTTCTGAATGGTGATCTTGGGGCCCTTGGCGTCCTGGACCACTTCGGCGGTGACCTTGACCTTGGCCAGGGCGTCACTGTCGGTCGTGACGGTGGTGCCGTCGACCACCATCAGCGGAGTGAGCTCGACGGCGTCGCCAGCCTCGCCGCTCACCCTGTCGATGATGAGGACGTCGCCGACGGAGACCTTCTCCTGGCGGCCGCCAGCGCGGACGATCGCGTACACGTTCAACTCACTTCCTGCAGATCTGGTGGTGGTCGGAGGAGGCTCCGGACCCGGGACGGGGCGACACACCCCGATGGCGCCGACGAGGCGCACCGAGGGAACAGCCTACCTCGTCCCGTGGCCCGGAGACAAACTCATCCGATGGTTTCGGGAGCCGGCTCGACCGGCTGCGTGATGGACTCCGCTTCACTAGCTCCCGGGGGCCCGGCCGGGGCCACGACGCGACTCCGGCGACGTCGTGGCCGGCTCGGTGCGGTGGTGGGCTCAGGGGACGCTGGGGCAGCACTGCTGCCCGTGGTCGCCTCCTCATCACCGCCGGTGCTTACCGCGGTACTGGCCTCGACAGACGTCGACTCGACGGGGTGCTCCGAGGCCGTCGGACTTGAACTGCTGGCCACTGCCCTGACCTTCGTGGCCCTGGTCCTGCTCGCCGGGGCGTCCTTGCTCGCCTGCGCGATCTTGTCAGCCTGGGTGTCGTGGTCAGCCTTGCTCGGGTCCTGGTCCGCCTCGGCACTACCGGCGGCTTCCTGTTCGGAGCCGGCGATCGCTGCTGCATGGGCTGCTGCCGCGATCTGTGCCGGGGTGGGGCCACCCGGCGCCGGGGTGGGACGGCTGGTGCCTCGGTCGCCGCCGTTGCCCGACCGGCCGCGTCCGCGACGGCTGCCGGACCCGGAGGCCTGACCGTTGCTGTCAGACTTGTCGATCGGCTCGGCGTGCACCATGATCCCCCGGCCGCTGCAGTGCACGCAGGGCTCGGAGAAGACCTCGATCAGCCCGGCACCGACCCGCTTGCGGGTCATCTGGACCAACCCCAACGAGGTGACCTCGGCCACCTGGTGCTTGGTGCGGTCCCGACCCAGGCACTCCAGCAGTCGGCGCACGACCAGGTCCCGGTTGCTCTCCAACACCATGTCGATGAAGTCGATGACGATGATCCCGCCGATGTCCCGAAGCCGGAGCTGGCGGACAATCTCCTCGGCCGCCTCGATATTGTTCTTGGTGACCGTCTCCTCCAGGTTGCCACCGGAACCGGTGAACTTGCCGGTGTTGACGTCGACGACGGTCATGGCCTCGGTGCGGTCGATCACCAGGGATCCCCCGGAGGGCAGCCACACCTTGCGGTCCATCGCCTTGGCCAGCGCCTCGGTGACCCGGTAGTGGGTGAAGACGTCCTGGGTGCCGGTCCACTTCTCGAGCCGGTCGGCCAGGTCGGGTGCCACGTCACCCAGGTAGTCGCTGACCTCCTTCCAGGCCTTCTCCCCGGAGACCACGACCTTGGCGAAGTCCTCGTTGAAGACGTCCCGGATCACCCGCACGGTCATGTCCGGCTCACCATGCAGCAGCGCGGGGGCGTTGGCGCTCTTCTGCTTGCCCTGGATGCGGTCCCACATCCCGGTGAGGCGCTCGACGTCGGCGCGCAGCTCGGTCTCGCTGGCTCCCTCGGCGGCCGTGCGCACAATCACTCCGGCGCCGTCGGGGACCACGTCCTTGAGGATCTTCTTGAGCCGGGCCCGTTCGGTGTCCGGCAGTTTGCGGGAGATGCCGGTCATCGAGTTGCCCGGAACCAGCACCAGGTACCGACCGGGTAGGGACACCTGCGAGGTCAACCGGGCGCCCTTGTGGCCGATGGGATCCTTGGTGACCTGCACCAGGACCGAGTCCCCCGACTTCAATGCGTTCTCGATGCGCTTGGGCTGGTTGCTGTCCAGGCCGGCCGCGTCCCAGTTGACCTCCCCGGCATACAACACGGCGTTGCGCCCCTTGCCGATATCCACGAACGCGGCCTCCATGCTGGGCAGCACGTTCTGGACCCGTCCCAGATAGACGTTGCCAACCATCGTGGTCTGCGTGGTCCGGGAGACGTAGTGCTCGACCAGGACCCCGTCCTCCAACACCCCGATCTGGGTGCGGTCGGCCAGGCCACGGACCACCATGGTGCGTTCGACGCTCTCCCGGCGGGCCAGGAACTCCGCCTCGGTGATGATCGTGCGACGTCGGCCCGCCTCCCGGCCCTCGCGTCGACGCTGCCGCTTGGCCTCCAGTCGGGTCGACCCGCGAACCCCGGTGACCTCCTCACGGGCGCGTCGTGAGTCACGGGCCTCGCCGTCCTCCCCGCGACGGTTGCTGCGCCGGCGACGGCGCACTGTCCCTCCGGAGGAGGACTCACCCTGCTCACCCTCGGCAGAGTCCGACCCGTTGCCGTTGGAGCCCTCCGCACCGTTCTGCTCGTGGTGCTCGGAGCCGTCCTCGGCGTTGCCGCCACGGCCACGACGACCCTTGCCCCCACGGCGTCGCCGGCGACGTCCCTGACCGTCCTCGCTGGTGTCATCGGAGGTGCTGTCCGACTCGGTGTCCTCGCCCGAGCCTTCCTTCGACTCCTCCGCCCCCCGCTGACGGTTGGCACTGTCGGAGCTTTCGGCGCCACCGCCCCCGGAGCGACGGTTGCGGGAGCTGCGGGACCTGCCCTCGTCGGCGCCGGACTCCTCGCCACGGTCGTCGGCCTCCGGTGCCGGCCGGCGGGGCCGGCTCGGCACCGTGCTCAGGTCCGGCGCCTGGAAGAGCATGCCGAACGGGGCACTGGTCGGGGCTGCCGAACCGCTCTCCCCAGCCGTCGAGGCGCTCGCGCCCTGCGCTTCGCCGGAGGGGTGAGGGCTCGGACTGCCCCCGTGGGAGAACAAACTCTGCTGCGACTGGTTGCCCGGTCCTTCGGGGTGGGTTGGCGTGGTGTCGTCCCCGGACGTTTCCGGGTGCTGGTCCATGGTGGCCATGGTTTCCTCTCGTGGCTCGCCAGGAGTCCACACCGGACCCGTAGGGCCCACTCCCGCGAGGCGCGGGTTGCGTCGTCCCGGGCAGGCAGGTCGCCTGCCGGACGGAAGTCGTCCTGGTTACGCCGGGCGGCTCGCGCACTTCGCGCGTCACCGGCAGCGACGCCGTCCAGACCCGTGCACGGCCTGGGTGCTTCACCCAACCGCCCACTCGCGTGCCGGCTCTTCGCGCCGCACAGCGGGAGATCTGTCGGGTTGCGCGGCTGGTGTGGCCGGTCGCACAACCACGGCCACTATCTCACACAGCGGGCCTGGGGGCGCTCAACCCAGCGGGTCGAGCACCTGGTCCCCGGGTCCTAGCAGCCCCTGCGCCAGGCGGGTGCTCGCCGGGCGGGGCACGTCCAGCCCGCTGACCAGGCACAGCGCCTGCCACAGTTGCGCGGGCCGCACGGTGGGGGTGGTATGCCGCACAGTCAGCAGGAGCACCGCCTCGGCCGCGTCGTTGGTCACCCCCGCGTCGTTGGTCACCTCTGCATCGGCGGCCACGACCTGGGCGGCCAGGACCGGTCCGCGCACGTCGATGTCCCGGGGCCCGCGCTTCATCATCCGGGTGATCTGCACCTGCTCGTGCGCCAGAAACTGGTCCAGCGCAGACTGCAGGTCCTGCCGCGACACCCCCGGGAAGCCCAGCTGCCAGCGGCTGGCGATCAGACGGTCGGCCAGCGCACCCTCCCCCGCCGGCCGGGCCTGGACGATCTCCAGCCCGTCGGGCAGGGCGTCGCTGAGCAGGCGAGCGATCCGTCCGGGCTCCACCGTCTGCGTCAGGGACAACTCGACATACTCGGCCTCGGAGGCGACCCCGGTCGGGGCGGCGTTGGCGTAGCTGATTCGCGGGTGCGGGTGGAAGCCGGCAGAGTAGGCCATCGGCACCCCGGCCAGCCGCAACGCCCGTTCCAGGGCCCGCTGGAAGTCACGGCTGGAGGTGAACCGCATCCGCCCCCGCTTGGCGTAGCGCACCCAGAGCTTCTGCACGACCCGGTCAGGCCTCGGCCGGTCGGGAACCCGCTGTGCTGCAGCCATGGTCGGCAGACTAACCACCTCCGGCCCGCTGTGGTGCACGACATAGCCCCCTCCTCTTGGGGACAACCCGGGCGAGGTCGTACAGTGCAGGCCAGCCAAAGTGTTGCTGGCCGCACTCAACGAGGCGTTGCGACCGCTGCGCGACCGACCCACCCGAGCACGGAGGTCCTTCAGTGCGTGTCCACAACTTCGCCGCCGGCCCCGCCGCCCTGCCCCCAGAAGTGCTGGAACGGGCCCAGTCCGAGCTCCTGGACTACCACGGCCTGGGAATGTCGGTCATGGAGATCAGTCACCGCAGCAAGGACTTCGTCGCGGTGGCCTCCGAGTCCGAGGCGCTGCTGCGAGAACTGCTCAACGTGCCGGAGCACTATCGGGTGCTCTTCCTGCAGGGTGGGGCCACCGGCCAGTTTGCCGCGATCCCGCTGAACCTCACCGCCGCAGGCGCCCGGGTCGACTACCTCAACACCGGGTCCTGGTCCAAGAAGGCCCTGACCGAGGCGCGCAAGTATGCCGAGGTGAACGTCATCGCTGATGAGTCGGCGTCCAACTACTCCACCCTGCCGGACCCTGCCTCGGTACAGCCCACCGACGGGGCTGCCTACCTGCACTACACCGCCAACGAGACGATCGGCGGGGTTGAGTTCAACTACGTGCCGCAGGTCTCCGTACCGCTGGTGGCCGACTTCTCCTCCTCGATCATGTCCGGGCCGCTGGAGGTCTCCCAGTTCGGGCTGATCTATGCAGGCGCCCAGAAGAACCTGGGCCCCTCCGGGATCACCGTCGTGATCGTGGACGAGAACCTGCTCGGCTCCCCCCGCCCGGAGACGCCGGCAGTGCTGGACTACACCGCCATGGCCGGCGCCGACTCGATGCTCAACACGCCACCCACCTTCGCCTGGTACCTGCTGGGGTTGAACCTGCAGTGGATCCGCGACAACGGTGGCCTGACCGGCATGGCACAGCGCAACGAGGCCAAGGCCGCCACCCTGTACCGGGCCATCGACGACTCGGACTTCTACTCCAACCCGGTGGCCCCGCAGGCCCGCTCCCGGATGAACGTCCCGTTCCTGCTGGCCGACGCCAACCTGGATCAGGAGTTCCTCACCCAAGCCGCCGCGGCCGGGCTGACCAACCTGTCGGGTCACCGCTCGGTGGGCGGCATGCGCGCCAGCATCTATAACGCCACCTCCCAGGAGTCCGTCCAGGCCCTGGTTGACTTCCTGAAAGAGTTCGAGCGCACCCATGGCTGAGACCTTCCGCATCCAGACCCTCAACGCCATC
>CAYVEH010000040.1:0-17189 GCA_964450585.1 uncultured Ornithinimicrobium sp.
CGCTCGGTGTCGTAGGAGTCCACCTGGTGCACCCACCGCTTGCCGACGAACGGCACATCGCACACGATGCGTGGCGTGGCAAAGCCCGGCAGGTATCCCATGATCGAGTGCTGCAGGTCCTGGGCCTCGGTCAGCGAGGTCCGCCAGTGCTCGGCGAACGGGATCATGTCGCACATGTAGAAGTAGTAGGGCGTGATCGAGGCGCCGTCCGCCAGCGCGAAGCAGAGGTCGAGCAGGTCCTCGCTGGTCGCGTTCACACCGCGCATCAGGACGCCCTGGTTACGGACGTCACGGATCCCGGCCTCGAGCATCGCGTGGGTCGCCTGGGCGACCAGCGGGGTGACCGACTGGGCCGCGTTGACGTGGGTGTGGATGGCCAGCCCGACACCGCGACTGCGGGCCTTGGCCGAGACGCGGGCGACACCCTCCACGGTGTCCTCGACCAGCCAGTGCTGCGGCAGCCCCATCAGGGCCTTGGTGGCCAGCCGGATGTCGCGGATGTTGTCGATCTCCAGCACCCGGTCCAGGAAGGACTCCAGGTTCTTCCAGGGCATGTTCGCCACGTCGCCACCGGAGACCACCACGTCCCGCACGGTGGGCGTGCGCTTCAGATAGTCCAGGATCGCCTCGTGGCGGTCCATCGGCTTGCCGGCCAGCTTCAGCTTGGTGATCTGGGGGGTGGAGTTACCGACCAGGTCCATCCGGGTGCAGTGGCCGCAGTACTGCGGGCAGGTGGGGAGCAACTCGGCCAGCACCTTGGTCGGGTACCGGTGGGTCAGGCCCTCAGCCACCCACATGTCCTGCTCGTGCAGCGAGTCCCGGGCCGAGTAGGGGTGCGACGGCCAGTCGGTGCGGCGGTCGGAGAAGACCGGCAGCATGTAGCGGCGGACCGGGTCGGCGTAGAACGCGGCCGTGAAATCCGCGCCGGCCGCCGGCATGGTGCCGTCCGCCCACGTCATCTCACTGACCATGGTGTTGATCATCTGCGGCGGGAGCAGCATGGACATCGTGGCCCGCTCGGCCTGGTCACGCTCCAGGTCGGCATAGAACTCGTCGGTCAGCAGGTCGCCCATCAGCTCGCGGAGCTGCTTGATGTTCTTGATGCAGTGGACCCGCTGCCACTGCACATTGGCCCACTCCTGCTCGGTCACGTCGCGCCACCCCGGGTAGCGCGTCCAGTCGGGCTCCACCAGCTCGCGCTGCTGGTAGCGGTAGGGCTGCTCGATCAGACTGCTCATACATGGCATGCTACGGATATCTTCCGGCGAATGCGAGCACCGAACGCATGATCTCTTGTCAAACACCTCTTAGGGAGGACAAATGACGGCCACCAGTCCAGTCGGCCTCCACCGCGTCCTGGCCCCTACCGGCGCCGCACTGACCCTGCCACAGGCCGCTGAACGTCTCGATCCCTCACCCGAGATCGGTCCGGATGAGGTGCGGATCGAGGTGGAGGTCCTCAACCTGGATGCCGCCTCCTACCACCAGCTCGCGGACAGCCACCGCAACGCCGACGGCACCGTGGACGGCGCAGCGGTGCGGGCGACGGTCCGGCAGATCATCGCCACCCGCGGCAAGATGCAGAACCCGGTCACCGGCTCCGGCGGGATGCTCATCGGCCGGGTCGCCGAGGTCGGACCGGACAGTCCGCTGGGACTGCGGGTCGGTGACCGGGTGGCCACGCTGGTCTCACTGTCACTGACACCGCTGCGGGTCACCGACGAGCTGCAGGCGTGGGACGGGCTGGGGGAGCGGGTGCCCACCCAGGGACACGCCATCCTGTTCGGCCGGTCCATCGCCGCGGTGCTGCCCGAGGACCTGGACCCGGAGCTGGCCCTGATGGTGATGGACGTCTGTGGGGCTCCGGCGCTGGTGAGCCGGGTCATCCAGGAGCACCGCGACCGCACCGGCCAGGACCCGGTCGTGACGGTGCTCGGCGCCGCCGGCAAGTCCGGCTCCCTGTCGCTGGCGGCCGCGGGCCGAGCCGGCGCGGCCCGCCGCATCGCGGTGGTGCCGGTGCAGCGGGAGGCGGAGTTGCTGGCCGGCGCCGACCTGGCCGATCAGATCGTACTGGCCGACGCCCGCTCGCCGTTGGGCCTGCTGGAGGCGGTGCAGTCCGCTGGCGGCCCGGGCGACGTCACCGTGGTCTGCGTCGATGTGCCCGGCTGCGAGCAGCCAGCCATCCTGGCCACCGCCCAGGGCGGCACGGTCATCTTCTTCTCCATGGCGACCCACTTCGCCGCTGCGGCTCTCGGCGCGGAGGGGCTGGCCGCCGACGTCCGGATGCTGATCGGCAACGGCTACGTGCCCGGGCACGCCGACCTGGCAGTGGAGTTGCTGCGCACCACGCCCGGCGTCCGGGCCCTGTTCGAGTCCCGCCTGGCGGGGGACCAGACTGGGGTCTCGTGAGCACCTCTGCAGCACCGGAGCACGACAACCCGCCCTCGATCCTGCTCCACGGGGGCCGGGTGCACGGCACCCCGGCAGCCACCGCGCTGATGTCTCGGGCCGGCCGCATCACCTGGATCGGCGACGAGGACGGGGCCAGCGGGCTGCAGGACACCGTCGACCGGGTCGTCCACCTGGACGGCGCGCTGGTGACGGCTGCCTTCTGCGACGCCCACGTGCACCTGACGATGACCGGGCAGGGCCTGGACGGCATCGACCTGTCCGAGACCAGGTCGGTGGACGAGGCGCTGCGCCTGGTCGAGTCAGCCGCCCGGAACCTGCGCGGTCGTCCGGTCTATGCCCACTCCTGGGACGAGAGCAGGTGGGTCGAGCGCCGACCGGTCACCGCCCGAGAGCTGGACCGGGCTACCTACGGCGGGGTGGTCTACATGCCCCGGGTGGATGCCCACTCGGCCAGTGTCTCCTCCGCGATGGCGGCCGTGGCACGGGTGCACGGACTGGACGGCTGGGACGGCTCCGGGGTGGTGACCCGGGATGCCTTCGCCGCGGTCACCAACGCCTTCACCTCGGCGATGACCGAGGCCGACCGAGAGCACTACCTGGACCTGGCGCTGCGCAGCGCCTCCGAGCGGGGGATCGGCCTGGTGCACGAGACGGGGGCCGACCACCTGACCTCCTTCGCGGACGTGCACCACGTGCTGGAGGCCGGCCGGCGACCGGCCCGGACCGCCACCGTCGCCTACTGGGGCCAGTTGGTCTCCGACGCGGCGGAGGCCAAGGACCTGGGTCAGTTCCTCCAGGTGACCGGGCTCGCCGGGGACCTGTGCGCGGACGGCTCCTTCGGGTCCCGCACCGCGCACCTGCGCCAGGACTACCAGGACGCGCCGGGCCGCGGCTACGCCTATCTGGACGCTGAGCAGATCGCCGCGCACGTGGTGGCCTGCACGCGTGCTGGGCTGCAGGCCGGTGGCCACGTGATCGGAGACGCGGCGCTGCACACCATGGCCGAGGGGTTCCGTCGCGCCGCCGAGGTGGTCGGTATCCCGGCGATGGTTGCCGCCCGGCACCGTTGGGAGCACGTCGAGCTGCCCGACGCGGAGGTCCTGGCCACGATGGCCGAGCTGGGTATCTGGGCCAGTATGCAGCCGGCCTTCGACGGGTTGTGGGGCGGCGCCGACGGCATGTACGCGGCCCGGCTCGGCCCGCAGCGGGCGCTGGCGGCCGTCCCGCTGCGCAGTGTGCTCGATGCGGGGGTGCCGTTGGCCCTGGGCTCGGACAGCCCGGTCACCGCGATGGACCCCTGGCGAGCGATTCAGTATGCCGTCTGGCACCACAACGAGGAGCAGCGCCTCACCGTCGCCGAGGCGCTGCAAGCCCACACCACCAGCGGCTATCAACTGGGCGGTCGCCCCGGTGGCCAGATCGCGCTGGGCGAGCCGGCCAGTTACGTGGTCTGGGACGTGCCCGCCGACAGTCCGCCTCCCACAGCCGACGGGCTGCCGGATCTGGCTGCCGATCCGGAGCCTGCCCTACCCACAGCCCGATTGACCGTGGTCGACGGGCACGTGACGTTCGACCGAGAAGGAGTCTCTGAGTGAGCCCTAGCAGCAGTCCCACCGTTCTGGAACTGGACCGCAGCACCGTCCGTCGGGCCAGGACCCAGGCCGCTCGGCTCGGTCGCCCCGTGGTCGAGCTGGCCAGGTCGCACACCACGGTGTCAGTCGAACGGGCCACCCTGCGCCTCGCTGGGCTCGCCGGGGCCGACCACGAGCGCGTCCCATGGGTCAACCACCTGGTGGACGCGGTCAGGTCCCAGGTGGGGATCGAGCACGGCGTGACCACGCCGGTGTGGGATGCGCTGCGCCGGCAGGAGGCTCCGGATCTGCTCACCCTGGCCCAGAAGGCCTCTGCCGGGGCCGTCTCCTTCCGGGTCCCGGAGGCCAAGGGCGAGCACACCCGAGCTCGCCGCGCCGCGATGGCGGCGGTCCGCCCCGGGATCCGGCGCATCGACCGGCAGCGGGCAGCCCGCGACCGGCTGATCACCCGGCTGGGGGACCCGCCGCAACGGCCGTGGGTGTACCTCATCGTGGCCACCGGTGACATCTACGAGGACATCCCACAGGCCCAGGCTGCCGCCCGGGCGGGTGCGGACATCATCGCGGTGATCCGCTCCACCGGGCAGTCGCTGCTGGACTATGTGCCCGAGGGGGCCACCAGGGAGGGTTTTGCCGGCACCTACGCCACCCAGGAGAACTTCCGCCTGATGCGCGCGGCCCTGGACGAGGTCAGCAAGGAGCTGGGGCGCTACATCCGGCTGGTCAACTACGCCTCCGGGCTCTGCATGCCGGAGATGGCAGCGCTGGCCGGGCTGGAACGCCTCGACATGATGTTGAACGACTCGATGTACGGCATCCTGTTCCGTGATATCAACCCGATCCGCACCTTCGTGGACCAGCGGTTCTCCCGTCAGGTCCATGCCCGCGCCGGGATCATCATCAACACCGGTGAGGACAACTACCTGACCACTGCGGACGCCGTGGAGGGCGCCCACACGGTCACCGTGTCCCAGCTGATGAACGAGTACTTCGGTAAGGAGGCCGGTCTGGCGGACTGGCAGCTGGGGCTGGGGCACGCCTTCGAGATCAACCCGGCCCTGCCGGAGAGTTTCCGGCTGGAGCTGGCGCACGCACTGCTGGCCCGACACCTCTTCCCGAAGGCACCGTTGAAGTGGATGCCCCCGACCAAGCACATGACCGGTGACGTCTTCGCCGGTCACCTGCTGGACGGATTCTTCAACCTGGCCGGTGTGCTGACCGGCCAGTCGATCCTGTTGGTCGGCATGATGACCGAGGCGGTGGTGACTCCGTTCCTGTCGGACCGCGACCTGGCGCTGCAGAACGTGCGCTACGTGCTCAACGCTGCCGGTGGCCTGACCGAGGACTTCCACCCACCCCGCGACGGCTTCATCCAGAACCGCGCGCGGCAGGTCCTGGACGAGGCCATCGGGCTGATGCAGCGGATGCAGGACGAACCGGCCACTCACGGATGGGCACCGCTGCTGGAGGCTATTGCCGACGGAACATTCGGGCAGATGAAGCGCCCCGCCGATCAGGGCAAGGGCCTGGAGGGGGTGGCCGCCAAGGCCGACGACTACGACAACCCGGCCATCACACTGCTGGAGGAGCACGCGTGAGCAACAGCCAGGCCACTCCGTCGCCGTCTCAGGGGTCGATCATCCGTCCCTACGGGGACACCACCGGCGACGGCATGATTCAGGTGTCCTTCACCCTGCCGGTCCCGCACGACAAACGTGCCGAAGGGGCAGCCCTGCAGCTGGCTGCCAAGATGGGCATGTCACCGGCGCTGCTGGTGCACGCCAAGGCGATCGGCCCGGGGCACACCTTCTTCGTGGTCTACGGCAGCGTCACCCACCTGGTGGACCTGGACCAGGTCGAGGTGGTTGAACGGGACTACCCGCTGCTGTCGGCCAAGGACATCAACCAGTCCATCAAGAAGACCCTGCGACGGCCACTGGTGGTGGTCGGCGCCTGCATCGGCACCGATGCCCACACGGTCGGCATCGATGCCATCCTCAACATCAAGGGCTTCGCCGGCGAGAAGGGCCTGGAGTACTACTCCGAGATCCGGGTGGTGAACCTCGGCGCCCAGGTGCTCGTGCCGGAGCTGGTGGAGCGAGCCCGCGCCGAGCAGGCCGACGCGGTGCTGGTCTCTCAGGTGGTGACCCAGCGCGATGCGCATATTCACAACACCACGGCTATGTCCGCGGCCTTCCGGGAGGCCTACCCGGCCGGCCAGGTGCCGCTGCTGGTGGCCGGGGGCCCACGCTTTGAGGAAGGGTCCGCCGCCGCCCTGGGCGTCGACCAGATCTTTGGTCGGGGCACGACCCCGGCGGAGGTCGCCTCCTACCTGGTTCATGCGCTGGGACAGCGCCAGCCACCCACCCCGACAAAGGAGCATCAGTGACCGCTGCAGTCGGCGACCACGTCGTCCACTCCCGTTACGTTCCGTACAGCCATGCCCACTACGCCGGCCACCTGGTCGACGGCGCCTACAGCCTCGGTCTGTTCGGTGACGTCGCCACCGAGCTGTGCATCCGCACCGATGGGCACGAGGGCCTGTTTGCCTCCTACTCGGACGTGCAGTTCCTCGCGCCGGTGCGGGCCGGCGACTGTCTCCAGATCACGGCCACCCTGGTCCGGGTCGGCAGCCGCAGCCGTGAGATGGAGTTCCAGGTGCAGGTCACCGCCCGCGGTAACCCCGAGCGGGGGGAGTCCGCCGCCGATGTGCTCGACCCACCGCTGCTGGCCACCACGGCCCGCGGCGTGGTGGTGGTGCCGGCGCCGGCTGACTGAGCCCGCAGCTGTCTCCCGACGCTGGACCCACCAGCCACTCCTCGTGCCCTCGGCGTGTCGTCAGCGACACGCCGAGGGCACGATGCCGTTCATCGACAAAGTTGCTTCTCGACGCACCGCGATGACCTGCAGAAACGCATGTTTCTGCAGGTCAGGCAGGGTTTGACAGACGCCGTGATCCGGCTATGTTGGCCTTCAGGTCCGCTACTGGTTCCCCCCCTTGGGACCCGCGACCGACCCAGACCGCGGTTGGGCGTCAGCTCCTCGGAGCCGTGCCAACGGTCGACTGCGCTCATGGACGGTCCGTGAAGGCATGATGGCGGACAAGCTAGGGCCCGCGCTCTTAGTAGACAACGGGACCACCGGCAGCACCCGGCTGCGGTCGGCCCGGCACCAACGGAGCGTGGGCCCTGGCTCATGTCCGGATGCGTTGGCGCAGGGTGTATCCTCCTGCTCATGCGGAACGTTCGTCAGTATTGGTTCTTTGGGTCGGCTCCGGCCGGCGCAAAGTGCTGAACTGACGCGCGACCGGAGCCGACAGGGCGTGGACCATCACGGTCCTCGCCCTTTGCCATTTCACGGCGGGCGCTCCGGGGCAGCATCGGACCTCCCGCCCGATAGGAGGGACCACGATGAGCACCCAGCCAACGACAGCCACAGCACCTCAGCAGATGCCCGAACAATCCGTGCCGGGACCGACCCCAGGTGACCACCCGCAGACCGCAGCGGCCGCCGTGCAGCCGCCGCCGGAGAGCACCAGCGACCTACGCGTCCGCCGGATGGAGCCGCTGCCGACGCCGGCGCAGCTGCACCACGAGCAGCCGCTGCCCGGGGAGCTGGCCGATCTGGTGCGTCGCTCCCGCAGCGAGATCCAGGACGTCCTGCGCGGCACCGACGACCGACTGCTGGTCATCGTCGGGCCCTGCTCGGTGCACGACCCGGTGGCTGCGATCGACTACGCCCGGCGGCTGTCCGCCACGGCCCGCGCACTAGCCGACGACCTGCTGGTGGTGATGCGGGTCTACTTCGAGAAGCCGCGGACCACCACGGGGTGGAAGGGCCTGATCAACGACCCGGACCTGGATGGCAGCTACGACATCCCCCGAGGGCTGCGGCTGGCCCGACGGGTGCTGCTGGAGGTGCTCCGCACCGGCCTGCCGGCGGGGTGTGAGTACCTGGAGACCACCACCCCGCAATACATCGCTGACACCGTCAGTTACGGCGCGATCGGTGCCCGGACGGTGGAGTCGCAGGTGCATCGCCAACTGGTCTCCGGGCTGTCCATGCCGGTCGGGCTGAAGAACGGGTCGGACGGCAGCGTGCAGGTCGCCGTGGACGCCTGTCAGGCCTCCGCGGCTCCGCAGACGTTCCTGGGCGTCGATGACCAGGGCCGGGCGGCGCTGGTTGAGACGCAGGGCAATCCGGATGGTCACGTCATCCTGCGCGGCGGGCGCAGCGGCCCCAACTGCTCACCGGAGGCGGTGGCAGCGGCCAGCGCCCTGCTGCAGTCGGCGGGGCGGACCCCCCGCCTGGTGGTCGACGCCAGTCACGGCAACAGCCAGAAGGACCACGTGCGCCAGGCGCAGGTGGCCCGGGAGCTGGCCGCGCAGGTGGCCACGCGCCAGTCCCCGGTGGCTGGTGTGATGCTGGAGTCCTTCCTGGTGGCCGGGCGGCAGGAGCCCGCCCCCGACGGCCTCGTCTACGGACAGTCGGTCACCGATGCCTGCATGTCCTGGGAGACCACCGAGCAGGTGCTGACCGAGTTGGCAGCTGCTGTCCGGTCCCGGCGGGGTCAGGGTCCGGCCACTCCCGGCGCCGCCTGACCGGCTGCCGGAACGGTCCAGGCCAGTCCTTTACGCTGTGGCCGTGCCCGTCCGCCTGGTTCTCTCCGTCGCTGCCGGGCTCTGCCTCTGGCTCGCCTTCCCGGGGCACGACATCTGGTGGTTGGCCTACGTCGGGATCGGGGCACTGGCGCTGGCGACGGTCGGGGTCGGTCCGTGGCGCGGGTTCCTCCTGGGCGGTGCGGCCGGACTGGCCTACTTCGTGCCCCTCCTGTCCTGGAGCGGAATCTTCGTCGGTGCCCTGCCCTGGCTGGCACTGTCCGTACTGGAGGCGTTGTACGTTGCCGGGCTCGGCATGCTCTGTGGCTACCTGCAGCGTGAGCGCGTCCGCCCGGTGGTGGTCGCGCTGGCGTGGGTGGCCAGCGAGTTGGCCCGGTCCACCACCCCGTTCGGTGGGTTCCCGTGGGGGCGGGTGGCCTTCAGCCAGGCTGATGCGCCGCTGCTGGCGGTGGCCTCCTGGCTCGGTGCACCGGGGGTGACCTTCGTGGCGGCACTGATCGGCGCCCTGGGGGCGAAGGCCGTCGAAGGGTTGCTTCGTGGCCGGTGGTCACCGAGGCCCACGAGGTCGGCCCCGGAAGCAGCAGGAGGCACCGGCCGATGGGTGGCACCGGTGGCCGCGCTCGGCGCGGCCGGGTTGCTGCTGTCGCCGCTGCTGATCGCCCGCCCGGTCTCTGGAGAGCCGCTGCAGGTGCTCGGCATACAGGGCAATGTGCCGGAGATGACCCTGGAGTTCAACGCCCAACGGCGCGCCGTCCTGGACAACCACGTCACCACGACCCTGCATGCTGCGGAGCTGGTCGAGCAGGGCGAGCTGGAGCAACCGGACCTGGTGTTGTGGCCGGAGAACTCCTCAGACATCGACCCGCTGCGCAACCCCGACGCGGCGGCGGTGATCGAGTCCGCCGTGACCGCAATCGACGCGCCCCTGGTGGTTGGCGCGGTGCTGAACGAGCCGGTGGGGCACGTCACCAACGCCAGCCTGCTCTACCTGCCCGGTGAGGGCGTGGTGGACCGGTACGTCAAGCAGTGGCCGGTCCCGTTTGCCGAGTACATCCCCTATCGCGACTTCTTCCGAATGTTCAGCGACAAGGTGGATCTGGTGGCCCGCGACTTTGTCGCCGGCACCGAGACCGGGTTGCTGACCGTGCCGGTCGATGGGGGAGCGCTGCAGCTGGGCATCGGCATCTGCTTCGAGGTCGTCTCCGACGAGCTCATGCGCGACAGTGTGCGGGCCGGGGCCGAGGTGCTCTTCGTGCCCACGAACAACGCCACCTTCGGCTTCACCGACGAGTCGGTGCAGCAGTTGGCCGCCTCCCGGGTGCGGGCGGTCGAGTTGGGCCGGGCGGTGATCCACGTGAGCACCGTCGGGGTCAGCGGGCTGGTGATGCCCGATGGGTCCGTGCACGAGCAGACCGAGCTGTTCACCCGCGACATCATCAGTGGGCAGGTCCCACGGCGGACCGAGCTGACCCTGGCCACCCGGCTGGGTCCGTGGCCGGAGCGTCTCGCGGTAGTCGGCCTGGCCGCGCTGGTGCTGAGCGCGGTGGCGCATCGCCGGAACCAACGGACCCATTAGGCTCGTTACCGACCATAGATCGGTGGCAGCGCCGCGCACCGATCCCCACGACCGACCTCAACACACCGTCAAGGCAGGGCCAGACAGAGCATGTGCACTCCCCTCGAACGGGTCGTCGTCCTCATCCCGACGTACAACGAGAAGGACTCGTTGCCCGGGGTGATCCGGCGGCTACGGACCGAGCAGCCCTGGGTCGATGTGCTCGTCCTGGATGACAACAGCCCCGATGGCACCGGTGCGGTGGCCGACGGGTTGGCGGCTGCTGACCCGCAGGTGCAGGTGCTGCACCGTCCCGGCAAGCTGGGCCTGGGGCCCGCCTACCTGGCCGGCTTCGCCTGGGCCGTGGACCAGGGCTACGACGCGGTGGTGGAGATGGACGCCGACGGGTCCCATCTGCCGGAGCAGCTGGCTCAGCTACTCCGGGCCGCCGAGCAGGCCGATGTGGTGATCGGGTCCCGCTGGGTGCCCGGTGGGGCGACCCACAACTGGCCCCACCGGCGCAATCTGCTGAGCCGGGGAGCCAACCTCTATGCCCGCGCGGCGTTGGGCATCCCGGTCCGGGACGCGACGGCTGGTTACCGGCTCTACCGCACCTCGGCGCTGCAGGCGATGGACCTGCAGGGAGTGGCCTCCCAGGGGTACTGCTTCCAGGTGGACCTCACCCTGCGTGCCGTCGACCGGGGGTTGCGGGTGGCGGAGGTCCCGATCGATTTCGTCGAGCGTGAGATCGGCACCTCCAAGATGGACGGGCAGATCGTGCGTGAGGCGCTGGTCAACGTCACCGCCTGGGGTGTGCAGCGGCGCGGTGCGCAGCTCAGCGGCACCCTCGGGCGGTGGACGCGTGCTCTGGCCTCCCGTCGGGACGCAGGTGGAACATGGCACCAGTTGACGGACTGAACGGGCCGTTGCGTCCCGGTGACGGCCGGGGCGGCTCCAGCGGCTCGGGCGCCTCCGGCCGAGGCCCCGGCGGGGGCCCGCAGCGACGGCGCGCCCCGCGCCGCCTCCGGCTGATCTTCGCCGGCTTCCTCCTGCTGCTCCTGCTGGAGATCGTGGTGCTGATCACCGTCGGCCAGGCCATCGGCCCGTGGCCCACGCTGGGCCTACTGCTGCTCTTCGTCGTCGCGGGTCTGTACCTGGTGCGCCGGGAGAGTGGGCGCACCTGGAGTGCCCTACGTCAGGCGGTGGATACCGGCCGGATGCCCGGGCGAGAGTTGGCCGATGCCAGTCTGGTGCTGTTGGGCGGGTTGTTCCTGCTGATCCCTGGCTTTGTGAGCGATCTGATCGGGATCTTCCTCATCCTGCCGTTCACCCGTACGCTCAGCCGCCGGTTGCTCGCCGTACTCATCGGCAGCCGGATGCCGGTCGTGGTCAGCGACCCGTTGAGCGGAGCCGGTGGCACCGGCTTCGGTCCGGGCGCCACCGCGGGGCCTGGGTTCCGTCCGGGGCCGGGTCCTGGTCACGGCGGCCGGCGAGGTGAGGACGAGATCATTGAGGGGGAGATCGTCTCCGAGGATCCGCCGTCACCGCAACAGGAGGATCCCCCGTCATGACAGCGAACGCAACAGGCCCACCCGGTCAGGGCCGGGTGGGCCTGTTGTGGTCAGTCGGGTCGGTCAGGCGGTGCGCTGCCGACGCGGCTTCTCGCCACGCTTCTCGCGCAGCAGCGCCAGACGCTCCTCGAGCAGCTCCTCCAGCTCGGGGATGCTGCGCCGCTCCAGGAGCATGTCCCAGTGAGTGCGCGGCGCCTTGGTGGGCTTCAGCTCCGGCTCCGGACCGTCGTTCAACTTGCCGTTCAGTCCGCAGCGGCACTCCCAGATGGGCGGGATCTCGGCCTCCACGGAGAATGGCAACTCGGTGACGTGCCCGTCCGGGCAGGTGTAGGCCACGGTCTGGCGCTCGGAGAACGTGACGCCCTCATCGCTCTCAAAGGACAACCAGGACAGGTTGGTGCCTCGCAGGGACCTCTCGGCCATGTCGAACTCCCATCGTGTTGGTGAACACGGTCATACATGCTGGCGGACTGTAGGTGATAACGCTCGCGCGGACCGTCGTGTTCCCACACCGGAGGTGCCGGTTGAGCGCGCGCAGACGCGGCGCCGCGCGGCAGTCGGGCCTTGCGGCACACCTACAGTGGGGGATAGCCCTACATGTTAGCGAACCCTGAGACACTCGCGCCAATCCGCTGGTTGAGGCATCTTCCCCCGCTCCGCAAGCACCGGGCACCCCAGGGGTGAGCACGAGAGCCGCAGGTGGCGACCTCGGTCCGCACCGGCGACCGCGGGGAAGCCCGTTCGAGTTGCGGGTGCCCGCATCCGGCAGGAGTGTGGAGAGCAGACCGAGAGGACCAACAACCAGGAGGTGGCGCATGAGCATCGGCGACAAGTTCAACAACGCAGCCGAGGAAGCCAAGGGCAAGGCCAAGGAGGCCATGGGCAAGGCGACCGACGACGAGTCGATGGAGGCTGAGGGGCAGGTCGACCAGGCCAAGGCCAACACCAAGCAGGCGGGCGAGAAGGTCAAGGATGCCTGGAAGGACGCGACCGACGGCTGATCGCTGGTCCTAGCCACCGCAGGGGCGCACCGATGGTGCGCCCCTGCGGTGTGTCACTGGGCCCGGCGGCGTGTCGCCGCGCCGCCGTGTCAGCGGGCTCTGCGGCGTCGCAACCGCCCCAGCAGGGGTGAGCCGGTCCGGCCAGCGGGACCGTGGCCTGCCGATGGCTCCGATACGTCGTCGTCGGCCTCGGCGCGCTGCCGCTCCTCCCGAGTGCGCACGCCGGCCTCGACGCCCTGCTGGGCGGTCAGCGCTCCCTCGGGGGTGGCCAGGGTCAGATCCCCGGGAGTCAGGTCGCCGGTGCGCAGGTCGACCTGCTCGGACAGGTAGCGCAGAGCCACCACCACAGTGGCCGCGACCGGAACCGCCAGGAAGGCGCCCGGGATGCCGAAGAGGGTGCCGCCGGCTGCCACCGACAGCAGGATGATGCCAGGGTGCATCCGCATACTGCGACTCTGCAGCACCGGTTGCAGCACGTTGCCCTCCACCTGCTGGACGAGCAACACGATCCCCAGCACCCAGACAGCGGTGACCCAGCCGTTGGAGACCAGCGCGACCAGCACGGCCAGGGTCCCGGCCACAAAGGCACCGACGATCGGGATGAAACCGGCCATGAAGGTCAGCACCGCCAGCGCAGGGGCCAGGGGCACGCCCAGGATGACCAGACCGAGCCCGATGAAGAACGCGTCGACGGCGCTGACCACGGCCTGGGTGCGGATGAACCCCCCGAGGGTCAGCCAGGCCCGGGTGAGCAGCTCGGTGAGGTGTCGGCCCGCGGTGCGCCCGGTGACCCGGCGCAGCCACGGCAGGAAGAGCGGACCGTCCTTGATGAAGAAGAAGGTGAGGACCAGCACCAGACCGAGGGTCACCAAGGCGGAGGTGACCGCCGAGACCCCGGTGAACACCCCGGAGGCGATGTCGGCCGACCGCTCCTGCAGCCAGGCCGTCGCCTCCTGGATGGCGCTGTCCAACTGGGCGTTGTCCAGGTTGACCGGTGGCCCGGCGAGCCACTTGCGGACGGTCACGATCCCCTCACTGGCGCGGTCCACCACGTCGCCGGTCTGCGCGACGATCGAGGGAGCGATCGCTGCCAACGCCCCGAGCACCACCAGCAGCGCGAGCACCAGGGTGAGACCCGCGGCCGCTGCCGGTGGGAGGCCGTGGCGGCGCAACCAGCCCACCGGCCCCGCCAGCACGGTGGCGATGATGAGCGCCAGCATCACCGGTAACAGGCCCACCCACAGCTGGGACAGCAGCCACATCAGCAGGGCGAGGGCCACGCCGACGATGATGCAACGCAGCGACCAGCGCGCGGTCACCGCGATCGCCTCGCCGATCACCACCCCCCGGTCGAGGCCCTGGTTGCCGCGCTCTGGCGTGGTGCCGAAGTCCGCGGTCCGCTCGCCCCTGCCGGGCCGCTGACTCGATCGGGCTATGCGATCGCTCACTGTTGCCTCCCCAGAGGTGATCCACTCATGATGACTCATCGGTCGGTGCGACCTGGATGGTGGTGGACAGCGTGTGCTGCTGACCCGGTGAGAGCTGCACCGCATCGGCACCGACCGCCGCGGCCTCGATACACAGCATCTCCACCCACTCCTGATCGCCGAAATCCTCCATCGCGGCGGCCTTGTCCGCCCACGGGTTCCACACCACCGTGGTGGGTGAGCCCGCCTTGGTGACGCGGAGGGTGCGCTGCAGCACGGGGTCGTGCACCCGCACGGGCGAGGTCGAGCGGTGCACCCGGTCGGTCTCGCCGTGGAAGGTCAGGTCGCCGTGCTGGACCGCGTCCTGGCCGCGGACCTTGTCGTAGTACTCGGCCTGGTCCAGGCCAGTCACCCGGACCTGGCGGATGTCGCCGACGTGCAGGTAACTGTGCAGTGCGGCCTCGTAGCCAATGGTGTGCTGGTCGTCGTTGCGCACGGTCAGCGCCACGGTGATCTCATCGGTGGCTCTCACCTCCAGACGTGCCGTGAACGCGTGCCGGAAGAGCTCGGCTCCGGGGGCCTCCTCGACCTCAGCCTGGGTGAGCTCCCAGGCCCACCGGAGCTCGGTCTCCTCGGCACTCTCCTCGAGCAGGCGCCAGGTGCAGGTGCGGGCGAACCCGTGCGCCGGGCGCAGGTCCCCGGAGGGTCCATCGGCAAACCAGGGCCAGCAGACCGGGACCCCACCGCGGATCGGGTGTCCCTCGGCATACCGGGAGTGGGCACTCACCCAGATCACCGGCACCCCGTCCCGTCGCCACTGGGTCAGCTGCGCGCCCTGGTCGTAGGCGGTCACCGTCCCGTCGACGGTGCGGTGTGTGCGGGGATGCATCACGTTCCTCCTCCTGAGTACTGGGCCATGAGCACGATGCAGACTCCAGCGAACACGATCAGCCCCACCGGCACGCTGACCACCGCGCCGATCAGGAGGCCCACCCCCCAGCGCCGGGTCTGCGGAATCAGCAGCAGCACGATGATCAGCAAGAGCAGGCCCAGCGCGAGCCATGGCCCCAGGTCTGGTTGCATCAGGCCCCACCACGCCAGGCCACCGGTGAGCAGCAGGCCCAGCAGCATGCCCCACCACAGCGGGGCCGAGGATCGCTTAGCCGGCTGCGGGGCACCGGCCCACGGGGGATAGGAGTGCGGGTGACCCGGTGGCGGTGGCCGGTACGGGTCCATCGGCTCACGCGGGCCCGGATCGTCAACCACGCACGACCTCCCACCAGATGCCGGCGCCGGCCAGCAGGACCAGTAGACCCAGGTAGGCCAGCACCAGACGGGTGTCTCCCAACAGGCACCGGGAGCGGGTCAGCCCGGCACGGCGGGCCCGCCAGTAGCCGACGAAACCCAGCCCGGCAAAGGCCAGCAGCGCGAACGGTCCGGCCACCCACCCGAGCAGGGCCACCGTGGCGAAGACGCACAGCCGCAACGGGTCGAACGGCGTGGGCTGGGCCGGTGAGCCGGCCGGGGTGCCAGGGATGCCCGGCTCGACCGAGGGGTTGGTGGGGCTGCTCACGGCGCCTCCAGCAGGTTGCGACGAGTCCCGGTGGCGGTGGACAACCGGGTGCGGGACAGCGGTGCCCAGGCCTGCACCGCGCAGAACGGGGCGCACTGGTGGCTGCGGTCCTCCTCGCGGACGGTCGCCACGTGGACACAGCACTGGGTGAGTCGCTCCTCGATCATCGTGTTGATGTCCATGAACGGCTTGACGGTGACCCGCAGCACCCGTTCGCCCAGCAGCGCCCGCAGCCTGGCCCGGCCCCCGGGCAGCCCGGCCGTGGCCAGCTGGGTGAGTGTGCCGATGCCCAGATCGCACGCGGTGCAGATGTCACGCCACAGGGAGCCGATGTCCGGATGGGACAGGGAGGACTGCTCGCTGAGCAGGTCCAGCAGGCTGTCCCGCACCACCTGCCGCAGCCTGGCGGGAAGCTCCTGGTCGGCGATCCGGTTGGCCAGCACGTCCGGCTCCAGGTCCAGGAACTCCTTGAGCCGCTCGGGGCCGATCAGCTGCACCAGGGACTGCCACTGGCCGGCGTCATCACGCAGCAGGTAGCCGACCGAGCAGCAGTGCGGGTGGGAGCACGGCAGGGCGGTCAGGTCGCGCCAGGTGATGCGGCCCTGCGTCTGCGGCCCGAGCCGGGTGAGCACCCCGGTGTGGGTCAGCCGCCGCATCGGGTCCACCCCGGCGGAGCGTCCCGACCCGAAGACCGGCTGGATGGTGACACCGCCGACGTAGGGAGTGTCCAGGCCCAGCTGCAGCACCTGGCCGATCTCGTGATCATTGACCCCCAGGGCCGCTGTCATCGTCAGAGTGGTGAAGACCCCGCTGTCGGACAACCGGGAGATCGCCTGCTCCTTGAACCGGCGCAGGTCGGCACCGCGGTGGTGGATCGATCCCTCGGCGTCCAGCCCGTCGAACTGCAGGTAGACCTCCACCCGCTCCCGGTGGCGGCGCAGCAGCGCCAGGAGCGCGTCGTCGCGGGCGATGCGCAACCCGTTGGTGTTCACCAGGATCCGCACGATCGGGCGGGCCACCGCGGCCTCGAGCAGTTCCTCGAACTGCGGGTGCAACGTCGGCTCGCCACCGGAGATCATCAGCACGTCGAGACGCTGCTGCTCGCGGGCCAGCCGGGTGTCCACCGAGGCCAGCACCTCCTCCAGCGGTGCCGTGGCGGCCCGTTGTGGCGCGGATGAGGCAAAGCAGGTGGGACAGCGCAGGTTGCAGTGGTCGGTGATGTCCTCCAACAGGATGCAAGTGTGCTGGGTCTGCATCTGGGGCAGACCATCCAGGTATGCCGAGGGGACCGGTTGGAAGTTGCCGGCCAGGTCAGCGGTGTGTTCCTTGGTGGGGGCGGTCCACTGCTCCAGGTAGCGCAGGATCTCCGCGGACTCGTCATACAGGGTGCGGATGAAGCCGTGGTCCGGGCAGCCGCGCTCCAGGAAGACCTGCCCGTC
>CAYVEH010000041.1:0-17023 GCA_964450585.1 uncultured Ornithinimicrobium sp.
GTGGTGAGGTCCACCAGCCGGCTGGAGTAGCCCCACTCGTTGTCGTACCAGCCGACGATCTTCACCTGGTCGCCGATGACGCGGGTCAGGCCGGCGTCGAAGATGCAGGAGGCCGGGTCACCCTCGATGTCCTTGGAGACAATCGGGTCCTCGGTGTAGCGCAGGATGCCCTTGAGCGCACCCTCGGCGTGCTTCTTGACGGCGGCGTTGACCTCCTCGACAGTCACCTCCCGGCTAGCCTCGAAGGTGAGATCGGTCGCCGAGCCAGTCGGGGTCGGCACCCGCAACGCGAACCCGTCGAGCTTGCCCTGCAGCTCGGGCAGCACCAGGCCGATGGCCTTGGCTGCTCCAGTGGTGGTCGGCACGATGTTCAGCGCGGCAGCACGGGCGCGGCGCAGGTCCTTGTGCGGGCCGTCCTGCAGGTTCTGGTCGGCGGTGTAGGCGTGGATGGTGGTCATCAGGCCCTTGATGATGCCGAACTCCTCGTGCATCACCTTGGCCATCGGGCCCAGACAGTTCGTGGTGCAGGAGGCGTTGGAGATGATGTTGTGCTGGGCCGGGTCGTAGTCCCCGTCGTTGACGCCCAGCACGACCGTGAAGTCCTCATGCTTGCCCGGCGCGGAGATGATGACCTTCTTGGCACCACTGTCCAGGTGCACCTTGGCCTTGGTCGCGTCGGTGAAGATGCCCGTGGACTCGATGACGATGTCCGCGCCCAACTCACCCCAGGGCAGGGCCGCCGGGTCCTTCTCGGCGAAGGCCCGGATGGTTTTCCCACCGACGGTGATGTCGTCCTCGGTGGCGGACACCTCCTGGTCCAGACGGCCCAGGATGGAGTCATAGGTCAGCAGGTGGGCCAGGGTCTCGTTGTCCGTCAGGTCGTTGACGCCGACGATCTCGATATCTGCCCCCGACGCGAGGACCGCGCGAGCGAAGTTGCGGCCGATACGGCCAAAGCCATTGATCCCTACGCGGACGGTCACTAGACCAGCCTCCCTATCTCATCCTGCGGCTCCCGCAGGCTCGTGGAACGGTGCTTACCTCTCAGGTCCCAACCTATGGGATGTGAGCCGGTCCGGGGCAACCGGGCTCAGTCCTCCAACATCTCGACAGTGAGGCCCGCCTCGGTGCCCTCCACTCCGAGCTCCTCGGCGCGTTTGTCGGCCATCGCCAGCAGGCGACGGATCCGCCCGGCCACCGCGTCCTTGGTCATCGGCGGCTCCGCGAGCTGGCCCAGCTCCTCCAGCGAGGCCTGCTTGTGCTTGACCCGCAGCAGACCGGCCACCCGAAGGTGCTCCGGGGCGTCGTCGCCGAGGATCTCCAGGGCACGCTCCACGCGGGCTCCGGCCGCGACGGCGGCGCGGGCGGAGCGGCGCAGGTTGGCGTCGTCGAAGTTGGCCAGTCGGTTGGCGGTCGCGCGCACCTCGCGCCGCATCCGCCGCTCCTCCCAGGCCAGCACGGCCTCGTGGGCCCCCAGCCGGGTCAGCATCGCCCCGATGGCGTCCCCGTCCCGCAGCACCACGCGGTCGACGCCGCGCACTTCCCGGGCCTTGGCCTGGATACCCATCCGGCGGCCGGCTCCCACGAGAGCCAACGCGGCCTCCGGGCCCGGGCAGGTCACCTCCAGCGCCGAGGAGCGCCCCGGCTCGGTGATCGATCCGTGCGCCAGGAACGCCCCGCGCCAGGCGGCCTCGGCGTCGCACACGGCGGCCCCGACGATGCGTGGAGGGAGGCCGCGCACGGGCCGGCCCCGGTGGTCGATGAGCCCGGTCTGGCGGGCCAGCGACTCCCCGTCCGAGGTGGCGCGGACCACGTACCGGGTGCCCTTGCGCAGTCCCCCGGGGCCCATCACCACCATCTCGCTGTTGGACCCGTACACCTCGGCCATGAAGGCACGGAGGCGACGCGCCACGTGGGCGGTGTCGACCTCGGCCTCGATGACGATACGGCCACCGATGATGTGCAGCCCTCCAGCGAACCGCAGCATCGTGGAGACCTCTGCCTTCTTGCAGCAGGTCTTGGTGACGGGCAGTCTGCTGAGTTCGTCCTTCACCCGGGCGGTCATCGCCATGGCGCCCCCCTTCGTGGTTCGGGTCTTCCGTCGTGCCTGGTTAGCCACCGAAGATCACGTCCCGGTAGGCAGCAGCCAAACGCAGGGTGTCGTGCTCTCGCGGTCTCCGCATCTTACGCACCGGCGTGACCACCAGCTCCGCCCCGATGCCGTGGGCGACCTCCCGCAGCGCTCGCTCCTCGCTGCGGACCACCGCCGGGTCGGCCAGCACGTAGTCCACGGTCAGATCTGGGGCGTGCGCCGACAGCACCTCGACGTGCTCGGCCGGGGAGAATCCTTGGGTCTCGTCGTCATCGAGCCCGACGTTCAGGGTCAGAATCTTTCGGGCGGGGGTGCCCACCAGCGCCTCCTGCAACTCAGGCACCAGCAGGTGCGGCATGATCGAGGTGAACCAGGAGCCCGGCCCGAGGATCACCCAGTCGGCGAGTTTGATCGCCTCCACGGCGGGCTGCGACGCTGGTGGTTCCTCCGGCAGGATGCGCACGCTCAGGACCCGCCCGGGGGCCTTGGCCACGGTGGACTGTCCCTTCACGACCGTGATCTCATCCGGGGCCGCAGGGTCGGCGCCGAGCACGGTGGCCTCGATCTCCAGGGGCACCTCGCACATCGGCAGTACTCGGCCTCTGGTGTTGAGCAACCGGCCCACCAGGTCCAGGCCCCGCACCGGGCTGTCGAGCAGTTCCCAGAGACCCATAATGAGCAGGTTGCCCAGGGCGTGTCCGGCGAGTTCGCCGGTGCCGCCGAGGCGGTGCTGGAGCACGGCGGTCCACTGATGCCCCCAGGCAGTGTCCTCGCACAGGGCGGACAGTGCCATCCGTAGGTCGCCAGGGGGCAGGATGCCGAACTCGTCCCGCAGCCGGCCGCTGGAGCCGCCGTCATCGGCGACCGTGACCACGGCGGTGATCTCCTCGGTCAGGTGCCGCAGCGACTGCAGGGAGGCTGCCAGGCCGTGCCCTCCACCCAGGGCAGCCACGCGGGGGCCGCTCACTCGCGCCCCAGGTCCCGGTGGAAGGTGGTGATCGCCACGCCGCTGCGGCCCTCGAGCCGGTCGACCAGTTCCTCGGTGATCGCTACTGACCGGTGCTTCCCTCCGGTGCAGCCTACGGCCACCGTGACGTAGCGACGCCCTTCGGACAGGTAGCCCTCCATCGCGATGTCCAGCATGCGGGTCACCGCGTCCAGGTACTCATCGACCCGGGACTGGCCCAGGACGTAGTCGCGCACCTGCGGGTCACGCCCGGTAAAGGCGCGCAGCTCAGGCTGCCAGTAGGGGTTCACCAGGAACCGAAGGTCCAGCACGATGTCGGCGTCGAGTGGGATGCCGTACTTGAAGCCGAACGACAGGACAGCCATCCGCAACCGGACGGTGACGTCGGTATTGAGCAGCTCATCGACGGCGACCCCCAACTGGTGCACGTTGTAGCCGGTGGTGTCGATGACCACGTCAGCCCCGGAGCGGATGTCGCCCAGCATGCGCCGCTCCTGGTGGATCCCATCCAGTAGCAGGCCCTCTCCCTGCAACGGGTGCGGCCGTCGGACACTCTCAAAGCGCCGTACCAGCGCCTCGTCGGTGGAGTCGACGAAGATGGTCCGTGGCCGGTACCCCTTCTCCCGCAGCGCGGCGACGCCCTTGCTCAGCTCGGTGGTGAAGTCGCGGCTGCGCACATCGATGACGGCCGCGACCTTCTGGGGACGGACCCCGCCGGAGACCACGTCGACCAGGTCAACCAGCATCTTGGGCGGCAGGTTGTCCACGACATACCAGCCGCGGTCCTCCAGGACGTTGGCTGCCGTGGAACGGCCGGCGCC
Source organism: uncultured Ornithinimicrobium sp. (assembly GCA_964450585.1). Classification (GTDB taxonomy): domain Bacteria; phylum Actinomycetota; class Actinomycetes; order Actinomycetales; family Dermatophilaceae; genus Ornithinicoccus. The sequence goes on from CAYVEH010000041.1 coordinate 3,881, forward strand.
GCTCATACCGGTCAGCAGTACCAACTCGCGGGCCTGGCTCTCGGTGGGCGGCCGCTGCTCGGACTCGGGGGCCACCGCGGTCTCCGCCGGCACGCTCGAGCCGGGCCTCGAGTCCTCCTGGATGGCCGAGCCCCGAGGCGGCGTGTCGGCCCCCGGGGCCGCCTGTGCGTCGAGATCGGTCATAGGGTCTCCCTCAGTCCAGAACTTCGCCAGTGGCCAGGTTAACCCGGGGAGCTGGGGCAGTCTGCTCACCAGTCAGCCGCTCATGCACCAGCGCCGCCAGGGCGGGGCCGATCCCACGGACCTGGGCCAGCTCCTCGACGGAGGCCTGCTCCAGGCGCTTGACCGAGCCGAACGCCCGAAGGAGCGCCTTCTGCCGTGCTGGGCCCAGGCCCGGTATGCCGTCCAGCCGGCTGGAGACCATCGACTTGGAGCGGCGTTGCCGGTGGAAGGTGTTGGCAAACCGGTGGGCCTCGTCCCGCACCCGTTGCAGCAGGTAGAGCCCCTCACTGGCCCGGGGCAGGATCACGGGGTAGTCGTGCCCGGGCACCCAGATCTCCTCCAGACGCTTGGCCAAGCCGATCACCGCCACATCGTTGACCCCGACCTCGCTCAACGCGGCTGCCGCGGCGTTCACCTGGGGTAGCCCCCCGTCGACGACCACCAGGTTCGGTGGATAGGCGAAGCGGGCGGGGCGCCCCTCCGGGGTCACCGGCTGTCCCCCTCCAGATCTAGCATCCCCGGACGGCGTGACGGTGCCGTCCGCGCTCTGGCCGGCCGCGGACTCGCCGGTGCGGACTGCCTCTGCACCACCGGTGTCGTCGTGCGCTGCGGTCGGGGCGGTCAGCAGGTGCCGGAACCGACGGGTCAGCACCTCGTGCATCGCGGCGGTGTCGTCGGCGGTGCCGTGCCGGACGATGAACCGTCGGTACTCGCTCTTGCGCGGCAGCCCGTCCTCGAAGACGACCATGGAGCCCACCACGTCGGTGCCCTGCACGTGACTGATGTCGAACGACTCCACCCGCAGCGGCGCCTCCTCCAGCTCCAGGGCATCCTGTAGCTCCTGCAGGGCCTGGCTCCGGGCAGTCAGGTCCCCGGAGCGGGCCACCTTGTGGCGTGCCAGGGACTGCTGGGCGTTGCGGGCCACGGTCTGGAGCAGGACCTTCTTGTCACCGCGCTGGGGCACCCGGATCTGCACCCGGGACCCACGGAGCCCGGTGAGCCACTCCTCCAGGGTCGCCCGACCGACCGGATCGACCGGGACGAGGACCTCCCGGGGAACGCCCTGACCCGACTCTGCCCCATAGACCTGTTGCAGCAGGTGCTCCACGATCTCGGCCAGATCCTCGGCGCCCTTCTCGATGACCCACCCACGCTGACCCCGCACTCGACCGCCGCGGACATGGAACACCTGGAAGGCGACCTCCAGCTCGTCGTCGGCCAGGGCGAACACGTCGGCGTCGGTGGCATCCGGCAGGACGACCGCGGACTTCTCCAGGGCTCGTTGCAGGGCGACGATGTCGTCCCGCAGCCGGGCGGCCGTCTCGAAGTCGAGCTCCTTGCTGGCGGTCTGCATCCGCCGCTCGAGGTCCTTGACGAATCGGCCGGTGTTGCCGGCCATGAAGTCGCAGAAGTCCTCCGCGATGGCCCGGTGCTCCTCGGCGGAGACCCGGTCCACGCACGGGGCGGAGCACTTGTCGATGTAGCCCAAGAGACACGGTCGGCCCACCTGGTGGGCCCGTTTGAAGACGCCCTTGCTACAGGTGCGCATCGGGAAGACCCGCAACAGCTGGTCCAGGGTCTCCCGGATGGCCCAGGCGTGCGCGTACGGGCCGAAGTACCGGGTCCCTGCCTTCTTGGCACCACGCATCACCTGTGCCCGGGGGTACTCCTCCCCCATGGTGACGGCCAGGTAGGGGTAGGACTTGTCGTCGCGGTACTTGACGTTGAACCGGGGGTCGAACTCCTTGATCCAGGCGTACTCCAGCTGCAGCGCCTCGACCTCGTTGCGGACCACGGTCCACTCGACCGAGGCTCCCGTCTGCACCATGGTGCGGGTCCGTGGGTGCAGCGCGGCGAGGTCCTGGAAGTAGGAGCTCAGCCGAGACCGCAGGGAGACCGCCTTCCCGACGTAGATGACCCGCCCGTGCTGGTCCCGGAACCGGTAGACGCCCGGCTCGGTGGGGATCTCCCCGGGGCGGGGACGGTAGGTCGCAGGGTCGGCCATGGATCAGGCGGACCGCCCTCGCGCGCCAGCAGACTTGGCCGTGGTAGTGCTCCGGGGCCGGCGGGTCGCCGCACGGGGCGACCGAGCGGCGGCGACCTGCGTGGGGGCCGCTGAGGCGACGGGTCGGGTTGCTGCCGCACCGAGCAGCGGAGCGAGGAACCGCCCGGTGTGGCTGGTCTCGTCCGCGGCGATCGCCTCCGGGGTGCCCTGTGCGACAACGGTGCCACCACCCCGACCGCCCTCCGGGCCCAGGTCGACGACCCAGTCGGCACTCTTGATGACGTCCAGGTTGTGCTCGATCACCAGCACCGTGTTGCCCTTGTCGACCAAGCCCTGGAGCACCCCGAGCAGCTTGCGGATGTCCTCGAAGTGCAGCCCGGTGGTCGGCTCGTCCAGCACGTAGACGGTCCGACCGGTGGAGCGCTTCTGCAGCTCGGCGGCGAGTTTGACGCGCTGGGCCTCACCGCCGGACAGCGTCGGGGCCGGCTGACCGAGGCGCACGTAACCCAGCCCCACCTCCACCAGGGTCCGCAGGTGGCGGGCGATGGCCGGGACGGCCGCGAAGAAGTCGGCTGCCTCCTCGATCGGCATGTCCAGCACCTGGGCGATGGTGCGCCCCTTGAAGTGCACCTCGAGAGTCTCCCGGTTATACCGCGCGCCGTGGCAGACCTCGCAGGGGACGTACACGTCCGGGAGGAAGTTCATCTCGATGCGCAGGGTCCCGTCCCCGGCGCAGGCCTCGCAGCGGCCGCCCTTGACGTTGAACGAGAACCGCCCCGGCAGGTAGCCACGGACCTTCGCCTCCGTGGTCTCGGCGAACAGTTTGCGGATGTGGTCGAAGACGCCGGTGTAGGTGGCAGGGTTGCTGCGCGGTGTCCGCCCGATCGGGCCCTGGTCCACGTGCACGACCTTGTCCAGCTCTTGCAGGCCCTCCACCCGCTTGTGCCGGCCCGGGACCTGACGGGCTCCGTTGAGGCGGTTGGCCAGCACCTTGTACAGAATGTCGTTGACCAGGGTCGATTTGCCGGAGCCGGAGACGCCGGTGATGGCGATCAGGTTGCCCAGCGGGAACGAGACGTCGATGTCCTTCAGGTTGTGCTCGCGGGCGCCGACGACCGTGATGCTGCGCCCGTCCTGACCGCGGCGCTGCGTGGGCACCGCGATCTCCCGTCGCCCGGCCAGGTAGGCGCCGGTGATGGAGCCCTCCTGCCGCATCAGGTCACGTACCGAGCCCGAATGGACCACCTGGCCACCGTGCTCACCAGCGCCTGGGCCGATGTCGACGACCCAGTCGGCCGCCTGGATGGTGTCCTCGTCGTGCTCCACCACGATGAGGGTGTTGCCCAGGTCACGCAACCGGGTCAGGGTGTCGATGAGGCGATGATTGTCCCGCTGGTGCAGCCCGATGGACGGCTCGTCCAGGACGTAGAGCACCCCCACCAGACCGGACCCGATCTGGGTCGCCAGACGGATCCGCTGGGCCTCGCCGCCGGAGAGGGTGGCCGCCGGCCGGTCCAACGAGATGTAGTCCAGGCCGACGTCGAGCAGGAAGCCCAGGCGGGAGTGCACCTCCATCATCACCCGCTCGGCGATCTGGGCCTCCCGGTCGGTGAACTCGACCGTCTGCAGGAACTGCGCGCACTGGTCGATCGGTAGGGCGCACAACTCGGAGATGTTCTTGCCACCGACGGTCACGGCCAGGATCTCCGGCTTCAGCCGGCTCCCCTGGCAGACCGGGCAGGGCACTTCTCGCATGTAGGACTCGTAGCGCTCCCGGCTGGTGTCCGACTCGGTCTCCGCGTGCTTGCGCTTGACATAGGGGATCACCCCTTCGAAGCCGGTGCTGTAGGCACGCTCTCGTCCGAACCGGTTGCGATAGCGGACGTGCACCTTGTGCTTGTACCCGTACAAGATGGCATCGCGCGCCCGGCCGGGCAGGGCACGCCACGGCGTGGTCAGATCGAACTTCAGGTCCTCGCCGAGCCCGCCGAGCACCCGAATGAAGTAGTCACTGATTCCGTGTGCGGTTGACCACGGGGAGATGGCCCCGTCCAGGATGGAGGCGTCCTCGTCCCGGATCACCAGCTCGGGGTCGACCTCGAGCTCGACGCCGATCCCGGTGCAGGCGGGGCAGGCCCCGAACGGGCTGTTGAAGGAGAACGAGCGCGGCTCGATCTCGTCGATGGCCAGCGGATGGTCATTGGGGCAGGCCATCCGCTCGGAGAAGCGGCGCTCTCGCGGGCGGCCCTCCGGGTCGTCCTCGGCGATGTCGACGAACTCGATCACGACCAGCCCCCCGGCGAGCCGCAGAGCGGTCTCCACCGAGTCGGTGAGCCGTTGTTTGGCCTTGCCGTCGGACCCCTTGGCGACCAGCCGGTCCACGACCACGTCGATGAAGTGCTTCTTCTGCTTCTCCAGGGCCGGTGGCGAGCTCAACGAGACCACCTCGCCATTGACCCGAACCCGGGAGAAGCCCTTGCTCTGTAACTCGGTGAATAGTTCGACATACTCACCCTTGCGGGAACGCACCACCGGGGCGAGAACCTGGAATCGGGTGCCCTCAGGCAGTTCCAGCAGCTTGTCCACGATCTGCTGGGGTGTCTGCCGGGCAATCGGCTCGCCGCACACCGGGCAGTGCGGATGACCGATCCGGGCGTAGAGCAGTCGCAGGTAGTCGTAGACCTCCGTGATCGTGCCCACCGTCGACCTGGGGTTGCGGTTCGTCGACTTCTGGTCGATGGAGACCGCCGGCGACAGCCCCTCGATGAAGTCGACGTCCGGCTTGTCCATCTGACCGAGGAACTGTCGCGCATAGGCAGACAGCGACTCGACATAGCGCCGCTGCCCCTCCGCGAAGATCGTGTCAAAGGCGAGCGAGGACTTGCCCGAACCGCTCAGACCCGTGAAGACGACCAGGGCGTCACGTGGGATGTCGACCGAGAGGTCCTTGAGGTTGTGCTCGCGGGCGCCCCGCACCACGAGACGGTCGTGGCGGTGCGGGAGGGTCGGGGTGGCAGTCGTGGATGGCACGCTCTCGATGGTAGATCGTGGCGCCGACACTACCCACCTCGCGCGGCCCCAACCGGGCCGGTCGCGACGCCGCCTCACGGCACCATGACAAGTTATACTGTTCCCTGCATAGTTATGTGACGCTCACCACGGTTGCTTCCAGTCACCGGCGCCGGCGTTTACAGTCGGCGCAGCACTTCTCCGCTCCCGGAAGCTGGTGCGCCCCTCCGGGCCGATGCTGTCCCGGGTTGAATACGTCGACGCGGCTACAGGCTGCCCGCCCCGCTCCTGGACGGTGCCATGAACCAGAGCCCCCCTCACGCGACCCCGGTCACCGCTGACCCCGCAGCACAGCCCCTCCCCCCGTCTCCCCGCGGGCCGGCAGCGCACGCGGGCCCGCCACAGGGCCTCTACGACGGTGCTCACGAGCACGACGCGTGCGGAGTGGCCTTCGTCGCCACCCTCCGCGGCTATCCCGGGCACGACATCGTCGCCCATGCCCTCACCGCGCTGCACAACCTCGATCACCGAGGCGCGGTCGGCGCCGAGCCGGACTCCGGCGACGGCGCGGGCATCCTCACCCAGGTCCCGGACCGCTTCCTGCGCGAGGTGCTGGACGTTGACCTCCCCTCGTCGGGGCAGTATGCCGTGGGGCTGCTCTTTCTACCCGCGGAGGACGCTGATGGCGCGGCGGCCGCGGTGGAGACGATCCTGCGCGGCACCGGGCTGGAGGTGCTCACCTGGCGCGAGGTACCCACCCGGCCCGATCTGGTCGGGCCGATGGCCCGGGCCGTCATGCCCGTGATGCGGCAGGTCGTGGTGACCTCACGCGCCGGGGAGTCCGGGCTGGACCTGGAGCGCCGCGTCTGGTTGGCCCGCAAGACGATCGAGCGCCAGACATCGGTCTACCCGGTGTCCCTGTCCAGCCGCACCCTCGGCTACAAGGGGATGCTCACCACCACCCAGCTCGCGGAGTTCTTCCCCGACCTCACCGACGAGCGGTACGAGACGGCGCTGGCGGTGGTCCACTCGCGCTTTTCCACCAACACCTTCCCGTCGTGGCCGCTGGCCCACCCGTACCGACTGATCGCGCACAACGGCGAGATCAACACCGTCCGTGGGAACCGCAACTGGATGAACGCCCGGGAGAGCAGCCTGTCCGCCCCGGTCATCCCCGGCGACCTGGCCGCCGCGCTGCCGATCTGCACCCCGGGAGCCAGCGACTCGGCGACCTTCGACGAGGTGCTCGAGCTGCTGCACCTCGGTGGTCGCTCGCTGCCTCACGCCGTGCTGATGATGGTGCCCGAGGCCTGGGAGAACAACGAGGAGCTGCCGGAGGATATCCGCGCCTTCTACGAGTTCCACTCGATGCTGATGGAGCCGTGGGACGGGCCGATGAACCTGGTCTTCACCGACGGCACCCAGGTGGGCGGGGTCCTCGACCGCAACGGACTACGTCCGTCGCGCTACTGGGTCACCGACGACGGTCTCGTGGTGCTGGGCAGCGAGTCCGGGGTGCTGCCGATCCCGGAGAGCTCGGTGGTGCGCAAGGGTCGGGTCGAGCCCGGCCGAATGTTCCTGGTGGACACCGAGGCCGGGCAGATCGTCGACGACGACACCCTCAAGCACCAGCTGGCCGCCGCCCAGCCCTACCGGAGGTGGCTCGACGACAACCTGGTGCGGCTGGAGGACCTCCCCGAGCGGGCGCACGTCCGGCACACCCACGCCTCGGTGACCCGCCGCCAGCAGATCTTCGGCTACACCGAGGAGGAACTGCGGATCGTGCTGTCCCCGATGGCTCAGGCCGGCAACGAGCCGTTGGGCGCGATGGGGTCGGACACCCCCATCGCCGCGCTGTCCGACCGCCCGCGGCTGCTCTTCGACTACTTCGTGGGCGCCTTCGCCCAGGTGACCAACCCGCCGCTGGACGCCATCCGGGAGGAGGTGGTCACCTCCCTGGCCACCACCACCGGCCCGGAGCCCAACATCCTCCAGGAGGGCCCCGCCCACGCCCGGCAGGTCGAGCTGGACTTCCCGGTCATCGACAATGACCAGCTTGCCAGCCTGCGCCACATCAACCTCGAGGGGCAGCACCCCGACTTCGCCCCGGTGGTCGTGCGCGGTCTCTACCGCGTCGATGGTGGCGGGGCCGCCCTGCAGGAGCGGCTGGAGCAGATCTGCGCCCAGGTCTCCGAGGCGGTCGCCCGCGGTGCCTTCTTCATCGTGCTGTCCGACCGGCACGCCGACCGGGAGTACGCCCCGATCCCCTCGCTCCTGCTGACCAGCGCGGTCCACCACCACCTGGTCCGCGAGCACACCCGCACGCGGGTGGGTCTGCTGGTGGAGGCCGGCGACGTGCGCGAGGTGCACCACGTGGCGCTGCTCATCGCGTATGGTGCGGCAGCGGTCAATCCCTACCTGGCGATGGAGTCGGTCGAGGACCTGTGCCGCTCCGGTCAGCAGCTGGACGGGCTCGACCCGGACCTGGCGATCACCCACCTCATCAAGGCCCTCGGCAAGGGCGTGCTGAAGGTGATGAGCAAGATGGGTATCTCCACGGTGTCCTCCTACCGCGGAGCCCAGACCTTCGAGGCCGTGGGGCTGTCCCGTGACCTGGTGGACCGCTGGTTCACCGGCACCACCAGCCAGCTGGACGGGGTCGGCCTGGATGTCATCGCCGAGGAGGTCGCCCAACGGCACCGCGTGGCCTACCCGCTCAGTGGCATCCCGCCCTACCACCGCAACCTCGAGATCGGCGGGGAGTACCAGTGGCGTCGCGAGGGTCCGCCCCACCTGTTCAACCCCGAGACGGTCTTCCGGTTGCAGCACTCCACACGCACCGGGCGCTACGACATCTTCCGTCAGTACACCGACCTGGTTGACGACCAGTCGGAGCAGCTGATGACCCTGCGTGGGCTGATGCAGCTGACCGGCGACCGTGACCCGGTGCCGCTGGAGGAGGTCGAGCCGGTCAGCGAGATCGTCAAGCGCTTCGCGACCGGAGCGATGAGCTACGGCTCGATCTCGCGCGAGGCGCACGAGACCCTCGCCATCGCGATGAACCGGCTCGGCGGCAAGTCCAACAGCGGTGAGGGCGGGGAGGAACCGGACCGGCTCAACGACCCGGAGCGCCGGTCGGCGATCAAGCAGGTCGCCTCCGGCCGGTTCGGGGTGACCAGCGCCTACCTCGTCAGTGCCGACGACATCCAGATCAAGGTCGCGCAGGGCGCCAAGCCCGGCGAGGGCGGTCAGCTGCCACCAGGCAAGGTCTACCCCTGGGTCGCGGCCACCCGGCACTCGACGCCGGGAGTCGGCCTGATCTCCCCTCCCCCGCACCACGACATCTACTCCATCGAGGACCTGGCCCAGCTCATCCACGACCTGAAGAACGCCAACCCGAGGGCACGGGTGCACGTCAAGCTGGTCAGCCAGGTGGGCGTGGGCACCGTCGCGGCCGGTGTCTCCAAGGCCCACGCCGACGTCGTCCTGATCTCAGGTTTCGACGGGGGCACCGGCGCGAGCCCGCTGACCTCCCTCAAGCACGCCGGCACCCCGTGGGAGCTCGGCCTGGCCGAGACCCAGCAGACGCTGCTGCGCAACGGCCTGCGGGACCGGATCACGGTCCAGGTCGACGGCCAGCTGAAGACCGGACGCGACGTCGTCATCGCCGCGCTGCTCGGCGCCGAGGAGTTCGGCTTCGCGACGGCCCCGCTCGTAGTCTCCGGCTGCGTCATGATGCGTGTCTGTCACCTCGACACCTGTCCGGTGGGGGTTGCCACCCAGAACCCGGAGCTGCGGGCGCGGTACACCGGACGCGCCGAGCACGTCATCACCTTCTTCGAGTTCATCGCCGAGCAGGTGCGCGAACACCTCGCCGCCCTCGGCTACCGGTCCTTGGAGGAGATCACCGGCCGGGTCGACCTGCTGGACGCCCGCCCCGCCGTGGAGCACTGGAAGGCCGCGGGGCTCGACCTGGGGCCGATCCTGCACGCCGAGCCCGTCCCGGAGGGAGCGGCGCTGCGCCGCACCACGACCCAGGACCACGGGCTCGACCGCTCCCTGGATCACGAGTTCATCGCTGCGGCCCGCCCCGCACTGGACCGCCGCGAGCCGGTGACCGCGCAGTTCGCGGTCCGCAACGTCAACCGCACGCTCGGCACCATGCTGGGTCATGAGGTGACGCGCCGGCACGGGGCCGACGGCCTACCCGACGGCACCATCGACCTCACCCTCACCGGGTCGGCCGGGCAGTCCCTGGGGGCCTTCCTCCCCCGCGGCATCACGCTGCGGCTGGTGGGCGACGCCAATGACTACGTCGGCAAGGGCCTGTCCGGCGGGCAGATCGTGGTCCGCCCGCCGGAGGAGGCCGCGTTCACCGCGGCCGACCAGGTCGTGGCCGGCAACGTCATCGCCTACGGCGCCACCTCGGGGCAGCTGAACCTGCGCGGCCAGGTCGGCGAGCGGTTCTGCGTCCGCAACTCCGGCGCCATCGCTGTCGTGGAAGGGGTAGGTGACCACGCCCTGGAGTACATGACCGGCGGCACCGTCCTCATCCTCGGGCGCACCGGGCGCAACCTGGGCGCGGGGATGTCCGGCGGCACGGCATACGTCCTCGATTTGATCCCCACCCGCGTCAACCGGGCGGCCCTCGCCGCCGGCGACCTGCTGATGGACCGGGTGGAGCCCGGCGGGCCCACCGCCGGCGTGCTACACGAGCTGCTCACTGAGCACCTTGAGCTCACCGACTCCACCGTCGCGCAACACATCCTCGCCACCCCCGACTGGCCGGCCCGGTTCACCCGGATCACCCCACGGCAGTATGCCGGGGTGCTGCGGATCCGCGAGGAAGTCCGGTCGCGCGGGCAGGACCCGGACGGGCCGCACGCCTGGCAGCTGATCCTGGAGGACTCCCGTGGCTGACCCACACGGCTTCCTGCACCACCGTTCGCGGGAGGGCCAGCCGAGCCGGCCCGTCCCGGTCCGCATCATGGACTGGAAGGAGGTGCACACCGCCCAGGAGGACGGTGTGCTGCGCCGACAGGCCAGTCGCTGCATGGATTGCGGCATCCCGTTCTGCCATCAGGGCTGCCCCCTGGGCAACCTGATCCCGGAGTGGAACGACCTGACCCGCCGCGGCAACTTCCGGGAGGCCATCGAGCGCCTCCACTCGACGAACAACTTCCCGGAGTTCACCGGCCGGCTCTGTCCCGCGCCCTGCGAGACCGCGTGCGTGCTTGGGATCAGCCAGCCCGCGGTCACCATCAAGCAGATCGAGGTCTCGATTGTCGACCGTGCTTTCGACAACGGTCTGGTCACCCCGCAGGAGCCGGAGTGGCTCAGCGGCAAGACAATCGCCGTGGTCGGGTCCGGCCCCGCGGGGCTGGCCGCCGCCCAGCAGCTCGGACGCGCCGGGCACACCGTGGTTGTCCACGAGCGCGACGACGCCGTCGGGGGCCTGCTCCGCTACGGCATCCCCGAGTTCAAGATGGAGAAGTCAGTCCTGGATCGGCGGCTCGTCCAGCTGCGGTCCGAGGGGATCCGGTTCCGGACGGGGGTGACGATCGGTGGGGACGACCCGGACGACCTGAGCCTCAACGAGCTGTCCGAACGGTTCGACGCCGTCGTCCTGGCCGTTGGGTCCACCGTGCCCCGACCGCTCGGGGTGAGCGGCCAGGACGTGGCCGGGGTGTATCCCGCCATGGATTACCTGGTGCCGGCGAACCGCGAGGCCCTGGGTGCCGACCGCGGTGTCGACGCCGAGGGTCGGCACGTGGTTATCGTCGGCGGCGGTGACACGGGCGCGGACTGCTATGGCACGGCCATTCGGCAGGGCGCGGCCAGCGTCACCCAGCTGGACATCCGCCCCCAGCCACCCTCGGAGCGCCCCGAGCACCATCCGTGGCCGATGTACCCGCTGATCCACCGCGTGGGTGAGTCGCACGAGGAGGGCGGCGAGCGCCTCTTCGGCGTGAACACCCTGGAGGTGGTGACCGAGGGCGGCGCGGTGACCGGGGTCCACATCGTCGACGGGCAGCGCATCGACGGCAGGTTCGACGCCTACGCCGGCACCGAGCGCACCATCCCCGCCGACCTGGTCCTCGTCGCCCTCGGCTTCACCGGACCGGATCCGGTCGTGGCCACCGGTGCATCCCTGCGAACTACGGCGCGGGGCACGTTCGTGCGCGACGACCAGTACGCCACCGGCCTCCCAGGGGTCTTTGTCGCCGGCGACGCCGGCCGCGGTCAGTCACTCATCGTCTGGGCCATCGCCGAGGGCCGTGCCTGCGCAGCCGCCGTCGATCGTTTCCTCACCGGCGACACGACGCTCCCGTTCCCGGTGCGCCCGACGGAAGCCCCGATCGCCATCTGACCGGGCGCGGAGGCGGCCTACACTCGGCCACATGACCGAGCACCTCGTCGAGCGCGCCCACGTGGAACCCGGCGGCCCCGCGTGGGTCGATGAACTGGGGACAGCCACCGTGCGCAAGCTGAGCGTGTCCGAGATGGACAACAACGCCTACCTGATCACCTGCCAACGCACCGGTGAGCAGCTCTTGGTGGATGCCGCGGCCGAGCCGGAACGACTGATCGAGCTCGTGGAGTCCGGCACCGGTCGGCTTGACGTGCTGGTCACCACGCACCAGCACTGGGATCACCACCGGGCCCTGGCCGACCTGGTCGCGCGGTATGCACCACGCACGTCGGCCGGGGCCGCTGATGCGGCAGCGCTACCGGTGGCGCCGGAGGTGGAGTTGGCGCACCAGGACCGGCTCCGCCTCGGCGAACTGGTCCTGGAGGTGATTGGGCTGCGTGGTCACACCCCCGGCTCGGTCGCCCTCGTCCTCCGACAGGACACCGGTAGGGTCCACCTGTTCACCGGCGACAGCCTCTTCCCTGGGGGGCCGGGCAAGACGCCCGATGCGGGGGCCTTCACCTCGCTCATGGACGACCTGGAGAACCGGGTCTTCGGGGTGTTTGCCGACGACACTGTGGTGCACCCCGGTCACGGCGACAGCACCACCTTGGGCGCCGAACGAGAGCACCTCGGGCAGTGGCGTGCCCGCGGATGGTGACTGGCTCGACCCGCAACCCTGGCGGTGGGTTGACCGCCACCCTGCAGCGCCACCCGGTCGGGCTGGTGCTGATCGCCGTGCTGTCCGTGCAGTTCGGCGGTGCGCTGGCGGCGACCTTGCTGCCGTTGGTCGGTGTGGCCGGCTCCGTGCTCCTGCGGATGGTCCTGGCCGCGGTTATCATGCTGGCCCTCGTCCGGCCCCGGTGGCGTGGGCGCAGCCCGCAGGACTGGGGGACAGCGACGCTCTTCGCCGGTGCGCTGACGGCGATGAACCTCTGCTTCTACGCCTCCCTGGAGCGGCTGCCGATCGGTGTTGCGGTCACCATCGAGTTCCTGGGCCCGCTGCTGCTGGCCGCCGCCACGTCCCGCCGGCTGCGCGACGCGTTGGCGGTCGTGCTGGCGATGACCGGGGTGCTCCTGATCTCCGAGGCGCTGACCGTGCCGTGGGCACAGATGGACCTCGTGGGCATCGCCCTTGCCGCCTCGGCCGGGGCGTTTTGGGCTGCCTACATCGTGCTCAGTGGACGCACCGGGACCCGTTTCGAGGGCCTCGATGGAATGGCGATCACCCTCGCGATTGCCGCCGTCGCGATGCTGCCGGTGGGCATCCTTCAGGCGGGCACCTCGTTGCTGGGCGGTGAGGTGCTGATGCGTGGTCTGGGGATCGCGCTACTGTCCTCAGCGATTCCCTACTCCTTAGAGCTGCTGGCCTTGCGGCGGCTCTCGGCGGGCGTCTTCGGGGTGCTGCTCAGCCTGGAGCCGGCCGCGGCCGCCCTGGCTGGGTTGCTGGTGCTCTCCCAGACGTTGGCCCCGTGGCAGGTGCTGGGGATGGCGA
>CAYVEH010000042.1:0-16739 GCA_964450585.1 uncultured Ornithinimicrobium sp.
CCCACCCGCACCGCCCGGTGGATGTTGTGCACGCTGTCGAACTCGGCGGCGATCTCGCTGATCTTCTCCGAGCGCAACCCGGCCCGGACGTCGGCCAGCTCCACCATCAGCGCAGCCCGCTCCTGTTGCGGGGCCGCGTTGATCCGCTCCTGCAGCTGGGTCACCTCGGGACTGGCGGCGGCGCGTTTCTCCACCTCTCCGGCGAAGACCACGGCGGCCGCGGGCGCGCCGCCGAGCACGGAGGCAAACGACCCCTCGATGGCCAGCACCGTCATCTGCGGGTTGAGCCGCTTGGAGAAGACCACGAAGGCCCCGCCGTGATAGCGGGAGATCACACAGAAGACGATCGGCCCGTCGAAGTTGACGATGGCCCGCCCGATCTCGGCGCCGTACTCCAGCTGCAGGTGCCGCATCGAGTCCGGGGACCCGTCGAAGCCGGACAGGTTGGCCAGCACCACCAGGGGCCGGTTGCCGCTGGCCGCGTTGATCGCCCGAGCAGCCTTCTTGGACGAGCGCGGGAAGAGCGTGCCCGCGGTGTAGGTGTCCGGCCCGTCCGTGGGCGGGAACCCGTGGCGCGGCACCGGCCGGGACTCGATGCCGATCAGCGCCACCGGGTGACCGCCGATGTGCGCGTCCTGCACCACTGCGGTGTCGGCGTCGGCCATCCCCGCCCAGCGCTCCAGGGTCGGGTGGTCCTGGTCGACCAGCGCCGCCATCACCGTGCGAATGTCGAACGGCTTCTTGCGGTCCGGGTTCTTCTCGGCCGAGAAGATGTCGCCCACCGTGGTGAAGTCCGGCGCCGCCGGGTGCTGGTGGGGGTATGCCGTGATGTCCCGGTCCGCCGGGTCGCTGGTCTGGGCGCGGCGTGGGCCGGGCTCACCCGGGGCGGTGTAGGTGTGCTCGTAGTGCGCCATGAGCACCCCGACGGCTCCGGCCAGGTCATGCGCCCAGTACTGCGCCTGCCCGTTGGGACCCATCACCCGGTCATACCCGCCGATGCCGTAGTTGTCCTCGGCCGAGACACCACCGGAGAAGTCCAGCGACTGCTTGCCGGTGAGCACCATCGCGCTGTCCGGGGTCATCACCAGGATGCCCTTGGTGTGCATCAGCATGGTCGCCTCAGCGTTCCAGTAGGGCTGGGCCCCGACATTGATGCCGGCGACCACCACATTGATCTCGCCCCCGGCCTGGGTGAACTCCACGATCCGCTTGAGCGCGGCGGCCACCCAGTCCATGTTCTCGGTGCCGGTGTCCATGGAGATCCGGGCGCCGGCCGACAGGGCGTACCACTCCACCGGCACCCCGAGCTCCTCGGCCAGGTCCAGCGCGGCGATGACCCGGGTGCACTCCGGCTCGGCCAGCGACCCCAGTGACTTGGTGGGGTCCCCGCACAGCACGACCCGGGTGATGCCTTCGGGGTGCAGGTCAGTGGGGGTGCTGACCACGGCCACGATGATCCCGGCCCGGTTCAGGCCCGGCGCGCGGTCCACCGGCACGAGCCGCCCGTGGGCGTCCAGGTCATGTTCGGTGAGCCGTCCTCGGGCGCCGGTCAGCGCATCCGCCAGCTCATACGGGTAGACCAGGCCGCGCCGTCGGGACCGCAGCACCTTGCCGGCGTAGTCGTCCATCGGCTGCAACGGCTCGGTGGGTGGCTCATCGAAGGAGGCCACCACGCCGGCGCCGGACTTGGCATGGAACCGGATGGCCATCGGCACCGGAGGGCCGTCGGCGCGGGCCACTCGGCCCTGGGCGACGACCTCCTCCAGACCGGCTCGCTCGGTCAGTGGTGTGATCTTGTGCTGCAGCGCGGCCAGCTCGGCCGGGGCGGCGTCGATCACCGGCCAGACCTGCACCCAGACGTGGTTGGTGTCCAGCTGCACGCCCTCGGCGCCGCGGGCGGTACGCGCCCGGCGAATGGCCTCCAGGCAGCTCTCCACGGCACGCTCTCCCTGCGGGATGCTCACCACGGCACCGTCCTCGTCCCGGATCACGGACAGTTGCCGGACCTGGGCCAGCGCCACCAGGCGCCGGTCCGCGGGATTGGTCGGGGCGACACACTCATAAAGCAGCACGTCGTCGGGCGCCTCGATCCGGGTGATCTCGAACTCGCGCAGCCGCCACAGGTCCAGCCGGCGTCCGACCATCGGGTGCACACCACGCACCAGGACGTCCTCACGGGTGCCGCCGGTGCCATCCGGTCGGAACGTCAGGTAGTCGACCTCGCGTCCACCGCCCGGGCAGCCACCGACGGCGACCCGACGGCACTGCGGGGCGAAGTCGAGGCGGGCCAGCACATGCGCCAGGCGCTGACTGGCCTCCTCGGAGTCCTCCGGCATGTCCGGCCAGCGCAGGTACAGGTCCATGACCACCTCGCCGAGCCCCCGGCCGGCGGTGACCTGCTCGGTCAGTGCCCCGACCAGCGCCGAGTCCGGGTCGGAGAGCTCGGCCAGGGTCCCCACGGTGGTGATCAGGCGGGTGGGTCGCTCATCGAGCACGTAGTCCGCCAGGACCAGCTCCCGGTCGGCGGCGGTGAGTCGCTGCACGTCGTGCAGGTCGAACTCCCGGTAGTGCCGACGCACCAGCACCTCCAACAGGGGCTCCCACCGGGGCACGCCCTGCTCCAAGCGGTCGGAGAGGATGCCGGCGATCTGGACCGGGATCGCCACGATCGCCTCGATCCGGGCTGCCCGGTCGGGCGCGTCCTCGGTCTCGGCCAGCGCGGCGACCTCCTCGGCCAGACCGGCCAGTGACTCAGCCCGGACGGCGTCAACCATCTGCTGGTCGAACCAGCGGAACCGGATGCTGCGGGCCATGTCGCCGATCACCGGGTGCCGCAACTGGGTGGCGCGGACCAACCGCTCCAGCACCGCCCGGGCCTCGGTGGCCTGCCCGTTGGGCGGTGGCGGCTCGGCGAGCCAGGCCTGCAGCAGCGCCGTCACCACCTGCAGGTCCTTGGCCGTGCGCTGCTGGGCCAGGAACACCCGGAAGACCGCGTCCTCCAGGGCGGTGCTGCGCTCCAGGCTGGAGACCCCGTAGCGGGACAGCACCTGGCGCAGCCGCTCGCTGAAGGTCTCCGGGAGCGCGTCACGCTCCACATCCAGGCTGTGCAGGTACGTGTGGAAGTGCTCCCGGGGGCTGTGCACCCGTAGCTCGGTGCGTTCCTCGGCCTCGCTGGGACGGTTGCGGCTCAGCTCGGCCAGGTCGGCGAAGGTGGCCAACAGGTCCATCTCGCCCTCGAGCAGGTCCGTGCCGCGGGCCCGCAGCTGGGCACGCACCTCCAGGTACTCGCTCAGCGGGTCCTGGCCGTCCTCCAGCGGCGGGTCATAGCCCAGCACCCGGGACAACAACGCGGCCTGTATGCCGTCCGCCCGCTCCCGCAGCGAGGGCACCTCCGGCTCTGCGGGCAGGTCCAGGTCGGGGCCCTGCTGGGTGGCGGTGCTCGCCTCCTCGCCGCCGTCTCCGGTGGGCTCCAGACGCACCAGCGGCGCCCCGGTCTCCACCTGGCTGCCGGTGCGCACCAGCAACTCGCGCACCCGGGCCGGGAAGGGCGCCTGGATGACGGTCTCCATCTTCATCGCCTCCAGGACCAATACCTGGGCCCCAGCCGCGACCTCGTCGCCGACGGCGACCGGGGTCGCCACCACCAGCGCCGGGGACGGGGCTCGCAGGATCCCGCCCTCATCGCGGCTGACCCGGTGGATGACCTCATCGACCTCGACCAGGTGGGTGGGTCCGTGGATGGCGCTGACGATTCGGTGCCGACGGCCGTTGACGGTCAACCGGCCGTGGAACGGGCCGAGCCGCTCCGTGGTGGCGTCGACGGTGTGCTGCTGCCCGGCCCCGGCGACGGTGACCTGGAAGCGTCGTGGCCCGGTCTGCACCGCGGTGACCTGGTAGGTCACGCCCCGCAGTTTCAGGTCGACGGGTCGGCCCACCTGGTGCTGCACTTGGGGTCGGCCGCCGCGGGCGGTCTCCAGCAGGCGGCTTACCTCGACCTGCAACTGGTCCAGGTAGGCGTCGATACCGGCCTGGACCAGCGCGATGCCGGAGTGCTGGTGGGTGATGAGTCCGCCGCCGGCGCGGGTCCGGTCGATCCACCCGGTGTCCGCCCACTCGGCCTTGTTGCCCGGAGCCGCCGGGTGGGCTGCGCGGTCCGTGCCCCCGGTGTCCTCCCTGGTGCCGCTGTCCTCCGTGGCGCCGGTGCCCGGCCCGACGACGGCCGGCTCGCGCAGCAGTTGGAGCACGAAACTCTTGTTGGTGGCACCGCCCTCGATGACCACCGTGGTCTCCCCGACCGCACGACGCAGCCGGGCCAGCGCCTCGGCGCGGGTGCGGCCGTGGGCGATGATCTTGGCGATCATCGAGTCGAAGTCGGCCGGGATGCTGTCGCCCTCACCGACCCCCGTGTCGACCCGGATGCCCGGCCCGGTCGGGAACTCCAGCAAGGTGATCCGCCCGGGCGCCGGGGCGAAGTCTCGGTCCGGGTCCTCGGCGTTCAGCCGGGCCTCGATGGCATGCCCACGCTCCTGGGGCCGCTCCCCCTCCAGCCGCCCCCCGGCCGCGACGTGCAACTGGGCACGCACCAGGTCTACCCCGGTGGTGGACTCGGTGATCGGGTGCTCCACCTGCAGCCGGGTGTTGACCTCCAGGAAGGCGAACTGCTGGCTGGGTGGGTGGTACAGAAACTCCACCGTGCCCGCCCCCTGGTAGCCGACGGCCAGCACCAGACGCTCCGCGGCCTCCTTGAGGTGCTGGGCCTGCTCCGGGGTCAGCAGCGGGGAGGCGGACTCCTCGATGATCTTCTGATTGCGTCGCTGCACCGAGCAGTCCCGCACGCCGATGGCCCACGCCGTGCCGTGCCCGTCGGCGATCACCTGCACCTCGACGTGCCGGGCTCCGGTGACCAGGCTCTCCAGGAAGACCACGGAGCTGCCGAACGCCCGCTGGGCCTCATCCCGGGTGCGCTGGAAGACCTCGGTGAGTTCGGTGGCGCTGGCGACCTTGCGGATGCCGCGGCCACCGCCGCCGGCGCTGGCCTTCAGCATCAGCGGGTAGCCGATCTCCTCGGCCGCCGCGAGCGCCTCCTCCAGGGTGTCCAGGCCGCCGCGGCTCCACGGTGCCACCGGGACGCCGACCTCCTCGGCCAGCAGCTTGGAGCCGATCTTGTCCCCGAGGCGGCGCATCGCCTCCGCGCTGGGGCCGATGAAGGTGACCCCGAGCCGGTCGCACAGGTCCACGAAGGCGGGGTCCTCGGCCACGAACCCCCAGCCGACCCAGACCGCATCGGCCTGGGTGTCGACCAGCGCCCGTTCCAGCACCGCCAGGTCGAGGTAGGGCCGGTCTGCGGCAGCACCCAGGCAGTACGCCAGGTCCGCCTCGCGGACGAACATCGCGGTGCGGTCGGCGTCGGTGTACAGCGCGGCCGTCTGCACCGGTGGGCCGCCTGCCGCGTTGTGATCCCGCACTGCGTGGATGAGCCGGACCGCGGCCTCACCTCGGTTGACGATGGCAATACGAGAGAACAATCGGTCTCCAAGTCGGTCGGGCGCGGGTCCGGGCTCGGGCGTGCCCTTCGCACGGTGTCATGGTGCGCCAACTACTCGCGAGTTGACGCTCCGCCAGCCCGCGAGCTGGCGTGTGCGGCACGCAGGGACACGGTACCGGAGCGGGCGCAGCACAGCCCGCCGGACACGGTCTGCGGCCAACGGTCCCCAGCACGGGACCGCCCCCGCGACCAGTCGGTCGCGGGGGCGGTCCAGGGGGTCATCCGGCGGGCCAGGAGTAACCCGACCCGGGCCTCACGGGCTGGTGGTCGGCATACCCGGCATCTCGACGATGGAGGAGGGGTCCGGCGCCGTGATGTCCATCGGCTGGCCCCAGTCATCCATCTTCATGACCGTCTCGGCACCCTGCACCTCGAAGGAGACCTGACGCATGTAGTTCTGGTCGTCCAGCCACACGTCGTAGGTGAGCTCCTTGGGCAGACCCGCGGCGTCCTGGCTCTCCAGCGCCGTGGTGTCCAGCAGCAGCTCGTAGTGGTTCAGCGACTCACCGTCGATGTCCTCGGCCCCGACGAAGGTGATCTTCTGGGCCCCGGTCTCCCACTCGTCCCACTGGGAGGTCATGTCGACCTGGTTGGTGAGCTCCGAGGCGTCCTCACCGAGCACCTGCTCCAGGGGCAGCTGGACGAACTGGCCCTCCTCGGTGACCCCCGGCATCGACATGTAGGCGGTCCCGTCCACCAGGATCATGGCGATGGACCCGGCGCCGGGCACCTCCATGTTGATGTCCATCGCGGGGGCGTCGCCGCTCATGTCGGCCTTGCCGACCATGGTGACGGCCTGGCCCTCCATCTGCATGTCCATGTCCAGCGTGAACGAGGTCATGTTCTCCATGCCCGGGCTCTTCAGCTGGGCAATGAACTCCTTCGGCGGGACCTCGGTACCGGCCGCGGCCTCGCCGCCCTGGCCCCCGTCGCCCTCGCCGCCTGCGGCGTCCTCCTCGGCGCCCTCGGTCTGGCTGCCGTCGTCGGCGCCCTCGGTCGCGGCACCCGTGTCGGGCCCGGCGTCGCTGTCCTCGGTCTCGGCACCGGCGTCGGCTGCCTCCGTCTCACTGGCGGCGTCGCTGTCGCTCTCGGCCTGGGTATTGGTGTCCGGCTCCTCGACCTCGGGGGAGTCGTCCCCGCACGCAGCCAGGGTGAGCACCAGGGCCCCGCTCGCGGCGATCATCCCCCAGGTAGTGGTGTTCCTACGCATCTGTTTGCCTTCCCTCCGGTGCGGCACTCTCGGGTGCCTTGAGCACCCATGATTTCACATCCACAGCAGGTGCTGTGTTCTTATTGATCCAACTGATTGACGACTCGCAGAGCCCCGAGGTTCCATGAACGGCAACACCATCTTCCGGCACCACGACACGGCCGTGTTGTCCGTCACGGCCGTTGACGCGCCAGTCGTGGTGACGTCGGCGGAGTTCGATGCACGGTTGGCCCAGACCTACGAGCGCACCCGGATGCGACCGGGCATGCTGGCCCGCCTCGCCGGGATCCGGGAGCGCCGGTGGTGGCAGGAGGGCACCACCTTCGTGGACGGGGCGATCGAGGCCGGTGCCAAGGCGATCGCCGAGGCCGGCGTGGACCCGGCACGGATCGGGTTGATGGTGAACACCTCGGTCAGCCGGGAGCACCTGGAGCCCTCCATCGCGGTGAAGATCCACGCTGAGCTGGGGCTGCCGTCCAGTTGCCTGAACTTCGACCTGACCAATGCCTGCCTGGGGTTCGTCAACGGCATGCAGCTGGCCGCCACGATGATCGACGCCGGGCAGATCGACTATGCGGTGATCGTCGACGGGGAGGGGTCCCGGGCGGCGCAGGAGAGCGCGTTGGCGCGGCTGTCCAGCCCGGAGGCCACCGCCGAGGACCTACAGAACGAGTTCGCCACCCTCACCCTGGGCTCGGGGGCCGCCGCGATGGTGCTGGGTCGAGCCAGCGACCACCCCGAGGGTCACCGGATCATCGGCGGGGCCTCGCGGGCCGCCACCGAACACCACCAGTTGTGCGTCGGTGACTACGAGAAGATGAGCACCGACACCAAGGGGCTGCTGCTGGCCGGGATGCGGCTGGCCGGCGACCTGTGGGAGGACGCCAAGTCCGACTTCGACTGGGCCGATATGGACTGCTACGTGGTGCACCAGGTCTCCACGGTGCACACCGGGCGCACTGCCGAGGTGCTGGGGCTGCCCACCGAGCGGATTCCGCTGACCTTCCCGACCTTCGGCAACATCGGGCCGGCCGCGGTCGCGGTCACCCTGGCCAAGCAGGTGGAGCGGCTGACCCCCGGTGACCGGGTGCTGATGATGGGCATCGGCTCGGGGCTGAACATGACCTGCCTGGAACTGACCTGGTGACTACCGGGTCGCCTCTGCCAGCGGACCTGCCGGGGGTGGACCCGGCCTGGTCCCGGACGGTGCAGGCTCCCGATGCCGAGGGCGTGGTGCGCAGCTGGCACCTGCTGGACAACGGACCGGCCCGTGCGGCTGCCGGTGAGTCGGTGCACCAGACGCTGTTGTGCGTGCACGGCAACCCCACCTGGTCCTACCTGTGGCGGCGGGTGCTGGCCAGCGCGCCCGCGGGCTGGCGCGTGATCGCGGTCGACCACCTGGGGATGGGCTACTCGGAGCGCACCGCCTCGCCGCGCACCCTGGCGCAGCGGGTCGCTGACCTGTCCGCGCTGACCGACGCGCTGGGCCTGTCCGGGCCGATCAGCATCCTGGCCCACGACTGGGGTGGCCCGATCAGTCTCGGCTGGGCCCTGGCACACCGTGAGCAGTTGGCCTCGGTGGTGCTGACCAACACCGCAGTGCACCAGCCGGAGGGCTCCCCGGTGCCGGCGGCGATCGCCGCGGTGCGCACGGCGCCGCTCCTGGGGCTGGTGACCCACCGCACGCCCGGATTCGTCCGGGCGGCCACCGCCACCGCGTGGCCGCCGCTGCCCAAGCCGGTGCGCGATGCGTTCGCCGCCCCCTATGACGGTGCCGGTCAGCGGGTGGCGGTCCGGGACTTCGTCGCAGATATCCCGCTGTCACCGCGTCATCCGAGCCACGCGACGCTGACCGGCATTTCCGAGGGATTGGACGCGTTGGCCGACGTGCCGGCGCTGTTGCTGTGGGGGCTGACCGACCCGGTCTTCTCCGCGCGCTACCTGACCGACCTGCACCACCGGCTCCCGCACGCGGATGTGCATGTCTATCCACGCGCCTCCCACCTGCCCCTGGAGGAGCGTCCCGAGGGGGTGGACCTCATCTGGGACTGGCTGACCACGCACCCGACGGGACCGGACAGCCCACAGCAGAGCAGCCCCGCGCAGAGCTCCCCAGAGCAGGACAGCCCAGCGCAGAACACCCCAGCACAGGGCACCCCGGGTCGGCACACGCCGGCGCCGGGAGCCCCGAAGCCCGGCGCAGACCCGGCCGGCCTGAGCGTGCCGATCCGGGTCGATGTCAGCGCCCCGGACCGCGCCGCCATCGTGGAGCTGACCGGCCAGGGTGGTCACATCACCTTCGCCGCCCTCGCCGAGCGGGTGGAGGGCCTGGCCCGTGGGCTGCACGCTCGGGGGGTGCGACGCGGTCACCGGGTGGCGCTGCTGGTCCGTCCCGGCATCGACCTGACCACCGTGCTGTATGCCGTGTGGCGACTCGGGGCGGTCGCAGTCATCGCGGACGCCGGACTGGGTCGTCGACGGTTGGGTGCGGCGCTGCGCGGGGCGGCCCCGGACCAGGTGATCGGGTTCCCGGCCGCTCGGGCGCTGGTGGTGGCCAGCGGCATCCCGGGGCAGTGGATCCGGTTCGGGGCCGAGGACGTCACCGCCCTGATCGCTGAGGGGCGCAGTCACCCGTGGGCTGAGCAGGACCTGGTGGACGCCGAGGACGATCTGGACCGCGACGGCGCGGTCCTGTTCACCTCCGGTGCGACCGGTCCACCCAAGGGTGTCGTCTACACCCGCCGCCAGGTGGGGGCCCAGGTGGCGCTGCTGCGGGAGGCCTTCGAGCTGACCCCGGGTGGGCGGTTCGTGGCCGCGTTCGCACCGTTTGCCCTCTACGGCCCGGCGTTGGGGTTGACCTCCGCGGTGCCGGACATGGACGTCACCGCTCCGGACACCCTCACCGCGGCTGCCCTGGCCGATGCGGTGCAGGCGGTGGCGGCCAGCATCGTGTTCGCCTCCCCCGCCGCCCTGGCCCACGTGGTGGCTACCGCCGGGGAACTGACCGCCCAGCAGCGCACCGAACTGCAGCGACCACAACTGCTGCTCTCCGCCGGTGCCCCGGTGCCGACCGAGTTGCTGCGCCGCCTCAAGGTGCTGCTGCCGAACGCGGCCACCCACACCCCCTATGGCATGACCGAGGCACTACCCATCGCGACCCTGGACCCGACCACCCTGGTCGAGACCGACCCAGCCGACGCCCAGGGCGGTGTCTGCGTCGGGGCGCCGCTGCCCGGGGTGACGGTGGGCATCGCGGCACTCGGCCCGGACGGCACCCCGGCCGAGGAGCTGGTGACGGCCCCCGGGGTGCTGGGCGAGATCGTCGTGTCGGCGCCGCACGTGAAGGACCGTTACGACCGCCTCTGGGGCACCCAGCACGCCACCGCCCGCCCGGCCGGCTGGCACCGCACCGGCGACGTGGGTCACCTAGACGACCAGGGCCGGCTGTGGGTGCAGGGCCGACGCAGCCACGTCATCACCACACCGGCCGGCCCGGTGGCCCCGTATGCCGTGGAGCAGGCCATCGACACCGTGCCCGGAGTGCGGCGCTCCGCGGTGGTGGGCGTGGGGCCGGCCGGCACCCAGCAGGTGGTGGCGATTGTCGTGCCCGAGGGAGCGCCGACAACTCACCGGGGACGGCAGGACACCCAGGTGCCGCACCCGATCGCGGCGCAGGTGCGGGCGACCGCGGGGGTCCCGGTGGCTGCGGTGCTGCGCAAGGACTGGCTACCGGTCGACATACGGCATGCTGCCAAGGTGGACCGCACCGCACTGGCCCGGTGGGCCACCGGCCTGCTGCACGGACGCAGTGTGGCCCGGGAGGTCTTCGGCGACCATCCACGGGCTCCGAGCCGGCGAGGTCACTGATGCGTGTCCTGGTGACCGGCGCGAGCGGGATGCTGGGGCGTGCGGTAGCCGACACGCTGGCCGCAGGTGGTGCCGAGGTGACCGTGCTGCAGCGGCGCCCCTCGGGGGCCCCGTACCGGGAGGTGCTCGGGGACATCACCGACCCGAGGATCCAGCAGCAGGCCGTCGCCGGGCAGGACGCGGTCGTGCACCTCGCCGCGAAGGTCGATGTCATCGGCCCGTGGGAGGAGTACCGACGGACCAACATCGAGGGCACCCGGGGGTTGGTGGAGGCGGCACGGACCGGGTCGGTGACCCGGTTTGTGCAGGTCTCCTCGCCATCCGTCGCCCACGCGGGCTCCTCGCTGGCCGGGGTGGCGGCCGGTCCGGCCGACCCGCAGCGAGCCCGGGGAAACTATGCGCGCAGCAAGGCCGCCGCCGAGCAGTTGGCGCTCGCGGCAGATGGGCCGGAGCTGATGGTGACCGCCCTCCGCCCGCACCTGGTGTGGGGCCCCGGTGACACCCAGTTGATCGGGCGGATCCTGCAGCGCGCGCAGGCCGGGCGGTTGCCGGTCCTCGGTCGCGGCACCAGCCTGGTCGACACCACCTACGTGACCAATGCCGCCGAGGCCACCGTCGCTGCCCTGCGCCGAGCCGAGACCGTCCGGGGGCACGCCCTGGTGGTGACCAACGGGGAGCCGCGGCCGATCGGTGAGCTGATCGCTGACATCTGCCGTGCCGGTGGGGCACCGCCCCCGCACCGGCACATCCCGGCTGGGGTGGCGTGGGCTGCGGGCGCCGCGGTCGAGGGTGCGATGCTCCTGTCTCGGCTCACCCCGGGCGTGCCCGAGATCACCGAGCCCCCGTTGACCCGGTTCCTGGCCGAGCAGCTGTCGACGGCGCACTGGTTCGATCAACGGCATACCCGGCAGTTGCTGGACTGGACCCCCCGCATCAGTCTCGATGAGGGGCTACGGCTGCTCGCTGCGCACCGACAGAGGGGGTCGTGACCTGATGAGCCGGGCCTCAAGGGCGCGTCGCGTCGCGGCAGCCGCCGCCTACGGTGGTGGCGGGGTGGCCGCGGCGGGACTGTTCGGGTGGGCCCTGCTCCAGGCGGAGGTGCAGATCGCCAAGCGGGTCATTGGTGACGGTCCCGGGGAGCCGCAGGTGCGCGACGGCACCTATGGGGCCGGGGTCGGTGAGGCACACCGCATCCTGATCCTGGGTGACAGCACCGCCGCCGGCGTCGGGGCCAGCCGCCCCGAGGAGGCGATCGGGGCGATCGTGGCCACCGGGGTGGCGGCGTTGAGCGGGCGCCCGGTCGAGCTACGCAATGTGTCGCGCAGTGGGGCGACCTCACCACAGTTGCTCGGTCAGCTGGACCGTGGTCTGCGGGAGATGCCGGAGCCGGATGTGGCGATCATCATGATCGGCGCCAACGACGTCAAGGAACGCCTCGACCGCGCGATCTCGGTGCGGGCGCTCAGCGAGACCGTGACCCGGTTGGTGGAGCGAAGCGCCGAGGTTGTGGTGGGCACCTGTCCTGACCTGGGCACGGTGCGGCCGATCCCGCAGCCGTTGCGGGCCCTCGTGCAACGCTGGAGCCGGGACCTGGCCGCGGCGCAGACGGTGGCTGTCGTCGAGGCGGGTGGCCGCACGGTCTCCACCGGTGACCTGCTCGGGCCGACCTTCCGGGCCTCGCCCCAGCAGATGTTCAGCGCGGACGGGCTGCATCCGTCCTCCGCGGGTTACGCGCGGGCGGCAGCGGCGCTGTTGCCCAGTGTGGTGGATGCCCTGGGTCTGCAGACCCTGGACACCGGCCGCACCCCGGATCACCGCCGTGGGGAGCATGTCGAGCCGCTGGCCGAGGCCGCCGAGCGGGCTGTGCTGGACCCGGGTAGCGAGGTCAGCGCCGTCGATGTGGATGGGCGCACCCGCAGCGAGCGGGGGCGTTGGGCGCAGCTGCTGCGTCGCCACCGGCACCCGGATTCGGACGACGACCCTGACCAGGAGGCAGACCGCGACGAGCACGCCGACCCTGACCAGGAGGCAGACCGCGACGAGCACGCCGACCCTGACCAGGAGGCAGACCGCGACGAACCCGGCCCCGATCAGCAGGGGGCGCCGGAGCCGCCGCAACCGTTACAGTGACCGGGCAAGGGTGTGCCGGGAAGTCTGGTCGGCGTCCTATTGACGCGCCAGGAGATACCGATGCCCAGCCCCTCGCACCGCCCGTCCGACACACCGGACCCTCCTCCGAACCACGCCAGCAGCCGGGCCGTCACCCGCCCGTCACCAGCTAGCCCGGCCCGCACCACGCTGGGCCGTGGCAGCCACTCCGAGGTCCAACGGATCGGCCAGCTCCTCCGTCGAGAGACCGTCGGGGGTCTCCTGCTGGTTGGCGCCGCGCTGATCGCGATCGTCTGGGCCAACTCCCCTGTCGCCGACAGCTACTTCAAAATCCGAGACATCCAGATCGGTTACCAGCCCTGGCACCTCCAGCTCAGCCTGGGCACCTGGGCGGCCGACGGCCTGCTGGCCATCTTCTTCTTCATGGTCGGCCTGGAGCTCAAACGCGAGATCATGATCGGTGACCTTCGACGGGTGGATCGCGCCATCGTGCCCGTGGCAGCGGCCTTCGGGGGTGTCGCCGTCCCCGCGCTCACCTACCTGGCGATCACCTGGAACAGTCCCGAGGCCCACCAGGGTTGGGCGATTCCGACCGCGACCGACATCGCCTTTGCCGTCGCCGTGCTGGCCATCATCGGCTCCCACCTGCCACCAGCACTGCGCATCTTCCTGCTGACGCTGGCCGTAGTCGACGACCTCATCGCCATCCTGATCATCGCCTTCGTCTACTCCTCCGGCATCAGCCTCACCATGCTGTTGTGGTCGCTGATCCCGCTGGCGGCCTACGCACTGCTGGCCCGACGCCGGCGGCCGTTGTTCCGGGTGAAACGCCTCCCCGCCTGGCTCCTCCTCCTACCGATCGGCATCGTCTTCTGGGCCCTGGTCCATGCCTCCGGCCTGCACGCCACCATCGCCGGCGTGGTCCTCGGGTTCACCGTCCCGGCCCGGCTTCGGCCGGATCGGGGGGAACCGGCCGGGGAGGATGACCACGGTCTCGCCGAACTCTTCGAGCACCGGCTCCGCCCGCTGTCCGCCGGTTTCGCCGTGCCGGTGTTCGCGTTCTTCTCGGCCGGTGTGGCGATCGGTGGCCTCGAGGGCCTGCAGGCGGCGCTCAGCTCCCCGGTGACCATCGGCATCGTGGTCGGCCTGGTCGTCGGCAAGATCATCGGCATCACCGGGACGACCTATCTGGTGACCCGGTTGACCCGCTCCCACCTCGATCCTTCCCTGCGGTGGATCGATGTCGCGGGCGTGGCCGGGCTCGCCGGCATCGGCTTCACCGTGTCCCTGTTAGTCACCGAGCTCAGCTTCGGGATCGGCACCGAGCTAGGTGACCATGCCAAGGTCGGCATCTTCCTCGCCTCACTGCTCGCGGCCGTCCTGGGCTCCACCGTCCTGACCGCCCGGAACAAGCACTATGCGGCGGTGGCGGCCGTGGACTCCGTCGACACGGACCAGGACGGCACCCCGGACGTCTACGAGACCGGAGGCTCACCAGAGGCTCATGCTCGACCTGAAGGACCCGGCCACCAATGACCAACCGGTCCGGTCCCTGCCGGCGCACAGCGGCCGGTGCCGACCCGGAGCGCGGGCCGGGCACGGCATACGAGCCTCGTTCCACCTGATGGCAGACCGATGCGGCCCCGGACGGCCCTGGCTCCTAGACTCAACCTCACCGACTCACAGGAGGAACCATGCCCGAGGCCGTCATCGTCGCCGCCGCCCGCACCCCGATCGGACGGGCGTTCAAGGGATCGCTCATCAGCGCCCGCCCCGACGACCTCGCAGTCACCGCGATCCGGGCCGCTCTGGACCAGGTCCCCGAGGTGGACCCGACGACGATCGACGACCTCTACCTGGGGTGCGCCGAGCCGTGGGGGGAGCACGGCAGCAACATGGCGCGAGTGGTGGCCGTGCTGCTGGGCCTGGACGGCGTGCCGGGGGCGACCATCAACCGGTTCTGTGCTTCCTCCGTGCAGACGACCCGGATGGCGCTGCACGCGATCCGTGCCGGCGAGGGGGACATCTTCGTCAGTGCCGGTGTCGAGGCGGTGTCCCGGTATGTCGACTTCGCCGGAGCCGGTGGCAGCAAGGCCGAGTGGCAGAACCCGAAGTTCGCCGACGCGATCGACCGGAGTGCCCGGATCGCCGAGAGCAACCAGACCTGGACCGACCCTCGTGAGGAGGGGCTGCTGCCGGACGTCTACCTGGCGATGGGGCAGACCGCAGAGAACGTCGCCACCTGCCGGGGCGTGTCCCGTCAGCGGCAGGACGAGTGGGGCGTGACCAGCCAGAACCGTGCCGAGGCAGCCATCGCCGCCGGCGTCTTCGAGCGGGAGATCGCCCCGGTGACCCTGGCGGACGGCACCATCGTGAGCACCGATGACGGACCGCGACCGGGGGTCACCCTGGAGAAGGTCTCGCAGTTGAGCCCGGTGTTCCGGGAGGACGGCACCGTCACCGCAGGCAACTGCTGTGCCCTGAACGACGGGGCCGCTGCGCTGGTGATCATGAGTGACACCAAGGCGAAGGAACTCGGCCTGACGCCGCTGGCGCGGGTCGTCTCCACCGGTGTCTCCGCGTTGTCCCCGGAGATCATGGGTCTGGGGCCGGTCGAGGCATCCCGACAGGCGCTCTCCCGAGCCGGGATGAGCATCGCGGACATGGACCTGTACGAGATCAACGAGGCGTTTGCGGCCCAGGTGCTGCCCAGCGCGGACGACCTCGGCATGGACTTCGACAAGCTGAACGTGCACGGCGGAGCCATTGCCCTGGGCCACCCCTTCGGGTCCACCGGTGCCCGCATCAGCACCACGCTCATCAATGCCTTGCAGACGCACGACAAGCAGTTCGGCCTGGAGACGATGTGCGTCGGTGGCGGTCAGGGGATGGCGGTCGTCCTCGAGCGGCTGAGCTGACCTCGCCTCCCCGGGCCTCGGGCTCCGACGGGACCCGGGGACATGGTTGCTGCCTATCCTCCGCGGTGGCACCCACCTGTTGAGCAGGCCGGTCGTCCGGTGACTGCCACAACGGGCTGGGTGCGGTGGTCGTGCTCCGCATCCTTCGCATCAGCATCAGCGCCGGCTCATGATCGAACACTTGTGCTATACTGATCGTGGTCGGTCGCACTGACGCGGACGAGAGGGGGTGTCGACGATGGCGATCTCGATGCTGGAGGAGCGCCTCGAGACGTGGCAGCAAGCGGCTCCCTCTGGCCGAGCGGAGGACGTCGATGCCTCCCTGCTGTGGATGGTGTCGTCCGCGACGAGGGCACAGCGGTGGCCTTCGGTGATGCGTCCCGAGGGCCAGGATTCGACGGCGGCCGCCTGTGTGTACCGGCCGGCCGATGCCGTGCACGTCGTGGTGGAGCTCTCCCCCGACCGAGTCGACACCCCGTTGACCCGCCTTCGTGCTGCCATGGTGGATCTGGGGTTGGCCGACGACGTTGTGGAGACGTTGACCGGGGTGGCAGAAGCCGCTGCAGCAGTTCAGACCGCCGGTCAGCATTCACCCGAGAGCTCACATTCCGCAGCACAGTCAGAGACTGCAGAAGCGCCGTTGGTGGCCAGGCGTGCGGTGCGGATGACGGAGGCGGTGGAGTCGCTAGCCGCGAGCCAGTGCCATCTGGACGGGCTGCTGGTGCGCGCGGTGCGGGAGCTGACCGCTGCCCAGGGAAAGCTGCTGCTGCTGGATAAGTGCCTCACCGACCCGGCAGAGCTGTCGGCGACTCACCGGGAGAAGTGGCGCGCCCGCGCGAAGAAGCTCGCCCGGGCCGAGATCGGCGCCGCCATCGGCTGGGGCCCCGGCGAGGTGGCTGATCTGGTCGCCCTGGCCAACACACCCGCCTCCGTCAGGACTCCCGTCTTGCAGGCGCTGGACACTGGCGAGGCTGGGTGGCGGTTAGTCCGCCGGTACTACCGGCAGACCGCTACGCTGCAGATCGATGCCGCAGCCGCTGTCGCAGCGGGGTTGTTCGGGGATGAACCGGCCGCCGCCGTCACCGAGCGC
>CAYVEH010000043.1:0-10933 GCA_964450585.1 uncultured Ornithinimicrobium sp.
AGACGTTGCCGGTGCGCTCGCCGTTGCCGAACAGGCACCCCTCGATCCGGTCGGCGCCAGCCAGGTAGCCGAGCTCGGCTGCGGCCACCCCGGTCCCGCGGTCGTTGTGCGGGTGCAGACTCAGGATGACGTGCTCACGGTGGTTCAGGTGACGGTTCATCCACTCGATGGAGTCGGCATACACATTGGGGGTGGCCATCTCCACGGTCGCCGGCAGATTGATGATGACCGGCTTGTCCGGGGTCGGGACGAAGACCTCCATCACGGCGTTGCAGATGCGGGCGGCGAACTCCAGCTCGGTGCCGGTGTAGGACTCCGGGGAGTACTGGTAGTAGATCTCGGTGTCCGGGTGGTCGTTGGTCAGCTGCTCCTCGTACTTCCGGCAGACCCGGGCGCCCTGCACCGCGATGTCGACGATCTCGTCCTCGCTGGCCCGGAAGACGACCCGTCGCTGCAGCGTGGAGGTCGAGTTGTAGAGGTGCACGATGGCCTGCCGGGCCCCGGCGATCGCCTCGTAGGTGCGCTCGATCAGGTGCTCGCGGGCCTGGGTCAGCACCTGGATCACGACGTCATCGGGGATCAGGTCCTCCTCGATGAGCATCCGTACGAAGTCGAAGTCGGTCTGGCTGGCGGCCGGGAAACCGACCTCGATCTCCTTGTAACCCATCTGCACGAGCAACTCGAACATCCGCCGCTTGCGGTCCGGGGTCATCGGGTCGATCAGCGCCTGGTTGCCGTCGCGCAGGTCAACGGCACACCAGCGGGGCGCATGGGTGATGGTGCGCTGCGGCCAGGTCCGGTCGGGCAGGTCGACGGCGGGGTAGGGGGTGTACCGGTGGAACGGCATCCCGCTGGGCTGTTGTGGGTTGCGCTGGGCCTCGGCAGTGCCGCGGGTCGCGACGGGGGTGGACGGCGTGCTCTGGATGACGGTCATGCGGTGCTTCCTCGCTGGTGGGCTGTCGGGTGTCCGGGGACAGCAGGGACTCCGCAGCGAGGGGCCGGACCTAAGGGGTCTCGCTGCGGCGTCGGAGGAGGAGCATGCGTGCCATTGCGGTCACTGTAGCCGAACTGCTTGCCGCCGCGTCAAGTGCCGCCCACTGTGTGCCCCTGCTGTGTCCTGCATCGCCAGGGCCCTGACCCCGGCAATGCAGGACACAGGCGTTGTCCACAGGGTCCTCCACGGGCAACGCCTGGGTGGGTCACGATGGCTCACCATGGGGGACCGACGGCAGACCATCCGAGCACTCGCGCCCCGCCAGCGTCGGGCCGTGGTGGCTCACGCACTCGGCGACCGACACGGCGGCGTCGTGCGCCTCGATGAGCTGTATGCGCTGGGACTGACCTATGACCAGGTGCGGGCTGAGACCGTGGCCGGACGGTGGCACCGCCTGGGGCGGCGGACGGTCAGCTTGGTGGGGCCGGAGCCGGCCGGCCGGGCCGCCTGGTGTGCGGCCGTGTGGGAGTCCGGGGCCCGCGCGGTCCTGGATGGTCCGTCCTCCCTGATCGCCGCCGGCCTGCGCTCCTGGGACGAGAGCATCGTGCACGTCAGCGTGCCCCGCGGCAGCCGGACCCGTCGCCGGCACCGGGTCCGCGTCCATGAACAGCGGCGGATGGGCCGGGTCCTGGACACCGATCCGCCACGCACCGCGCCGGAGGTTGCGGTGCTTCGGGCCACCGGATGGGCGACGTCGGACCGGCAGGCGCTGACCCTGCTGGCGATGTCGGTGCAGCAGCGCATCGTGCCGGTGGATCGGTTGCGCAGTCAGTGGCAGCGGACGCAGCGGCACCGACGGGGTGTGCTGCTGGCCGAGGCGGTTCCCCTGGTCTGCGACGGTGCCCACGCACTTGGTGAGCTGGACTTCGCGCGGGTCTGCCGTCGATACCGGCTGCCCGAACCGTCACGGCAGGTGGTGCGGCGCACGTCCCAGGGGTTGGTCTATCTGGACGTCTGGTTCGAGGACTACAGGGTCCACATCGAGATCAACGGTGCCCAGCACTACCGGGGGCTGAGCCCGGTCGCGGACGCACGGCGGCGCAACGACCGCGCGTTGGCCCACGACCTGACGCTGGAGATCCCCGTGCTCGGCTTGCTGGTTGACGAGGCGGGGTTCTTGGCCCAGGTGGTCCAGGCGTTGCGTCTCCGCGGCTGGACGGGACGCGGCGCCTGATCTTCCGCAGGTCCGTGATGTGACCGCTATGTCCTGCAGTGCCGGGGTGATAGCCCTGTGGGTGCAGGACATAGGCCGGTGTCAGTCTCCCGACGGGCGGGTGGTGACCTGAATCGGCGCACGGGGAGCGGCACCGGTCTCGGTCGTGACGACCGGTTTGTAGGCCGGGCGGCTGGCCTCGTAGGCGGTGATGTCATCGGCGTGCCGCAGCGTCAGCGAGATGTCGTCGAGGCCGTTGAGCAGGCGCCAGGCCACGTAGTCGTCGATCGCGAAGGGCGCGACGATGTCCCCGGCGACCACGGTGCGCTGCTCCAGGTCAACGGTGACGGTGGCACCGGGGTGGTTCTCCAGGTGCTTGAGGATGAGCTCGACGTCGGGTTGAGCGACCTGGGCGGTGAGCAGGCCGCCCTTGCCGCTGTTGCCGCGGAAGATGTCGCCGAACCGGGAGGAGATCACCGCCCGGAAACCGTACTGCTGCAGCGCCCACACGGCGTGCTCCCGACTGGACCCGGTGCCGAAGTCCGGCCCGGCCACCAGCACCGACCCTGCGGCATACGCCTCCTGGTTGAGCACGAAACTGGGGTCCTCGCGCCAACGGGAGAACAGCCCCTCCTCAAAGCCGGTGCGGGACACCCGCTTGAGCCAGTGGGCGGGGATGATCTGGTCGGTGTCCACGTTGCTGCGCCGCAGCGGGACCCCGATGCCGGTGTGCGTGGTGAACGTCTCCATCAGGCCGGCACCTCCTGCTGCGACCCTCCGGCGGTATGCCGGGTGGGCCGGCCAGCGGACCCGCTCGGGCCCGCGGGGGGCAGGTCCGTGGGGGAGGACAGGCGACCGGTGATGGCGGTAGCTGCCGCGACCGCGGGGCTCACCAGATGGGTGCGGGAGCGGGCGCCCTGTCGGCCCTCGAAGTTCCGGTTGGAGGTGGAGGCGCACCGTTCGGTCGGGGCAAGCTGGTCGGGGTTCATGCCCAGGCACATCGAGCACCCCGCCAGGCGCCACTCGGCGCCGGCCTCCAGGAAGACCTGGTCCAGTCCTTCGACCTCGGCCTGCAGCCGCACCGCGTGGGAGCCGGGCACCACCATCATCCGCACGTCCGGGGCGACCTGTCGGCCGGACAGCACCTCGGCGGCCAGCCGCAGATCCTCGATCCGTCCGTTGGTGCACGAGCCGAGGAAGACCGCGTCGACGGCGACCTCGCGCATCGGGGTGCCCGGGGTCA
Source organism: uncultured Ornithinimicrobium sp. (assembly GCA_964450585.1). GTDB lineage: Bacteria > Actinomycetota > Actinomycetes > Actinomycetales > Dermatophilaceae > Ornithinicoccus. Next base: position 3,391 of record CAYVEH010000043.1, read on the forward strand.
GGTCCATGTACTCCAGGGCCCGCTCGGCGTTGCCCCGGGCATCCTCATCACCCAGGTCGGCCGGGTCGGGCACCACATCGTCCAGGGTGACCGACTGGCCGGGGTTGGTGCCCCAGGTGACATACGGGGTCAGCGTGCTCGCATCGATGGTGATCTCCTCGTCGAAGACCGCATCGTCGTCGGTGCGCAGCTGACGCCAGGCCGCCACCGCAGCGTCCCAGTCGTCGCCGGTCGGTGCGTGCGGACGCCCCTTGACGTAGGCGAAGGTCGTCTCATCGGGAGCGACCATGCCGGCGCGGGCACCAGCCTCAATCGACATGTTGCAGATCGTCATCCGGCCCTCCATCGACAGGGCCTCGATCGCCTCCCCGCGATACTCCAGCACATACCCCTGGCCGCCGCCGGTGCCGATCCGGTTGATCACCGCCAGGATGATGTCCTTGGCGCTGGCCCCCGGCGCCAGCTGTCCGACCACATTGATCGCCATCGTCCGGAACGGCTTCAGCGGCAGCGTCTGGGTGGCCAGCACGTGCTCCACCTCGGAGGTGCCGATCCCGAACGCGAGGGCCCCGAAGGCGCCATGGGTGGAGGTGTGACTGTCCCCGCAGACAATCGTCATCCCCGGCTGGGTCAACCCCAGCTCCGGGCCGATCACGTGCACGATGCCCTGCCCCAACCGTCCCCTCCGGTGGTGCACGATGCCGAACTCGGCACAGTTGGCGGTCAGCGCCTCCAACTGGGCCCGGCTCACCTCATCGAGCACCGGCCCCGGCGTTGTGGGCACATTGTGGTCCTCGGTAGCCACGGTCAGATCAGGTCGACGCACCCGCCGCCCGGCCGCCTTCAGACCCTCGAACGCCTGCGGGCTGGTCACCTCGTGCACCAGGTGCAGATCGATGTAGAGAAGGTCCGGTTCACCCTCCGCCTGTCGCACCACGTGCGAACGCCAGACCTTCTCGGCCAGCGTGTGTCCCATCGCTCCTCCTCCACAAACCTCTGGTCAGCCGGCGCCCTCTGGCGACGCCGGTCAGGATCCGGACACTGTAGCCCGGTTGGTTGACGCCACGGAAAGTGCTGCCCGTCCCGCCCCGGCCACCGCCACGTATCCTGCACACTGACGAGCACCATCAGCACCGCCGCCAGCACCAGCGGGGCCAACCACAGGAGGAGACCGTGTCCCAGGCCGCCACGCAGGATCAGGACTCGGCGCAGCCGACCGCCGACCACGCGCCGCGGTCGCACCGCCTCGCCGTCATCGGCGGTGACGGCATCGGTCCGGAGGTGACCGCTGCCGCGCTGGACATCCTGGACGCGGCCCAGGCGCGCTTCGGCTTCGGCACCGAACGCACCGAGCTGCCGCTGGGCGCCGACCGTTACCAGGCCACCGGCGAGCTGCTCAGCCCGGAGACGCTGGAGACCCTGCAGGGTCAGGACGCTATCCTCTTCGGCGCCATTGGCAGCCCCGCGGTCAGTCCGGGTGTTCTGGAGCGCGGCATCATCCTGGCGCTGCGGGGTCAACTGCGTCAGGCCATCAACCTGCGCCCGGTCCGGCTCTATCCGGGGGTGCCGACCCCGATCGCCGGGTTGCAGCCGCAGCAGTGTGATCTGGTCGTGGTCCGGGAGAACTCCGAGGGCAGTTACGTCGGTGGCGGCAGCACGGTGCACCGCGGCACCCGGGCCGCCGTCGCCACCCAGGGTTCGACCAACACCTGGTATGCCGTGCACCGGGCCGTGGACTTCGCCTTCCGGTTGGCCGCCCAGCGACGCGGCCGGCTCACCCTGTGTCACAAGACGAACGTTCTGGTGGAGGCCGGCGCACTGTGGCTGGACGTGGTCGAGGAGGTTGCCGGCCGGTTCCCGGAGGTGGAGCACGACTACGTACATGTCGACGCGATGTGCATGCACCTGCCGGTCTCGCCGGACCGCTTCGACGTGGTGGTCACCGACAACCTGTTCGGCGACATCATCACCGACCTGGGCGCGGTCCTGCAGGGCGGCCTGGGGGTGGCGGCCAGCGGCAACCTGAACATCGAGGGCTCCGCACCGAGCATGTTCGAGCCGGTGCACGGTTCCGCCCCCGACATCGCCGGACGGGGGTGGGCCAACCCGGCTGGCGCGGCGCTGTCCCTGGCGTTGTGCCTGGCCAGCCTCGGGGAGGGAGCGGCCGCCGCTGCGGTGGAGGCGGCCACCGCCGGTGTGCTGGCCGACGTGCCCGCGCTGTCCGGGCCGCAGATGGGAGCCACCACCGAGGAGCTGGGCGCCCGCATCGCCGCCGCGGTGGCTGCCCAGCCAGAACCCACCGGTGGCACTTCGGTGCCGGACAGCCTGATGACCCAGCTTGCCGCCGTGCAGGCCGGCCTGCGTGGCTGACCGCAGCAGCGCTGGCAGACTGGACAGACCATGACTGCCCTGACTCAGCACCAGACCGCCACCGTGCCGTTCCCCGCCCGCGTCCAGGTGGACCTGGCAGCGATTGCTGACAACGTGCGGGCGTTGCAGGGGCGCGCCGGACGGGCCGGGGTGATGGCCGTCGTCAAGGCCGACGCCTACGGCCACGGGCTCGTCCCGGCCGCTCAGGCCGCGCTGGCCGGTGGTGCCTCCTGGCTCGGCGTCGCCCAGCTGACCGAGGGCATCACCCTGCGGGCTGCTGGCATCACCGCACCCGTGCTGGCCTGGCTCCCCGCGCCCGGGGCCGGCTTCGCACAGGCCATCGAGGCCGGCGTCGACCTGGGTGTCTCCGCCCGCTGGATGCTGGAGGAGATCAGCACCGCTGTGCGGCAGACCGGCCGCACCGCCCGAGTGCACCTGAAGGCCGACACCGGACTGGCCCGCAACGGGGCCTACGTGTTCACGACCGGCGGCAACGCCCGCTCGGCCTGGGCCGAGCTGGTGGATCACGCCCGCCGGCTGGAGTCCGAGGGCCTCGTGACGGTCACCGGTCTGTTCAGTCACTTCGCCTACGCCGATGCTCCGGAACACCCGACGGTCCGTGCGCAGCAGGAGGCCTTCACCGACGCCGTGGCCCTGGCCGAGCGGGCCGGGATCCGCCCCGAGGTGCGTCACCTGTCCAACTCCGCCGCCACTCTGACCACCCCGGCCGCAGCCTGGGACCTGGTCCGGCCAGGGTTGGCGGTCTACGGGCTGACCCCCGCCCCGGAGGTCGGCAGCTCCACCGACTTCGGGCTGGTGCCGGCGATGACGGCGATCGCGCAGGCCTCCCTCGTCAAGCGAGTGCGTGCTGAGCAGGGCGTCAGCTACGGGCACACCTACACCACCCCGGGTGAGACCACCCTGGTGGACATCCCGATCGGGTATGCCGACGGTGTCCCCCGACATGCCTCCGGCGTGGCCGAGGTGCTGGTCGCCGGCCACCGTCGACCGATCGCCGGGCGGGTGTGCATGGACCAGTTCGTCGTCGACGTGGGGGATCTGCCCGTCAGCGCCGGTGACGACATCATCCTGTTTGGCCCCGGCACCCAGGGGGAGCCCACCGCCCAGGACTGGGCCGAGGCCATCGGCACCATCAACTATGAGATCGTCACCCGGTTCGGTCCGCGAATCCCGCGCGAGTATGTCGGTGCGCCTGCCGGCGGACAGGAGGCCTGAGTGAGCCCGTCCCGGAGCAAGAACGCCCTGCTCGGTGTCGGCGCCGGTGTGGCAGCGGCCGGGCTCGCCACCGTGGGTGCGGTCGCCGTGGACCGCCTCTGGCGCGACCGACAGCACGCCGTGGCCCTAGGCACCCAGGAGGACTTCACCATCGTGCCGACTGAGCAGCGGGTGGTCGTCGCCGAGGACGGGGTGCCCCTGCATGTGGAGATCGACCAACCGGAGGGCTGGACGGACTCCGGGGTCACCGTCCTGCTGTGTCACGGATTCACCCTGGACCTGCGGTGCTGGGTGTTTCAGCGACGCGCACTGATCGAGGCCGGCTACCGGGTGGTCAGTTGGGATCTGCGGGGCCACGGTAGCTCCGGGCAGGGGCCAAGCCAGTCCTACACGATCGAGCAGTTGGGCACGGACCTGCGGTGCGTGATCGAGGAAGTGGCGCCCAGCGGCGACCTGGTGCTGGCCGGGCACTCGATGGGCGGCATGACGATCATGGCGCTCGCCGACGCCGATCCCGGCCTGGTCCGCGACCGCGTGCTGGGCGTGGCGCTGATCAGCACCAGCGCCGGGGGCTTGCACCGCATCACCTGGGGCCTGGGGTCGTTGCTGGGGGGTGCTCTGAACCGCTTCGGTCCCCGGGCGCTGCGGGAGTTGTCCCCGCACCAGGACGTCGTGGACTCCGTGCTGCGTGGCGGGCGGGAGCTGCAGGAGTTCCTGGTGGCCCGAGGGTCCTTCGGTTCGCCGGTGCCGTTGTCGGTGGTGCGACTCACCGCCGACATGATCTTCGGCACCCCGCTGGCGGTGATGTCGGCGTTCAGCCACACCCTGGACGATCACGACAAGCGTGCCGCACTGGAGCACCTGGCCGACCGGGAGGTCCTGGTGTTCAACGGAGACCACGACGTGCTCACCTCGGCCGTGCACAGCACTGAGATCGTCCAGGCCATCCCCGGGGCTGAACACGTCTTTGTCCAGGATGCCGGGCACATCATCATGCTGGAGCACCCCGACCTGCTGAACCGCGAGCTGCTCGCCCTCATCCGCCGCGCCGAGCGCGCCGGCCAGCAGCGCACCGAGGAGCGGGCGGTGCGCCCTGGTGCCCGGTCCACCGTGACCAACCTCAGCAAGCGGCGTCGGGACCAGTTGAGCCGGCCGGTTCGCGGGCGTTATCGGCAGCGGGCATGAGTGGTGAGGAGACGCTGCGGGGGTTCCCGGCAGCGGGCCTGAACGGCGAGGAGACGCTGCGGGCGCTCCTGGCCGGTCAGGAGCTCGAGCTGGCGACCGCGGCCGAGACGCAAGCACTCGGGGTGGCTCTGGGCCGGCACCTGCGGGCCGGGGACCTGGTGCTGCTGACCGGGGGTCTGGCTGCCGGCAAGACCACGCTCACGCAGGGCATCGGGCAGGGGCTGGCGGTCCGCGGACCGATTACCTCACCGACGTTCGTCATCGCCCGGGTACACCCTCACCTGAGTCACGGGCCGGACCTGGTGCACGTGGACGCCTATCGGCTGGGTGGCCTGGCGGAACTGGATGACCTGGACCTGGACACGGACCTGTCCGAGGTGGTCACGGTGGTCGAGTGGGGGCACGGCCTGGCCGAGGAACTGGCCGATGAGTGGCTCGAGGTGATGCTGACCCGGGCGGAGACCACCGATCCGGACAGCCAGGCACGACGGGTGCGGGTGCGCGGCCACGGTCCGCGCTGGAGCGGTGCCTCCAGCTCCCGCGGGGGCGGCCCCACTGCGGGGTAGGAAGTCCCCCGCACGGTAGGAAGGGGCCCCGTTCCGGCCGCGTCCACCCTCGGGCGCGGTCCGCGACGGCAGGGCGACCACGCGGTCGGCCTGGGTCGCAGCAGTGAGACTGCTGTGAGTCAAGGGACGGTATGGACTTCGTAAAGTCACAGGCGCCGCGCCGGCGTGGCTTTCTGGCCTGCAGCGATGCGGGAATTTGGCGCGAGGGGTAGCGCATCTCGGGGTAAACAACTAACCTACTGAAGGTCATGACTTGGTAAAGTCAAGGTTCAGTCGTCGGCAAACGGGGTGTGTATGACGGCACAGCATGACCACGAGGAGCGGAGCGCTGCCCTGCACCACTCACCTCCGGTAGGCGGAGCCTCCGCTGCTGCTGCCCGGTCCACGCCCTTGTTCGTCGTGCCGGAGAACCTCGCCGACATGGCTGCACCCCAGGTGCGTCGCACCGCGGGACAGCTGCGGGCCCGCCACTATCTCTCCGGCTACCTGCGCTGGCTGCGGCTGTCGGACCTGCTGGTGATCCTGCTCGCGCTGACCGTCACCACGGTGTCCCGTTTCGGGTTCACCGATGCGACTCTGGTCACCGACTCCCCCCAGCGCATCGCCTACTGGCAACTGAGTCTGCTGCTGGCGATCGGGTGGATCGTCCTGCTGCAACTGCACTCCGCCTACGACGGACGGTTCAGCGGCCACGGCGTGCAGGAGTACCGCAACGTCTTCCAGTCCTCACTGTGGCTGTTCGGCGCCCTGGCGATCCTCGCCTTCGCGCTCAAGCAGGACGTGGCCCGCAGTTACGTGCTGCTGGCCTTCCCGCTGGGCACGATGCTGCTGCTGGGATCCCGTTGGGGCTGCCGCCGCTGGCTGGTGCGGCAGCGTCGGGCCGGTCACCTCTCCGATCGTGTCCTGCTGGTGGGCGACCGGGAGCAGGTGAGCAACCTGGTGGTCGCGCTGCGCCGGGCCCCGGACGCCGGGTACCACGTGCTGGGTGCGTGCGTCGACGACACCGACGAGGAGATGGTGGCCGGTGTGCCAGTCGTCGGCTCGGAGAGCGACGTGCTGGTCCGCGGCATCGATCTGGAGGTCGATGTCATCGCGGTCTCCTCCTCGGCAGGGCTCGGTTCCAGCGGTTTGCGACGACTGGGCTGGGCGCTGGAGGGCACTGACATCGACCTCGTGGTCGCCCCGGGCATCATGGACGTCGCCGGGCCCCGGGTGCTGACCCGGCCGGTCCAGGGACTGCCCCTGATCCATGTGGACGCCCCCTGCTTCTCGGGCCCGAACCTGGTGGCCAAGAACGCCATGGACCGGGTGGGGGCCGCCCTGTTGCTGCTCCTGCTGCTGCCGGTCTTCCTGGTGGTCTCCCTGCTCATCGTGCTGGACGACCGTGGCCCGGTGTTCTTCCGGCAGGAGCGCGTGGGGCGGGACGGGCAGACCTTCGGGATGCTGAAGTTCCGCACCATGATCACCGACGCAGAGTCGGTGCTGCCGCAGCTGATGGCCGCCAACGAGGGCGCCGGGCCGCTGTTCAAGTTGCGGGACGATCCGCGCGTCACCCGGGTGGGGCACACCCTGCGCCGCTACAGCCTCGATGAGTTCCCGCAGCTCATCAACGTGCTCCGCGGCGAGATGAGCCTGGTCGGGCCGCGGCCGCCCCTGCCACGGGAAGTGGCCGCCTATGAGTCGGATACCCGCCGGCGCCTGCTGGTCAAGCCAGGGATGACCGGCATGTGGCAGATCAGTGGCCGCAGCAACCTGTCCTGGGACGAGTCGGTGCGCCTGGACCTCTACTACGTAGAGAACTGGACGCCACTGCTGGACCTGATGATCATGTGGCGTACCGTGCGAGTGGTCACCCGTCCGGACACGGCCGGAGCGTACTGACCACGCCCTCCTGGTCGGTCCCCGGCACCCTCTGCCACACGTCCCATCCCGCCGGGGCGATCGCGCGAGCGATAGCCTGGCACCGTGCTTGCTGCCTACGCTGCTGACATTGATCCGGACGACCCGCTGGCGGGGCTGGCCGTGGGCCAGCGCCCCGAGCCGGAGGTGCCCGAGGGGTGGGCGCGCGTCACCGTCCGTGCCGCCGCGCTGAACCACCATGACCTGTGGTCCCTCAAGGGCGTGGGCCTCGGGCGGGACCAGTTGCCGATGATCCTCGGTTGCGATGCCGCCGGCGTGGACGAGGA
>CAYVEH010000043.1:11033-16702 GCA_964450585.1 uncultured Ornithinimicrobium sp.
GCCGTGTTGGAGACGGTGGGCGCTGCCACCTGGTCCCACTCGGTCTCCAGCCTGCGGCCCGGGGGCACCGTGGTGATTGCCGGGGCGACCTCGGGCAACGCACCGACCCAGGCGGAACTCACGCGGATCTTCTTCCACCAACTGCGGGTGCAGGGGTCCACGATGGGCAACCTGGAGCAGTTGCGCCAGGTGGTGCGCCTGGTGGAGCAGACCGGCCTGCGGCCGCTCATCGACCGGGTACTCCCGTTGGCGGAGGCTGAGGCCGGGCTGCGGGCGCTGCACGCCGGGGAGGTCTTCGGCAAGGTGGTGCTCACGCCGTGACCGATGGCGGCGTGGGGTATCTGGGGCCGGCCGGAACGTTCACTGAAGCGGCACTCCGTCAGCTCGACCCCGCCGCTGCGGAGACGGCCTGGGCCGCGCCCAGCGTGCAGGCGGCGCTGGAGGCGGTGCGCCAGGGCACTCTAGCGGCCGCGCTGGTGCCGTTCGAGAACTCGGTCGAGGGGTCGGTCTCGGCGACGCTGGATGAGTTGATCCGCGGCGAACGGCTGGTCATCACCGGCGAGGTGCACGTACAGGTGCAGTTCGCACTGTTGGCGCGTGCCGGCACGACGATGGCCACGGTGCGCCGCGTGGCGACCCACCCGGTGGCTCAGGCACAGACCCGTGAGTGGTTGGCCACCCGGTTGCCGGAGGCGGAGGTGATTCCGGAGTCCTCCACGGCACGCGCAGCCGTGCTGGTGGCCGCGGAGGTCTATGACGCGGCGATCGCCGCCCCGCTGGCCGCTGAGCGCCATGGGTTGCAGGTCCTGGCCGACGGTATCGCCGACCGTCGGGGGGCGGTGACCCGGTTCGTCCGGCTCGCCCGCCCGGGGACGGTTCCGGCGCAGACCGGGGTGGACGTGACCACGGTGGTGGCCTACCTGCGGCACAACCATGCCGGGGCGCTGCTCGACCTGTTGAGCCAGTTCGCGATGCGCGGCGTCGACCTGGTCCGGTTGGAGTCACGCCCGACAGGGGAGGCGCTGGGTCAGTACTGCTTCGTCATCGAGGCTCTCGGCCACCTGCACGAGCCCCGGGTCGCCGAGGCCCTCAGCGGGCTGCGCCGGATCTGCGCCGATGTGCGTTTCCTGGGCTCCTACCCCAGGGCCAACGGCGCCCCGACCCCGGTGCCGCAGGAGGCCACTGCCGCCGCCTACACCGAGGCGCGCGACTGGCTGCAGACGCTCAGCCGTTGACCTTCAACCACTCCTGCCAGCCGGCGTGCAGCACCAGCCAGGCCATCAGCCCGTAGCCGGCCTGCCCGGGGTGCACCCCGTCCCCGGCGGCGAGGTCGGACTGCCACTGATCGTGGTCGCGCAGCGGGTGGAAACAGTCGACGTAGGGCACCGAACGCCGGCCACAGACATCGGCCTGGGCATCGGCGAGCACGGCGAGCCGCTCATTGACCTCGGCATCCAAGGTCGGGGTCGGCCCCACCACGAAGGTGCCGATGCCGGTGGTGGTGGCCTCGTCCAGGATGTTGGCCAGGTTCAGCCGGGAACGCGCCGTGGTGATCCCGGCGGAAATGTCGGTGGCCCCCACCCCCACCACCAGGCGCCGCTCCGAGCGGTCGGTCCACCGCGGGGCGCACTCGGTCCGCCACCGGGCCATGACCTCCGCACTGGACTCGCCCCGCACCCCCAGGTTGTATGCCGTGAGGTCGCCATCGTGGACCGGGCTGCGGCCCACCACGCGGCTGACCCAGCCCAGGGCCTTGGGGTCGCCGTAGCCGGCCACGAATCCGTCCCCGACGAAACACAGCCTGATGTCGCGGGGTCCGTCGGCAATGTGGAACTCGGCGCTGGGGTTGAACTCCACGACGGCCTCGTCGTCGGCGGGTGTCACAGGGGGTCCTCCATCAGGTCATCGTCGTCATCGTCATCCAACCGGGCCAGCCACGTCGCCAGCCGGTCGATGGCGGTCTCAAACTCCGGGTGCAGGTCCACGAAGGTGCGCAGTTGCTCGGAGAGCCACTCGAGGCTGACCTCCTCCTCGCCACGTCGGGTGGCCAGCTCCTCGATGCCGCGGTCCGTGAAGTACACAGCGGCAGACTAACCCGCCGAGGCCGGCACATCCTTGTGCCACGACTCGGTCACGTAGACCGTCTGCCACCCCATCGAGCTGTACAGTCCGTCGGCCCCGGTCGGGGACTGCGCATCCACCTCGAGGCCGACCCGGTTGCGCCCTCGGGCCGCGGCATCGGCGATGACTTCCCACAGCAGGGCCTTGGCCACACCGCGGCCGCGCGCGCTGGAGTGCACTCCGATGTACTCCACGTAGGAGCCGTCCGGGACCGGGTGGCCGGCGCTGTCCAACCGGCCGGTCACCGTGGTGCCCACCAGTGCCCCCGCCGGGGTTCCGTCAACCTCCGCCAGCCACCAGTGATCCCACCGGTGGCCTGGGTCCGCCCGCAGCCGCGCCAGGAACTCCTCGAAGGTCTCCCGGTAGTTGTTGAAGTGGTCGGCGAAGGACTCCTCCAGGATCTCGTGCACGGCCCGCAGGTCCTGCTCATCGGGCAGCCCGACCGCATCATCGCGCCGGACCCGTCGGACCACGACCCCCTCCCGTGGCTCCGGGTGCTCGGTGGCCTCCTCCGGACGCACCGGTCGCTCCATCTGCCACCAGGTGCGGACCAGCCGGAACCCGGCCTCCTTCAGCCAGCGATCCTGGCGCTCGTCGTCCTCGAAGGCGCCGGAGTCCATCTGGGTTGCAGCCAGGCCACGGTCCCGGGCAATGTCCGCCGAGATGCGCTCGGCCAGAGCGAAGGCGTAGGCAGCGACCGGTTCGGCCACCTCGGCCCGCAAGTCCGGGTCGACCGTCACGCCGACCAGCACCCGCCCCGCTGCCCGGTCGTGGCAGCTGACCCAGGCCCGGGCCGTGCCCGTGCCGTCCCGGATCAGCCAGTGGGTGCGCATCACTGCGCCCCGGCCGGTCACATCCGCGGCGACCTGCTCGCTGTCGGCGCCCGGCCAGCCGCGGGCCTGCCGCTCATGGCGTCGCAGCAGTCGGACCAGGTCATCGACGTCCTCGGCCGCAGGCTCGTGCACCCTCCACCCGGCGGGTAGGGAGGCAACGGATGGTGCGACGTCGGGAACTGTCATAGCGGGCATTCTTTCATCGAATGCCCGGACGGTGCCGCGGGTGGGGGTCGAAAACCGCCGACGCGGCCGGCGCTCAGCGGTCGAACGCCTGCTTGATCAGGGCAGCCTGCTCCACCGCGTGGACCTTGCTGGAGCCGGTGGCCGGCGAGGCCGAGGCCGGGCGCGAGACGACCCGCAGCGGGCGCTCCTCGCCGTACTCTGCCAACGCTTCCGGCAGGTTGAGCGCCATGAACGGCCAGGCTCCCTGGTTCTTCGGCTCGTTCTGCACCCACACCAGCTCGGCGTTGGGGAAGGCCTTGACCTGCTCGGCGACCTCCCGGCCGGGCACCGGGTAGAGACGCTCCACCCGGATGATCGCGGTGCGGTCGTCCTCGCGCTTGGTGCGCTCCTCCTCCAGCTCGTAGGTCAGCTTGCTGCTGACCAACATGACCCGGTCCACCTTCTGCGGGTCCAACTCGACTCGGTCGGGCAGGACCGGGCGGAAGGTCCCGGTCGTGAAGTCCTCCGGGTTGCTGGCCGCAGCCTTGAGCCGCAGCATCGCCTTCGGGGTGAAGACGACCAGCGGCTTGCGCGGACGCGCGAACGCCTGACGGCGCAGCAGGTGGAAGTAGGAGGCCGGAGTCGACGGGTAGGCCACCGTCATGTTGTTCTCCGCGCACAGCTGCAGGTACCGCTCGATCCGGGCCGAGGAGTGGTCTGGCCCCTGGCCCTCGTAGCCGTGCGGCAGCAGCAGCGTCACCGACGACCGCTGATCCCACTTCTGCTCCGAGGAGGAGATGAACTCATCGACGATGGTCTGGGCGCCGTTGGCGAAGTCGCCGAACTGCGCCTCCCACAGCACCAGCGCATCGGGGCGCTCCACCGAGTAGCCGTACTCGAAGCCCATCGCGGCGTACTCGCTGAGCAGCGAGTCATAGATCCACAGCTTGGCCTGCTCCTCATCCAGGTGCAGCAGCGGGTTCCACTCGGTGGCGTTGGTCTTGTCGGTGAGCACCGCATGGCGCTGCACGAAGGTGCCGCGCCGGGTGTCCTGACCGGACATCCGCACCGGGGTGCCCTCCACCAGCAGCGAACCGATCGCCAGCAACTCGCCCATCGCCCAGTCGATGCCGCCCTCGCGCACCATCTGCTGGCGGCGCTCCATCAGCTGCGACAGCTTGGGGTGGACGGTGAAGCCCTCGGGGGTGTTGACGAAGGCGTCCCCGATGGCCGCCATGAGCTCCTGGGAGATGTGCGTCTGGCGCGGCTTGGCCGGGGTGCGGGCATCCTCGTCCTGGGCCCGTGGCCGGTCCAGCTGGCCGGTGGTGCCGTCCTCGCCCTTCAGCGCGGCCTTGGTCTCGGTGAAGACCTGCTCCAGCTGCCGCTGGTAGTCGCGCAGCGCGGTCTCGGCGTCGTCGATGGTGATGTCACCGCGACCGACCAGGGACTCGGTGTAGAGCTTGCGGACCGAGCGCTTGTTCTCGATCAGGTCATACATCAGGGGCTGGGTCATCGACGGGTCATCACCTTCGTTGTGCCCGCGCCGCCGGTAGCAGACCATGTCGATCACGACGTCCTTGTTGAACTTCTGGCGGAACTCGAAGGCCAGCTCAGCAACGCGCACGCACGCCTCCGGGTCATCGCCGTTCACGTGGAAGACCGGCGCCTGGACCATGCGGGCGATGTCGCTGCAGTAGACCGAGGAGCGGGACGACTCCGGGGCGGTGGTGAAGCCGACCTGGTTGTTGATGACCACGTGGATCGTGCCGCCGGTGCGGTAGCCCCGCAGCTGGGACAGGTTGAGGGTCTCGGCGACCACACCCTGGCCGGCGAAGGCAGCATCGCCGTGCAGCAGCACCGGCAGGACGGTGAAGGACTCCCCGCCCCGGTCCAGACGGTCCTGCTTGGCCCGCACGATGCCTTCCAGCACCGGGTTGACCGCCTCCAGGTGGGAGGGGTTGGCCGCCAGGTAGACCTGGGTGGTCTGGCCGTCCTCGGTGGTGAACTCGCCCTCGGTGCCCAGGTGGTACTTCACGTCACCAGAGCCCTGCACGGACCCGGGATCCTGCTTGCCCTCGAACTCGCGGAAGATCTGCCCGTAGGACTTGCCGGCCAGGTTGGCGAGGACATTGAGGCGGCCGCGGTGCGGCATACCGATGCAGACCTCGTCCATGCCGCCCTCGGCGGACTCGGTGAGGATCCGGTCCAGCAGGGCGATGACCGACTCGCCGCCCTCCAGGCTGAACCGCTTCTGCCCGACGAACTTGGTCTGCAGGAAGGTCTCGAAGGCCTCCGCCGCGTTCAGCCGGCGCAGGATGCGCAGCTGCTCATCGGCCGACAGCTTCTCGTAGGGGATCTCGACCCGCTGCTGGATCCAGGTGCGCTGCTCGGGGTCCTGGATGTGCATGTACTCGATGCCGACGGTCCGGCAGTAGGAGTCCCGCAGGATGCCCAGGATCTTGCGCAGGGTCAGCCGGGCCGCCCCGCCGAACCCACCGGTGGGGAAGCTGCGCTCCAGGTCCCACAGGGTCAGGCCGTGGTTGGTGATGT
>CAYVEH010000044.1:0-3519 GCA_964450585.1 uncultured Ornithinimicrobium sp.
CCGGTGACCGAGATCGGCACACTGCTGTAGGAACCGTTACGCAACGCGACCATCCGCCCGGTGGAGCCGTCCAGCGCCAGGTCGGCCGCCATCACTGCGTAGTTGGTGGCCACCATCAGGTCCAGCGAGTCCGGACTGCCGGAGCGCATCAGATACCCCACCTGCTGATAGACGATGCCCTCACCGGTCCGCTCCTTGATCAGTTCGCCGGTGACCTGCCCGATCCCGCCGAGCTTGCGGTGACCATAGGCATCCGCCTCGCCGGAGAGCATCATCTTGCCGCCGGCCAGGGTCGCCCCCTCGGAGATCGTCATCATCGCGTAGTTCGAGGGGTTGGCGGCCTTGTCGGCCATCAGCAGGTCACAGACCTGGTCGATGTCGAAGGGCACCTCGGGGATCAGCGCGCGGTCCACACCGGACAGATAGGCGGTGATCAGCGAGGTCTCCCCCGAGTAGCGACCGAACAACTCGACGACCGCGATGCGCTCGTGGGACCCGGTCGAGGTGCGCAGGTTGTGGATGAACTGCACCCCGCGGGTGATGGCCGTGGAGAATCCGATGCAGTAGTCGGTGCCATTGACGTCGTTGTCCATCGTCTTGGGGATCGCGATGGTGGGCACGCCCTCCTCGTGCATCCGCAGGCCGTAGGAGAGCGTGTCGTCGCCACCGATCGGGATGAGCACGTCGATGCCGGCGTGCTCCAGGACCCGCAGGGCGTGCGCGGTCAGGTCGTGGGGGCCCTCGCCGCTGACCGTGTCGGCCAGGAAGTCCGGCACGTCGGCGGTGCTGACCTTGCCGGGGTTGGTGCGAGAGCTGTGCAGGAAGGTGCCCCCGCTGCGGTCCACGGCGCGCACCGCGGTGGGGTCGAGCGGGACCAGATTGGCTGCCACCGACTCGGGGTCGTCCGGGTTCGTGGTCAACAGGCCGCCCCACCCGCGCCGGATGCCGACGACCTCGTGCCCCTCCTCGTGGACCCGGTTGACGACCGCCTTGATGCAGGGGTTCAGCCCGGGGACGTCACCACCGCCGGTGAGTATGCCGATGCGCATCTCAGTCTCCCTCCTTGCCACAGGTGCCGGCCAGCTTGGGCGCGGTCGCTCTGAGCCTAGCCAGGATGAGCACTCACCGGGGCGGGCCGCTCTCGATCTGCTGGACGGTGCGCACCTGCACGGGTGGGTACCTGGACCCGTCGCGCAGGGCACGGTCACCCAGCGGCTCCTCGAGGGTGACGGTGCGGGCGACCCAGGGGTTACCCGGGCAGGACGCTGCTGCCCTCAGAGCCTCAGTGGCCCAGTAGATCGTCACGCTCTGCGACGTCTCGACGATGACCGGCTCGCGCAGGTAGGGCTCGGGGTCGCGGGCGCTGGTGCACTCCACCTCGGACACCAGCAGGTCCAGCTGCGCGCCGGTGGGCGCCGTCTGCACCGCCTGGTCCCCCGGCTGGGTGGAGACCCTTGGGTCCTGGGGAAGGGCAATCTGCGCCCACGACAGATCGGTCGGCAGCGCCGGGCGGGCACCACACGTCCCGCCCCAGCTGCTGGCACGCCACGCCCCTCCCTGCCACTCCAGGGTGGCGGCTTCGGCGGTGGCCAGGTCCAGCTGGCCCGCCCCGGGCTCGGCGATGAGGATCCCGGCCCGGTCGGTCCCGGCGCCCGATTCTTGCCACAGCAAGGCCCACCGCACCTCATCTGCGTCGGCCTCCTGCAGCGGGCCGGGGGCGTCGATGCCGAACTCGTCCTTCATGATCGCCAAGGCCTCCTCGAACTCTGCAGCGTGCTCGGCTGAGACCTCCAGTCCGCCCGCTGCCACCAGTGCTGCCCGGAAGGCAGGGCCGTCGCCGCAGGTGACCAGAGTGTCCCCGTCGGTCGTCAGCCACGGCTGAGCGCCAGCCTCCGGTGCCTGGGTGGCCGTGGCTGGGTCAGCAGGCTCCGCCGGGTCAACAGCCGGTTGTCCGCAGCCAGCCACCAGGATCACCCAGCAGGCTGCTCCGACCAGTCTCAGGCGGCGCGCTCCCATGCGGTCACGCTAGACCGCATCGCATCGTGCGGGTGCGGTGACCGGCTTGCGAGTGCCGAATCGTGACCTACCAGGCGGCGCAGATGCTCGGGTGCTCGGGTGTTCCGGCGGCCTCAGGCCTGCGCGTCGGCCAGGGACGGGAACCAGATGCCGATCTCCCGGGCCGCGGACTCCGGAGAGTCGGACCCGTGCACGATGTTCTGCTGGACCTTCAGGCCCCAGTCGCGGGCCAGATCGCCACGGATGGTGCCCGGCAGGGCCGCCGTCGGGTCGGTGGCACCGGCCAGGGCGCGGAAGCCGGCGATGCAACCGTGGCCCTCGATGACCACGGCGGTCACCGGGCCGGAGGACATGAACTCCACCAACGGCTCGTAGAACGGCTTGCCCTCATGCTCGGCATAGTGCCTCGCCAACTGCTCGGTTGTCGGAGTGGTCACCGCGAGCGCGACCAGGGTGTACCCCTTGGCCTCGATCCGGCGCAGCACCTCCCCGCTGAGTCCGCGACGGTAGCCGTCGGGCTTGACCAGGACCAGGGATCGTTCGATCTGCTCGCTCACGGCGCCTACCCTACCGACGCTCGGTCAGGCCACGAGCACACCGGTGCCCAGCAGCCCGAAGAGCAGCAGCGCCAGGCCGATGCGGTAGATCACGAACGGGGTGAACGTGTGCGTGGTGATGTAGCGCATGAACCACGCAATCACTGCCAGCGCGACGACGAAGGCGATGCCGGTGGCGACCCAGATCTGGCCCCACTGCGGCGGCACCACGTTGTCGGAGATCTTCAGCACCTGGTAGAAACCCGAGCCCAGCACGGCCGGGATCGCCAGCAGGAAGGAGTATCGCGCGGCGGTCTCCCGGCTGTAGCCCAGGAACAGCCCGGCGGCGATCGTGCCGCCGCTGCGCGAGACCCCCGGGACCAGGGCGAGGGACTGGGCCAACCCATACAGTATGCCGTCCCGCCAGGTGATCTCCCGCAGTTCCTTGGGTCGGGGCACCCGGGCGGCGACGCGGTCTGCGGCGTAGATGACCAGGGCGAAGAGGAGCAGCATGGTGGCGGTGAGCCACAGGTTGCGCAGATCGGTCTCGATCCAGTCCTGCAGGGTGAAGCCGAGCACGCCGATCGGGATGGAGCCGATGATCACCAGCCACCCCATCCGGGCGTCCGGGTCATCCCGGGGAACCCGTCCGGCCAGTGCCTGCGCCCAGCGGGTGATGATCCGCACGATGTCACGCCAGAAGAACACCAGGACGGCCGCTTCGGTGCCCAGTTGGCTGATGGCGGTGAACGCCGCGCCGGGGTCCCCGGTGCCGAAGAGCTGACCGACGATCGAGAGGTGAGCGCTGGAACTGATCGGCAGGAACTCGGTCAGCCCCTGGACCAGCCCCAGGACGATCGCCTCGAAATATCCCATCAGGTGTTGTCCTCACGGTGGTCGGTGCGCTCAGTGGGCTCGGGTGCTGGCTCCACCGTGCGCTCGGTGGGGTCCGAATCTCGCCACACGG
>CAYVEH010000044.1:3619-16631 GCA_964450585.1 uncultured Ornithinimicrobium sp.
TCCACCACACCGCGCGCTCGGTCGTTGTGCGGGGGCGGTCCGGGGCGGTCGTCTGGGTGCACGTCGCCGTGCTCGGCGATCCACTCCCGGGTCATCTGCTCCATGCTGCCGCCCTGCACCAGCGCCAGCACCCACAACGCGCCGAACAACAGCGTGACGATCCCCATCGGGGTCAGGAACAGGGTGCTCAACGCGGTGAGCCCCAGGACCACCCAGCCGAGGCTGATCCCCCACGACCGGCGCAGCCCGCCGGCCGCGACGATGGCCAGCAGCGCCAACACGATCCCGCCGACGAGCAGACCGTTGGCCCGCCCCGCCTCCTGACCCTGTGCCAGCTCCAGCTGCCGGGCGACCAGGCCCCCAAAGAACAGGGTCAGCGCCAGGGCCGCCAGCACGATCGAGGTCAGGCGATGGGTGATCTTGCCGGCCGGGCCGGCGAAACGGACGTGGCGCAGCCAGCTCACGACGGCGCCTCACCTCGCCGGTCGGCCCCCAGCAGCATCCGCACATCAGCCACGGTGGTGATGGATCCGGTGGCCAGCACCGCTCCGGACATGCCACCCTCGTCGGCCAGCCCACCGGCCAGGTCGAGGGCGTCCGGCAGGTCCGGCACCACGGTGACCCGATCCGCACCGAAGAGCTCGGCCGCCAGCTGACCGAGTCGTTCGGGGCGGATGGAGCGGGGCGAGGTGCTGCGGGAGACCACGATGTGGTCCAGGAGCGGCTCCAGCAGCTCCAGCATCGAGGCGGCGTCCTTCTCCTGCAGGACCGCGACGACGCCCACCAGCCGGTGGAAGGTGAACGACTCCCGGATCGCCTCGGACAGCGCGGCGATCCCGGCCGGGTTGTGGGCCGCATCCACGATCACGGTGGGGCTGCGCCGGACGATCTCCAACCGCCCCGGGGAGCTGAACCCGGCGAAGGCGGCCTGCACCACCTCGGCATCCAGTGGCTGCTCTCCGCCACCGACGAAGGCCTCGACCGCGGCCAGCGCCATCGCGGCGTTGTGCACCTGGTGCTGCCCGAACAACGGCAGGAACAGGTCGCGGTAGTCACCGGCCAGGCCCCGCAGCGAGACCAGCTGACCACCGACGGCGATCTCCCGCTCCAGCACGCCGTAGGCCAGCCCCTCCACCTGCGCGGTGGCGCCGACCTCGTCGCAGTGCTCCAGCAGCAACTGCATCACCTCGTCCTCCTGCACCCCGAGGACGGCGATGGCCTCCGGTTTGATGATCCCGGCCTTCTCGGTGGCGATGTCGATGAGGTTGTCCCCGAGCAGCCGGGTGTGATCGATCGAGACCGGGGCGACCACTGCGACGGTGCCGTCGGCGACGTTGGTCGCGTCCCACACCCCGCCGAGGCCGACCTCAATGACGGCCACGTCGACCGGGGCATCGGCGAACACGGCATACGCGATGATCACCAGCAGCTCGAAGTAGGTGATTCGCGGGCCGCCCTCGGCCACCGACTTCTCATCCACCATCTGGACGTAGGGCAGCACATCGTCGTAGGCGGCCAGGAACCTTTCCTCGTCGATGGGCTCCCCACCGATCGCGATCCGCTCGCGCAGGTCGTGCAGGTGCGGGCTGGTGAACCGCCCAGTGGTCAGGCCGAGCTCACGCAGCAGCCGCTCCACCATCCGGGTGGTGGAGGTCTTGCCGTTGGTGCCGGTCAGGTGGATCACCGGGAAACTGCGCTGCGGCTGGCCCAGCAGGTCCATCACCTGCGCCACCCGCTCCAGCGTCGGCTCGACGATGTTCTCCGGCGAGCGCGCCAGGATCTCCTCGGTCACCTGGGCCATCCGGGCCGCCACGGTCGGGTCGACGGGCCCGCCCGGGGGCTGGGCAGCCGCGGGGCTCACCGGGCCTCCACCTTGGTGATCAGCAGCTCGACGCTGCGGCCACCGTCCAACTGGGCCGAGGCGGTGTAGGAGGT
Source organism: uncultured Ornithinimicrobium sp. (assembly GCA_964450585.1). GTDB lineage: Bacteria > Actinomycetota > Actinomycetes > Actinomycetales > Dermatophilaceae > Ornithinicoccus. Next base: position 5,555 of record CAYVEH010000044.1, read on the forward strand.
GATCCGCGGTTGGGTACCCCCGTCCGGGTCGGTGCCACCGCCGAGGTTGTGCCTCGGCGCCGGCGGCAGCGGGGAGCCGGACCCGGCTGCGCCGAACTGGATCGCCAACGTCTCGTCCATCACCAGCTGCTGGTGCGCCATCGCGGCATCCCACACGTCGTCGTCACCGACGACGGTCAGGCTGATCCGGTCGGTGATCTCCAACCCGGCGTCCTTGCGGGCGCCCTGCACGGCACGGACCAGGTCCCGGGCCAGGCCCTCCCGGGCCAGGTCCTGGGTCACTTCGGTGTCCAGCACCACGAAGCCACCACCCTCGCCGCGCAGCACGCCGGTGGCCTGCGCGGCCGTCTCCGGGGTGTCAGCCACCACCGTTTCCAGGGTGAACTCTCCCTCCACCAGTTCCAGGCCGCCGGCGGTGACGGTGCCGTCGTCGGCCACGGACCAGTCGCCGGACTTGGCGCCCCTGATCGCGGTCTGCACGTCCTTGCCCAGCCTCGGGCCCGCGGCCCGGGCGTTGACGGTCAGCTTCTGTTGCACCGCCTGGGTGATGGCCGAGGAGGTGTCGTTCAGGTCCACGACCTGCACCTCCCGCACGTTGACCTCGTGGCGCACGATGTCGCTGAGCGCGGCCAGCCCCTGCGGGCGGGAGGTGGCCACGGTCAGCGTGGCCAGCGGCAACCGCACCCGCAGCCCCTCGGCCTTGCGCAGCCCCAGGGTCACCGAGCAGACCTCCCGCACGGTGTCCATGGCCGCCACCAGGTCATCGTCCTGCGGCAGGTCCGCGGCCTCGGGCCAGTTGGTCAGGTGCACCGACTCCCCACCGGTCAGCCCACGCCAGATCTCCTCGGTGGTCAACGGCAGCAGCGGTGCCGCGACCCGGCAGGTCACCTCCAGCACCGTGTAGAGGGTGTCGAAGGCAGCCTGGTCCTCGGCCCAGAAACGGTCCCGGGAGCCGCGGATGTACCAGTTGGTCAGCACGTCCACGAAGGTCCGGACGGCATCGCAGGCCGCCGCGATGTGGAAGGCGTCCTGGGCCTGCTGCACCTCGGTGACGAAGTCGGCGGTCTTGGCCAGGATGTAACGGTCCATCTCGTGGGTGGAGGCGGTGGACCAGCGGGCCTCGATGTCCGCGGCGTTGGCATACAGCCCGAAGAAGTACCAGGCGTTCCACAGCGGGATCAGCACCTGGCGCACCCCGTCCCGGATGCCCTGCTCGGTCACGATCAGGTTGCCGCCGCGCAGGATCGGGCTGGCCATCAGGAACCAGCGCATCGCGTCCGCGCCGTCCCGGTTGAAGACCTCCCGCACGTCCGGGTAGTTCTTCAGCGACTTGGACATCTTCTGCCCGTCGCTGCCCAGCACGATGCCGTGGCTGATACAGGTCTCGAACGCGGGCCGGTCGAAGAGGGCCGCGGCCAGGATGTGCATGGTGTAGAACCAGCCGCGGGTCTGCCCGATGTACTCCACGATGAAGTCGGCCGGGTAGTGCTGCTCGAACCACTCAGTGTTCTCGAACGGGAAGTGCCACTGGGCGAACGGCATCGATCCGGAGTCGAACCAGACGTCCAGCACGTCCTCGACGCGGCGCATCGTGGACTTCCCGGTCGGGTCGTCCGGGTTGGGCCGGGTCAGTTCGTCGATGAACGGCCGGTGCAGGTCGACCTGACCGTCGCGGTTGCGGGGCAACCGGCCGAAGTCGGCCTCCAGCTCGGCCAGCGAGCCGTACACGTCGATCCGCGGGTGGGCCGGGTCGTCGGACTTCCACACCGGGATCGGGCTGCCCCAGAACCGGTTCCGGGAGATCGACCAGTCGCGGGCGTTAGCCAGCCACTTGCCGAACTGGCCGTGCTTGACATGGTCGGGTACCCAGGTGATGTCCTCGTTGGTGGCCAGCATCGTGTCCTTGAACTTCGTCACCTCAACGAACCAGGAGGACACGCCCTTGTAGATCAGCGGCTCCCGGCAGCGCCAGCAGTGCGGGTAGGAGTGGTCATAGGTCTCCCGTCGCAGCAGCACGGTGCCCTCGGTGACCGCACCGGTGTCCAGGTCGGCACCGGCCCGGGCCGGGTCCTGGGCGCGGGTGGCGGCCTTCAGGTGCTCGATGATCGGCGGGTTGGCGTCGAACACCAGCAGTCCGGCATACTCATCGACCGGCGTGGTGAAGGCACCGTCCGGACCGACCGGCATGACCGCCTCGATCCCCTCCCGGTCGGTGACCACCTTGTCGTCCTCACCGAAGGCGCCGGCGGTGTGCACCAGCCCGGAACCGTCGGTGGTGGTGACGAACTCGGCGACCACCAGGCGGTGCGCCCGCTCCCAGCCCAGGTAGTAGCTGAACGGCGGGGTGTAGGAACGTCCGGCCAGGTCCACACCGGTGAGCCGGGCGACGATGACCGGGTCCTCCCCCAACTCCCGGGCGTATGCCGACAGCCGCGCCTCGGCGAGCACGTACCGCTCGGTCCGGCCGGTGACATCGCTCTCCACGACGACGTAGTCGATGTCGGCACCGACCATGATCGCCAGGTTGGAGGGCAGGGTCCACGGGGTCGTCGTCCAGACCAGCGCCAGCGCGCCGGCCAGGGGGTCCTCGTCCCCGGCTGACGGCATACCCTCTGTGCCCTCCTGCGGCAGGATCCGCAGGCCGACGGTCACCGCCGGGTCCTGCCGGACCTGGTAGACCTCCTCGTCCATCCGCAACTCATGGTTGGACAGCGGCGTCTGGTCGTTCCAGCAGTACGGCAGCACCCGGAAACCCTCGTAGGCCAGCCCCTTGTCGTAGAGCTGCTGGAACGCCCAGATCACCGACTCCATGTACTCGACGTTCAGCGTCTTATAGTCGTGCTCGAAGTCGACCCAGCGGGCCTGCCGGCTGACGTACTCCTGCCACTCGTCGGTGTACTGCAGCACCGACTCCCGGCACTTGGCGTTGAACGCCTCGATGCCCAGCTCGAGGATCTCGTCCTTGGTCTTGATGCCCAGCTGGCTCATCGCCTCCAGCTCGGCCGGAAGCCCGTGGGTGTCCCACCCGAAGCGGCGCTCCACCCGCTTGCCGCGCATCGTCTGGTAGCGGGGCACCACGTCCTTGACGTAGCCGGTCAGCAGGTGGCCGTAGTGGGGCAGGCCGTTGGCGAAGGGCGGGCCGTCGTTGAAGACGAACTCGTTGGATCCGTTCTCCCCCGCCGCGCGCTGCTCGACGCTCTTGGCGAAGGTGCCGTGCTCCTGCCAGTAGGCCAGCACGGCCTGCTCCAGCGTCGGGAAGTCGGGGGCAGGGGTCAGCCCCTGCTGGGCGGTCTCGACCTTGGGGTAGGTCATCTCGGGCGGCTCCTGCCTCTTGCGTCGACTCGGCTGTGCTGCACGAGGACGACGACAGACGCCGCGGTACCACCTCGCTTGCCGCGCGCACCGCACGCGACCGCTCTGGTCCAGGCTGTGTCGGGCCCACCCGTCCGGTTCTAGTGAGGCCCGCAGCCGCTGTGTCGTGGGGCCCGTTCTTCCGGAAGCTCGCCGCTGATGACGGCTCAGACGCCACGGGCCATGATACGCCAATTTTTGGGGAGGTTTCGCCCGCCCTGGACCCATTTTTGGGGAGATTCCGTACGCCCCAGACCCATTTTTGGGGAGAACCCGTACGCCCCAGACCCATTCTTGGGCAGGGTCGGTTCGCCCGTCGGCAGCGACCCGGCCCGGACCGCGCTACGTTCGGACCATGATCACCGCCGTCCATACCCTGATCTACTCCGACGACCCGACCGCCACCCGGGCCTTCCTCAAGGATGTGCTCCGGTGGCCGTTCGTGGCCGAGCCCGGCAGCGGCGATGAGGGGCGGCGCAGCGGGGGCGACTCCGGGTCGCAGGACCCCGCGGACTGGCTGATCTTCGCCACCGGCCCGAGTGAGCTCGGGGTGCATCCGACCACCTCCGGGCAGTTCCACGCCCCGCGTCATCATGAGGTCGCGCTGGTCTGTGATGACATCCAGGCGACCATGGCTGAGCTCACCGAGCGAGGAGCCACCTTCTCCTCCGGCCCGCAGGACATGGGCTTCGGGCTGGCTGCCATGGTGCAGGTGCCCGGAGCGGACGACGTGATGATCTACCAGCCCAGGCACGTGACGGCCTACGACCTACCGTGAAGGGTATGCGCCCACTGCCCGACCGACTGGCCGACCGGGTGATCACGGACGCCGACGTCGCCCGCACCTACGGCGTCGACCACAGCCCCGGCGCGGTCGCTCCCGAGGACTTCACGGTGGTCCGGGCCCGCGACCGGGACGACGTCATCGAGGTGCTGAGGTATGCCGCCGCGCACCGGATCCCCGTCGTCCCCCAGGGCGCCCGGACCGCCACCACCGGGGCGGCTGTCGCTCTGCAGGGCGGCATCGTCCTGAACACCGAGGCCCTCGACCAGGTGGAGATCGACCCCGACGAGCAGCTCGCAGTGGTCGGCCCGGGAGTCGTCAACGCCGACCTCAAGAGCCAGCTGTCGGCATACGGCCTGGCCTATCCCCCGGACCCGGCCAGCGCTGCCTCCTGCACCATCGGCGGCAATATCGCCACCAACGCCGGCGGGCTGTGCTGCGTGAAGTACGGGGTGACGGCCGACTACGTGCGCGGGCTGGAGGTGGTGCTGCCCGGGGGTGAGGTGATCACGACGGGACGGCGCACCGCCAAGGGGGTGACCGGCTACGACCTGACCGGGCTCTTCGTCGGCTCGGAGGGCACGCTCGGGGTGGTGACCGAGGCAGTGCTGCGGTTGATCCCGGCGCCCGATCCGGCCCTGACGGTGTTGGCGGTCTTCGACAGCCTGGAGCAGACGATGGCGGGCGTGGCGGCCCTGCGCGAGCTCCGGCATACCCCCTGCCTGCTGGAGTTGTTGGACGGCCCCAGCATCGCCGCGATCCAGGCCTACGGCGACTACGGCTTCCCGGCGGAGGCTGGCGGGGTGCTGCTGGTGCAGTCCGACCGGGTCGGGCACGCCCACGACGATGTGCGCGAGTATGCCGAGGTGCTGAGTCGCGCAGGTGCCACCGACGTGGCCGTCGCCGACGACCCGACCGAGGCCGACCTGCTGCTGCAGGGTCGGCGCGCGCTCAACCCGGCGCTGGAGCGGCGGGGGCCGCGCATGATCGAGGACGTCTGCGTGCCGGTGAGCCGGTTGGGTGAGCTGGTCCGTGCCGTGCACCAGATCGCTGCCCGGCACGGGCTGGAGGCCACCAGCGGAGGGCACGCCGGCGACGGCAACCTGCACCCGTGCTTCTTCTTCGACGCCGATGACCCCGCTCAGGTCGCCGCCGCGCACGCGGCCTTCAACGATGTGGTGCACACCGCCTGGGCGCTGGGCGGCACGCTGACGGGCGAGCACGGCGTCGGCACGGTCAAGGCGCCCTGGCTGGAGGGTGAACTCGGCGCCGCGGAAGTGGCACGGCAACGCTCCCTCAAGGCGCTGTTCGACCCGCTGGGGATCATGAACCCCGGTCGGGTCTTCGGCTGAGGCCATCAGCCCGTCCACCCCAGCGCCTCGCCGGGCCGCTCAGCAAAACCGGGTTCGGCCCTGTCCGCAAGCAATGGGACAATGCCGCCCATGACCACTGATGCCACCCGCACCACCAACCTCACCCCGGTGACCCTCCCGGACAAGCCGTCCGTGGACGGGCTGGAGGAGAAGTGGGCGGCGGTATGGCAGGAGCAGGACACCTACGCGTTCGACCGGGACGCCGCGCTGGCCGGGCCGCGGGAGCAGATCTTCGCCATCGACACACCTCCCCCGACGGCCAGCGGCAGCCTGCACGTGGGGCACGTCTTCGGCTACACCCAGGCGGACTGTCTGGCCCGCTACCAGCGGATGACCGGCAAGCACGTCTTCTACCCGATCGGGTGGGACGACAACGGGTTGCCGACCGAGCGGCGGGTGCAGAACTACTACGGGGTGCGGGGGGATGCCACGCTGCCGCACGACCCGGACTTCACCCCACCGCAGCAGGGTGGCACGACGAAGTCCAGCAAGGCCGCCCACCAGGTGCCGATCGGGCGGGCCAACTTCATCGAGCTCTGCGAGGAGCTCACCGTACTGGATGAGAAGACCTTCGAGGAGACCTTCCGCCGGCTGGGCCTGAGCCTGGACTGGAACGTGCAGTACCGCACCATCGACGACCGTTCCCGGGCGGTGGCCCAGCAGGCCTTTCTGCACAACCTGGCCCGTGGTGAGGCCTACCAGTCAGAGGCTCCGGGCCTGTGGGACATCACCTTCCAGACCGCGGTCGCCCAGGCCGAGCTGGAGGCGCGGGATTACCCCGGGCACTATCACCGGGTGGCCTTCCACCGGGACGGCGGCGAGCCGGTGTACATCGAAACCACTCGCCCGGAGCTGATCTGCTCGGTGGTCGCCCTCATCGCCCACCCGGATGATGAGCGGTATGCCGACCTGTTCGGCAGCACCGTCCGCTCACCGCTGTTCGGGGTGGAGATCCCGGTGGTTGCTCACCCGCTGGCCGAGATGGACAAGGGCGCCGGCATCGCCATGTGCTGCACGTTCGGTGACCTCACCGACGTCACCTGGTGGCGCGAGCTGTCGTTGCCGACGCGCTCGGTGATCACCCGCAACGGCCGGTTGCAGCGGGAGACCCCGTCGTGGCTGGCCGATGGTCCGGGGGCCCAGCTGTATGCCGAGGAGCTGGCCGGCAAGACCACGTTCAGTGCCCGCGCCGCCGTCGTGGAGGCCCTGCGGGCCTCCGGTGATCTGGACGGTGAGCCGACCCCGACGCAGCGCAAGGCGAACTTCTTCGAGAAGGGCGACAAGCCGCTGGAGATCGTCACCAGCCGCCAGTGGTACATCCGCAACGGCGGCAAGGACGCGGACCTGAACGCGGCGCTGATCGCCCGCGGGGACCAGATCGACTTCCACCCGGCGTTCATGCGCTCCCGCTACAAGAACTGGGTGCAGGGCCTCAATGGCGACTGGCTGATCAGCCGGCAGCGCTTCTTCGGGGTCCAGTTCCCCATCTGGTATGCCGTGGACTCCGACGGGCAGACCGACTACGACACGGTCCTCACCCCGGATGAGTCGCGGCTGCCGGTCGACCCGGTCACCGATGTGCCCGAGGGGTACACCAGCGACCAGCGCGACGTGCCGGGGGGCTTCACCGCCGACACCGACGTCATGGACACCTGGGCCACCTCCTCGCTCTCCCCGCAGATCGCCGCCGGCTGGCCGGTCGGTGGCCGACCCGACGGTCAGCTGGGCAACGACCGGGAGCTCTTCGAGCGGATCTTCCCGTTCGACATGCGACCCCAGGGGCACGACATCATCCGCACCTGGCTGTTCGCCACCACCGTGCGGGCCCACCTGGAGCACGACTCGGTGCCGTGGACCAACGCCTACGTCAACGGCTGGATCCTGGACCCGGACCGCAAGAAGATGTCGAAGTCGAAGGGGAACGCCACCACTCCGCTAGGGATGCTGGAGGCCAACGGCACCGACGCGGTCCGCTACTGGGCGGCCGCAGCCCGGCCCGGGGTGGACACCGTCGATGACGCCTCGCAGATGAAGGTGGGGCGCCGCCTGGCGATCAAGGTGCTGAACGCCAGCAAGTTCGCCCTCGGGATGACCCTGCACGGGCTGGCTGACGGTGCCGAGCCGCCGTTGCCGGAGGAACTGCCGGCGCTGGTGGCGCGGGTGCGCGAGCCACTGGACCGGTCGATGCTCGCCGGGTTGGCCCGCGTCGTGCAGCAGGCCACGGACGCCTACCAGGGGTATGACTACTCCAAGGCCCTGGACGTCACCGAGAGCTTCTTCTGGGCGTTCTGCAACGACTATCTGGAGTTGGTCAAGGAGCGTGCTTACGGGTCCGACCCCACGCTGTCCCCCGAGGCGGTCGCCTCGGCCCGAGCCGCGTTGCAGGTCGCCCTGGATGTGCTGCTGCGCCTGCTGGCCCCGGTGCTTTCCTTCGCCACCGAGGAGGTCTGGTCCTGGTGGCACACCGACTCGGTGCACACCCAGCCGTGGCCGACGGTGGCTGAGATCGCCGAGGGGGCCGAGGGCGCCGACCCGCGGATGCTGGAGGTCGTCGGTGAGGCGCTGGCCGGGGTGCGCCGGGCCAAGTCCGAGGCCAAGGTGGGGATGCGCACCGAGGTGTCGTCGACGGCCGTGCACGGTCCGGAGACGGACTTGCAGCTGGTGCGGACGGTTGAGGCGGATCTGCGGGCGGCCGGCAAGGTGACCGGGCACATCGCGTACGCCGCGGCAGAGCACTTCTCCGTGTCCGACACCACCCTGGTGGAGGCCGCCCCCTAAGGTTGGGGCATGCATCGGGGCATCGTGATCGCGGCGGGCAGCCTGGCCGCGGTGGTGCTCCTGGCCTTGCTGTGGGCCAGCGGGTCCGGGACCACGGTGCTGCACGAGCCCTCCGGGCGGGTGCAGGTGACGCCGGAGCCACCGGAGCCTCCGGCTCCGCAGAACCACGGTGACCAGGAGGCCGTCACCTCCCTGGGTGAGACGGTCCAGCAGATCAGCCCCGGGATCGACTGGTTCCTGGTCCTCTTCGGGTTGGCGGTGCTGGCGATCATCGTGCGCCTCGTCCGGTGGATGCTGCACCGCACCTGGGAGGAAGGCGAGCCGCCGCCGGAGGAGGAAGAGCTCGGCGAGGACCTCGACCTGCTGCTGGAGGCGACCTCGCAGGCCGCCCGTAGCACCGCCCTGGCCGAGGGCGAGCCCCGCAACGTCGTGGTGCGCTGCTGGGTGGCCCTGGAGGACGCAGCCGCAGCCTCGGGGCTGGCCCGCGACCCGGCGGAGACCGCTGCCGAGTTCACCGCCCGTTTCCTCGGCCGGTGGCAGGTCGAGGCGCGGCTGACCCAGGAGCTGGCCGAGTTGTACCGCGAGGCACGCTTCTCCCGGCGCCCGGTCACCTCAGCCTCCGGGGAGCGGGCCGTGCACCTGGTCAGCCGCATCCACGAGCAGCTGCTCGTCAGCAACGGTGCCCCACGATGATGTTCAGCGGCGGTGGACCCGCCCGGCCGACGGTGGTGCCGCACCGCACGCAGCGCCGCCTCCGGTGGCTGCGGATCCGACGGGCCGTGCTGGCGTTCCTGGCCACCATCGCCGTCGGGGCCCTGCTCTGGTATCTGCAGGTGCTGCGCTACGACATCCCCTCCACCCTGATCGTTGCCCTGAGCGTCGGCGCGGTGGTCGCGATCCTCAGTTGGGTGATGGCCGAGGAGAGCCCTCGGTTGAAGGCCGCCTACTGGTTCGCCACCAACCGGCAGGAGGCAGTCCGGCCCGGTGCGCTGGACTACCGCCTGCTGCGGCTGCGCCGAGACCTGCGGGAGGCCACCGAGCGCACCGACCGCTCCGATGAGATCTTCCCGGTGATCCGGGCGCTGGCCGCCGAACGGCTGCTGGCCCACCACGACATCGATCTGGAGACCGATCCCGACGGTGCCGCGGCGGTGATGCACCCCACGCTGACGGCCTACCTGTCCCACCCTCCGACCAGCACCGCCAGACGCAGCAAACGCGACATTGACCGAGCACTGGACCGAATCGAGGAACTGTGAGCAGCACGACCACCCCGAGCCTGACCATCGACCAGATCTGCACCCAGGTGGGGGCAGTCCTGGACCAGGTGGAGACCGCCGTCGTCGGCAAGCGGGAGGCCCTCACCCTGGTGCTGTGCGGGATCCTCGCCCGTGGGCACGTGCTCCTGGAGGACTTCCCCGGGCTCGGCAAGACCCTGGCGGCCCGGTCCTTCGCGCAGAGCCTGGGGCTGGAGTTCACCCGCGCCCAGTTCACCCCCGATCTGTTGCCGGCGGACCTGACCGGTGCCTTCGTCTACGACCAGAAGGCCGGGGAGTTCGAGTTCCGCCGGGGGCCGCTGTTCACCGGGCTGCTGCTGGCCGATGAGATCAACCGCACCCCGCCCAAGACCCAGTCCGCACTGCTGGAGGCGATGCAGGAGCACCAGGTCACGGTGGAAGGTCAGACCTTCGAACTGACGGAGCCGTTCCACGTGCTGGCCACCGCCAACCCGGTGGAGTACGAGGGCACCTACCCGCTGCCGGAGGCCCAGTTGGACCGGTTCCTGCTGCGGATCTCGTTCGGCTACCCCACCGCCCAGGAGGAGCATGACGTGCTGCGGCGCCGGGTCGCCCGCCAGCAGGAGGACCAGCACCTGGCGGCGGTCACTGACGCCGCGGGCCTGCTGGCGATGCAGCGGGGCATCGAGACCATCCCGGTGGAGGACGACATCAGCCGCTACTGCGTGCAACTGAGTGCAGCGACCCGGGACCACCGGGCTGTCCAGGTGGGTGCCTCCCCCCGGGGATCGCTGGCGCTGATGCTCACCGCCCGCGCCCACGCGGTGGTGGCCGGGCGCGACTACATCACTCCTGAGGACGTCAAGACCGTGGCGCACGCCGTGCTGGATCACCGCATCTCGATCAAGCCGGAGTTGTGGATGTCCGACGTGGGTGGGCACGCCGTGGTGGAGTCGGTGCTGGCCGAGGTCCCGGTCCCCGCGGCGCGCGAGCTGACCGCGAAGGCCCCGCGGGGATGACGCTGTCCCGGCAGGCGACGCAGTCCCACCCGGACCACCGGTGGGCGATCACCCATGCCCATGTCCGGGCGGTGCTGGTCTTCGTCGTGGCTGGGCTGGGTGCGGTGCTGGCCCAGCGCCCCGACCTGCTGCTGCTGGGCGCGCCGATGGGGATCATCGCACTGTGGTCGGTGCTGACCAGGCCGCGCACCCTCCCCCGCGCCCGGTTGGTGATCCCGGGCACCGCGCTGCGAGAGGGCCGGTGGCACCGGGCGGTGGTCGGGGTCAGCGCCACCCCACACACCGAGCTGGTCTCCAGCTCGCTCACCCACGGCGGCCACCTGGAGATCCACCCGGCCGGGGGCGCGCGGACCCTGGTGGTCGCCGAGCAGGACCCGGACCGGGCCGAGTGGCTGCTGGGGATCCGGGTGCGCCCGACACGGTGGGGCAGCCGCCGGATCGGGCCGGCGCTGGTGGGCGCCACCAGCCCCTGGGGTGCGTTCCGGTGGGGCCCGGTGCCCATCGAGCACCAGCAGGTGCAGGTGCTCCCGGACC
>CAYVEH010000045.1:0-16180 GCA_964450585.1 uncultured Ornithinimicrobium sp.
GAGTTCGAGCGCACCCATGGCTGAGACCTTCCGCATCCAGACCCTCAACGCCATCTCCCCGTTGGGCCTGAACCGCCTCGACCGGGACCGTTTCGATCTGGGCACCGAGTTCACCGACCCGCGGGCGATCCTGCTGCGCTCGGCCGACCTGCACTCCTACCCGGTCCCGGACAGCCTGTATGCCGTCGCCCGCGCCGGTGCCGGGACCAACAACATCCCGGTCGAGGAGCTGGCGGCCCGGGGCATCCCGGTCTTCAACACCCCGGGAGCCAACGCCAACGCGGTCAAGGAGCTGGTGATCGCCGGCCTGTTACTGGCGGCACGCAACCTCTACCACGCCGCGGACTACACCAAGGATCTGGTGGCCGGTCAGCAGTTGTCCGGCAAGGTCCTGGACCGGCAGGTCGAGGCCGGCAAGAAGCAGTTCGCCGGGTTCGAGCTCCCCGGCCGCACCCTCGGGGTGGTGGGTCTGGGCGCGATCGGGGTGCTGGTCGCCAACGCGGCCCAGGCGCTGGGGATGCGGGTCCTGGGTTACGACCCGGCCATCACCATCGAGCGGGCCTGGCAGCTGTCCCCCGCAGTGGAGCAGGTCACCAGCGTGGAGGAACTGTTCGCCCGGTCAGACTTCATCACTGTGCACGTGCCGCTGGTGGAGGGCACCAAGGGACTGGTCAACGCCGAGCGGATCGCCACCATGCCGGCTGGCGGAGTGGTCCTGAACTTCGCCCGGGGTGGTGTGGTGGACGAGCAGGCAGTGATCGCGGCCCTGGACTCCGGCCACCTGCACGCCTATGTCAACGACTTCCCCACCGAGGCCGGCGCGGTTCACCCGAAGGTCATCGCGCTGCCACACCTGGGCGCCTCCACCTCGGAGGCGGAGGACAACTGCGCCGTCATGGCGGTGGACCAGTTGGCCGACTTCCTGTTGCACGGCAATATCCGCAACTCGGTGAACTTCCCCGAGGTGGTCGTCGCCCGCACTCCAGGCACCACCCGGTTGGGCATCTTCAACGAGAACAAGCCCAACATGATCGGGCAGATCACCGGGGTGCTCGGTGACGCCGGGCTGAACCTGAGCGAGTTCACCAACAAGGCTCGGGGCGACTATGCCTACACGCTGGTGGACGTGGAGGGTGAGGTCGCCCCCGAGCTCAAGCAGCAGATCCTGGCGATCGACGGAGTGATCCGGGCCCGCAAGATCGACGGCTGACTGCGCTCGTTCAGATCACCGTCAGCGGCAGCAGCTTCTTGCCGGTCGGCCCGACCTGGATCTCGGTGTTCATCTGCGGGCAGACGCCGCAGTCGAAGCACGGGGTCCACCGGCAGTCATCGACCTCACGCCCCTCGAGCGCGTCCTGCCAGTCGTCCCACAGCCACTCCTTGTCCAGCCCCGAGTCGATGTGGTCCCACGGCAGCACCTCGGTCTCCCCACGCTCTCGGGTGGTGTACCAGGCCACGTCCAGCCCGTGGGTGGACAGTGCGCGCTCCCCGGCGGTGACCCACCGCTCGTAGGAGAAGTGCTCGCTCCATCCGTCGAACCGGGCACCGTCTCGCCACGCCTGCTCGATCACCGCGGCAACCCGCCGGTCTCCGCGGGAGAGTAACCCCTCGATGATGCCGGGTTGACCGTCGTGGTAGCGGAAGCCGATCGAGGACCCGTAGCGCCGGTCGCTGCGGATTGCCTCGCGCAGCTTGGTCAACCGGGCATCGGTCTCTTCGGCACCCAGTTGCGCCGCCCACTGGAACGGGGTGTGCGGTTTGGGGACGAACCCGCCGATGGAGACGGTGCACCGAATGTCCTTGCGACCGCTAACCGCCCGTCCGGTCTCGATCACCTTCTTGGCCAGCTCGGCGATCTGCACCACGTCCTCGTCGGTCTCGGTGGGCAGGCCGCACATGAAGTAGAGCTTCACCTGCCGCCACCCGGCCTGATAGGCGGCGGCTACCGTGGTGATGAGGTCCTCCTCGCTGACCATCTTGTTGATCACCCGACGCAAGCGCTCACTGCCACCCTCCGGGGCGAACGTCAGCCCGGAGCGTCGCCCGTTGCGGGTCAGCTCGTTGGCCAGGTCGATGTTGAAGGCATCGACCCTGGTGGAGGGCAGTGACAGGGAGGTGTTGCTGCCCTCGTAGCGGTCCGCGAGGCCCTTGGTGATGTCGCCGATCTCACTGTGGTCGGCCGAGGACAGCGACAGCAGACCCACCTCCTCGTACCCGGTGGTGCTCAGCCCCTGCTCGACCATGGCCCCGATGCCCTCAATCGAGCGCTCCCGTACCGGCCGGGTGATCATCCCCGCCTGGCAGAACCGACACCCGCGCGTGCAGCCGCGGAAGATCTCCACGCTCATCCTCTCGTGCACCGACTCGGTGACCGGCACCAGCGGCGCCTTCGGGTAGGGCCAGGAGTCCAGGTCCATCACGGTGTGCTTGGACACCCGCCACGGGATACCAGGACGGTTCGGCACCACCCGCTGGATCCGGCCGTCCGGCAGGTAGTCCACGTCGTAGAAGGCCGGCACGTAGACGCCGCCGGTGCGTGCGAGCCGGGTGAGCAGCTCCTCCCGCCCGCCGGGCCGTCCGGCGGCCTTCCACTCCCCGATGATGGAGCTGGCCGCCAGCACCGCCTCCTCGCCGTCACCGATGATGGCGGCGTCGAGGAAGTCGGCGATCGGCTCCGGGTTGAACGCCGCGTGCCCGCCGGCGATGACCAGCGGGTGGTCATCGCGGCGGTCTGCGGCGTGGAGCGGGATCCCGGCCAGGTCCACCGCGGTGAGCATGTTGGTGTACCCGAGCTCGGTGGAGAAGGACAGCCCGAAGACGTCGAAGTCCCCCACCGGCCGGTGCCCGTCGACGGTGAACTGCGGCACCCCCGACTCGCGCATCAACTGCTCCAGGTCCGGCCAGACGGAGTAGCTGCGTTCGGCCAGGATGTTCGGTTGCTCGTTGAGCACCTCGTACAGGATCATCACGCCCTGGTTCGGCAGGCCCACCTCATAGGCATCCGGGTACATCAGGGCCCAGCGGACGGTCAGTTCCTCGCCCGTCGGGCCGTGTCCACCGACGTGCCACTCCTTGACCTGGGAGTTCAACTCTCCGCCGACATACTGCACCGGCTTGCTCACCTGGTCCAGCAACGGCTCCAGGGCGGAGAGGATACTGCACCCGCGCTGGCGCGCGGGCAAGGGCTCGCGGATCTGATCGGTGGCCGTCATGAGCCCAGGGTATGCCGAGGGGCCGGCGGACGGGCCCGTTGCGGCTCAGTCGGTGTACAGGGCGTCCAGCTGGTCGGCATACTTCTTGGTGACGACCCGCCGCTTAAGTTTCATGCTGGGAGTCAGGTCCCCCTCCTCCACGCTCAGGTCATGATCGAGGATGACGAACTGCTTGATCTGCTCCCAGCGGTTGAGCTGCACGTTCAACGTATCGACATACCCCTGGACCATCTCCCGGCAGGCCGGAGAGGTGACGATCCGGGCGTACTCCTGGCCGCCCAGGCCGTTCGCCTCCGCCCAGCCGGCGATGGACTCCGGGTCGAGGGTGATGAGGGCGGAGACAAACTTGCGCCCGTCCCCTTCCACCACCAGTTGGCTGGCGTAGGGGCAGATCCCCTTGAACATCGACTCGATCACCGAGGGGGCGACGTACTTGCCACCGGAGGTCTTGAACAGATCCTTCTTCCGGTCGGTAATCGTCAGGAAGCCACGCTCGTCCAGCTCCCCGATGTCGCCGGTGCGGAACCATCCGTCGGCATCGAAGGCCTCCGCGGTGGCCTCGTCGAGCTCGTGGTAACCCGGCGTGACGCCCGGCCCACGCAGCAGCACCTCCCCGTCCTCAGCGATCTTGACCTCAGTGCCCGGCAGTGCCCAGCCGACGCTGCCGAAGCTGTAACCGCCGGGGCGGGGTCGGTTCACGAAAGAGGCGGCGCTGGTCTCGGTCAGGCCGTATCCCTCCAGGATCCGCAGGCCCACCGCGTCGAACCACTCGGCGACATCCCGGTTCAGGGCGGCCGAGCCGGAGATGAAGAAGCGCACGCGGCCGCCGAAGCGTTCCTGCACCTTGGCGAGCACCAGGGTGGTGGCGAGCTTGTGCTGCAGCCCCAATACCGTCGGCACCGGGGTGCCGGCCTGCTGATGGGCGCTGACCCGGCGCCCGACCCCGACGGCCCAGTGGAAGAGCTTCTCCTTGATGCCCCCTTCCTGGGCCATCATCATGGTGATCCGGGCATAGGCCTTCTCGAAGATGCGGGGGGCGGCCCCCATGAAGGTCGGTTTGACCTCCGCGACGTTCGCCACGATCTTGTCGACTCTGCCGTCCACGGCGGTCGGGAAGCCGATCTGCAGCGGCAGCACCAGCAGCACCTTGCCGAAGACGTGCGCGAGCGGCAGCCACAGGTACTGCAGGTCCTGTGGGCTGAGGATGCCGATGGAGTCGACCGCGGCGGCCTCATAGGTCCAGGCCGAGTGCGGCAGGCGCACCCCCTTGGGGCGGCCTGTGGTCCCGGAGGTGTAGATGATGGTGGCCAGGTGGTCGGGGGTCAGCTGGTCGATCCGGGCGTTGACCACCTCCGGCTCGGCGGCCAGCCGCGTCTGGCCCCGCTCCTCCAGCTCCGACAGGGACAGCACCCAGTCGCCGTCGCCCTCCCCGTCGATGACCACCACGTGGCTGACCTCCGGCATGTCCGGGCGGTGCTCGCGCAGTTTGGCGACCTGTGCGCCGTCCTCGGCGACGACCACTGTGCTGTCGGAGTCGGCGACGATGTAGGCGATGTCCGCCGACAGGGTCGTCGGGTAGATGGTGGTGGTCGCGGCGCCGGCCGACATCACTGCCAGGTCGGCCAGCACCCACTCCAACCGGGTGCTGGAGCACAGCGCGATGCGCTGCTCGGGAGCAACCCCGAGATCGATGAGTCCGGCCGCGATCGCGGTGGCCCGTGCCGCCGTCTCGGCCCAGGTCAACGACTCCCAGGACTCACCGACCGGGTACCGGAAGGCCTCCTCGTCCGGGGTCGCGGCGACCCGGTCCCGGAAGAGGTGACCCACACTGGCGGGGCGCTGGTCGATGGTGGCCTGGTCAAAAACTTCATCACGGGCGGACAGTGCCATGGCGGGTCCTTCGTCGGGCGGTGTGAGACACCGATCTTGTCAGGTCGCCTACCGTTTCGGTAGCCCGACGTGCCCGTGGTGAGTCAGGTGGTGTCCGGCCCGTGGCCAGCGGCCCGCTCCCCCGGGTTGTTGGCAGGCGGCGACGACCCCGACGGCCAACCAGCAGGCGAACATGGAGGACCCGCCGTAGGACAGGAACGGCAGCGGAAGTCCGGTGACCGGCATCAGCCCCAGGTTCATGCCGATGTTCTCGAACGTCTGGAAGAGCAGCCAGCAGGCGACACCGACAGCCACCAGCCGGGCGAACGGGTCGCTGGTGCGCAGCGCCACCCACAGGGCCCGCACCACGACGAAGAGCAGCAACCCGACGATGCCGAGGCTGCCGATCAGGCCCAGTTCCTCTCCGGCGATGGAGAAGACGAAGTCGGTGTGCTGAAAGGGGATGAACCCGCCCTGGGTCTGGGTCCCCTGGCCCAGCCCGGCTCCGTCCCAGCCTCCGGAGCCGATGGCGAGGCGGGCCTGCCGGGTCTGGTAGCCGATGCCCTCCGGGTCACGGCTGGGGTCGGTGAAGGCCAGGAGTCGGTTCAGCTGGTAGTCGTCCAGCAGCGGGATGCGGATCGCGGCGATGACGGCCAGGCCGGCTGCGCCCATCGCCGCCAGGGTCCACCGCCGGGCGGCACCGGAGGCCGCCACCACACCGAGGGTCAGGAAGCCGAGGACCAGTGCGGTGCCCAGGTCCGGTTGGAGCAGGATCAGTCCGATCGGTATGCCGGCCAGCACCCAGGCGGTCAGCACCTCCCGCCAGGTCGGTGCCCGCGTGGTGTCGCGTCCCTCGGCCAGGATCATCGCCAGGCCGATGCACAGCGCGATCTTGGACAACTCCGCCGGTTGCAGGGAGAAGCCGCCGGGCAGGTGCACCCAGGAGCGTGATCCGTTGACGATGACACCCAGGGGGGTGAGCACCAGGAGCAGTCCGAGCACCCCGCCCAGGTAGAGCCAGGGCGCCGCGGCCCGAATCCAGCGGACATCGATGAGCAACAGCAGGACGGCCATGGTGGCCCCGACGCCGGTGTTGATCAGGTGCCGGACGGCCAGGGCGGACCCGACGTCGCCGTGGGTGGCCGACCAGACCAGTAACGCCCCGATCAGGCTGAGCCCGAGCGCGGCGACATACAGCCCCCAGTCGATGCGCAGCCAGGCCACGGTTATCCGAGCAGGATGGAGCGGCTGACGTCGACGTCCTGACCGATCCGGGTGAGCAGCTCGTCGATGGTGGCGAAGCGGGTGTTGCCGCGCAGCCGCTCCGCGAAGTCCACGGCGACCTGTTCGTGGTACAGGTCCAGGTCCGTGCGGTCCAGGACGTGCGCCTCGACCGTGCGCCGCACGACGTCATCGAAGGTGGGGTTGGTGCCGACGGAGATCGCCGCCGGCAGTCGCTGGTCGGGCGAACCGGCCGGCACGTCGAGGCGTTCCAACCAACCGGCGTAGACCCCGTCAGCCGGGACCAGGCCGGTCATGGTCGGCCCGAGGTTGGCGGTGGGGAACCCGAGCTCGCGCCCGCGGTGGTGCCCGTGCACCACCTCCCCGGTGACGCGGTGCGGACGTCCCAGGATGTCGGCCGCAGTGTCGACCTGCCCGTCGGCCAGCAGGCGACGCACATGGGTGGAGGACCAGGTCCGGGCACCGGCTGTGGTCTCCCCGACGGGGGTGCGTTCGACGACGTCGAACCCGTAACGGCGGCCCAGTTCCCGCATCGTGTCGATGGTGCCGGAGTTGTGCACCCCGAACCGGGAGTCCGACCCGAGCACGACGCCGCAGGCGCCGAGAGCCTCGACGAAGACCTTCCGGACAAACTCTTCGGGGGTCATCGCCGCCAGGGCATGGGTGAACTCCATGATGAGGACGGCGTCCACCCCGGTGCCGGCCAGCAGGTCCAGGCGCTGTGCCAGCCCGGAGATCTGTTGCGGGGCCCGTTCCGGGTGCAGCACCGCCAACGGGGGCGGGTCGAAGGTCACCGCCACGGCCCGGGCGGAGCGGGCCTCGGCCTCCCGGACCACCGTGCCCAGGAGGGCGCGGTGGCCGCGGTGCACCCCATCGAAGTTGCCCAGGGTGACCACGCTGGGACCAAAACCGGACGGAATCTCCGGCAGATCGTTCCAGCGCAGCACGGGCTCTACTCTAAGGGGCCGGGAAGACGGCATGGCTGCGCGCCACCTTCCCGGTCTCGTCCAGCATGGCCACCAACCGTCCGTCCGGGCCGATCGCTGCGACCGGCTCGGTGCGGCCGGGGACCTCTGCTGGCAGCCGTTTGCCGTGGCCCAGGTCCGTGGCCTCCTGGGCGCTGAGCGTTCGTACCGGGAACGCACGGGCCGCGGCCTGCGCCGAGCCCACCAGATGGTTTGCGGCCCCCTGGTGCTCCAGGTCAGCCAGGGTGGCCGCATCGGCCAGATCGAACGGGCCGACCTGGGTGCGGCGCAGGCGGGTGAGGTGGCCACCGACGCCGAGGTGCTCGCCGAGGTCGCGGGCCAGGGCCCGCACGTAGGTGCCGGAACTCACCTGCACCTCGACGTCCACCTCGACGACGGCGGCGGGTACGTCGGCACGACGCAGGGTCAGGATGTCGAACCGGTGCACGGTGACCGGTCGAGCGGGCAGGTCGACCTGTTCGCCGGCTCGGACCCGGGCATAAGAGCGTTTGCCGTCGACCTTGATCGCACTCACCGCGCTGGGCACCTGCTCGATCGGGCCGGTGAGCTGGCTGACGGCGGCGCTGACCTCAGCAGCGGTCAACCCGGTGGTGTCCACGGTGGCGGTGATGTCACCCTCGGCGTCGTCGGTGATGGTGCGTTGCCCCAGCCGGATGGTCGCGGTGTAGGTCTTGTCCGCACCGACCAGGAAGGTGAGCAGTTTGGTCGCCCGGTTCACCCCGAGGATGAGCACCCCGGTGGCCATCGGGTCCAGGGTGCCGGCGTGGCCGACGCGCCGGGTCCCGCACAGCCGGCGGCACCGGGCGACGACATCGTGGCTGGTCCAGCCACCGGGCTTGTCCACCACCAGGAGCCCGTCGCCGACCTCGGCTGGTGCGGCTCCATGGCCGGCGGAGTCCCCCTCGGGTTGCGGCGGGTTAGTCGGCGGTCTCGTCACCAGGCTCCGCCTGCGTGCGCCGGTGGGCATCGTCCTGGCCCTCGGTGGAGGCGTCCTCCGCGGCGAGGCCGGTCCCTTCTGCGACGTCCTCCCCGGTCTCGGCCGGGCGTGGCTTGCGGTAGGGGTCCGCCTCCCCGGCATAGCCCTGCTCGACCCGTTGGGCGGCCAGCTCGGCGTCGCGCTCCTGCACCTGACGGAAGACCTCCTCCAGGTGGGCGGCGTCCTCCGGCAGGGCATCAGGCACGAACTCCAGGGTCGGGGTGAGCCGGATTCCCAGGCCCTTGCCCATGTGGGAGCGGAGCCGGCCGCGGTAGTCGGCCAGGACCTCAGCGGCAGCAGCACGCTCCTGGTCATCACCGAGCACCGTGTAGAAGACCGTGGCCTGCTGCAGGTCGCCGGTGACCCGCACATCGGTGATCGTCACGAATCCCAACCGCGGGTCCTTGACGAGCGTGTCCAAACCCTGGGCGATCAGGACCTTGATGCGCTCGGCGACCTTGCGGGCGCGTGCGGGGTCAGCCATGTCTCCTCCTCGGTGGGGGTGCAACGAGCCAGTCTAGGCGGCGGTCCGGGCGGCTCGGGACGGACCGAGAGCCCGGGGTGACCGGGCTCTCAGGTGGTGCTGCGGGGGTGGGGCGGCCGGACCGCCCCACCCCGTCTGTTCAGGTGCGCGGGATCTCGCGCATCTCGTAGGTGGTGATGAGGTCATCGACCTGGACGTCGTTGAACGAGCCCAGGTTGATGCCGCACTCGAAGCCCTCGCGGACCTCGGTGACGTCATCCTTGAACCGGCGCAGCCCGACGACTTCCAAGCCCTCGGTGATGACCACGCCGTCGCGGGTGATCCTCGCCTTGGCGCCGCGGCGGATCTCGCCACCGCGGACCAGGGAGCCAGCCACATTGCCGAACTTGGAGGAGCGGAAGACCTCACGGATCTCTGCCGTGCCGGTCTCCACCTCCTCGTACTCCGGCTTCAGCATCCCCTTCAGTGCGCTCTCGATGTCCTCGATCGCCTGGTAGATCACACCGTAGTAGCGGATCTCCACACCCTCGCGCTCGGCCACCTCGGCGTTCTGCCCCTCAGCCCGGACGTTGTAGCCCAGGATGATGGCGTCCGAGGCCGCCGCCAGGTTGATGTTGTTGAGGGTGATGGCGCCGACGCCGCGGTCGATGATCCGCAGGTCGACCTCCTCGCCGACGTCGATCTGGAGCAGAGCGTCCTCCAGGGCCTCCACCGAACCGGACACGTCGCCCTTGAGGATCAGGTTGAGGGTGTCCACCTTGCCGGCAGCAAGGGCCTTGTTCAGGTCCTCCAGGCTGATCCGCTTGCGTGCCTTGGCCAGTGAGGCCTGCCGGTCGGCGGCCTCCCGCTTCTCGGCGATCTGCCGGGCCGTACGGTCGTCCGGAGCCACCAGGAAGGTGTCTCCTGCCCGTGGCACGGTGGCCAGCCCGAGCACCTGAACCGGGCGGGACGGCGTCGCGGCCGCCACGTTGTTGCCGTGCTCGTCGAGCATGGCCCGCACCCGGCCGTGGGAGGAACCGGTGACGATGGCGTCACCCACGCGCAGGGTTCCCTGTTGGACCAGCACGGTCGCGACGGCGCCACGTCCGCGGTCCAGGTTCGCCTCGATGGCCACGCCGCGGGCGTCCTTGTCCGGGTTGGCCCGCAGGTCCAGGGCGGCGTCGGCGGTCAGCAGCACCGCCTCCAGGAGGTCGTCGATGTTCTGACCGTTGCGCGCCGACACGTCGACGAACAAGGTCTCACCGCCGTACTCCTCAGCCACCAGGTTGTACTCGGTCAGCTGCTGGCGGACCTTGGCCGGATTCGCGCCGTCAACATCGATCTTGTTGACGGCCACGACGATCGGCACGTCGGCCGCCTGGGCGTGGTTGAGCGCCTCCACCGTCTGCGGCATGACGCCGTCATCGGCGGCCACCACCAGGATCGCGATGTCGGTCACCTTGGCTCCACGGGCACGCATCGCGGTGAACGCCTCGTGACCCGGGGTGTCGATGAAGGTGATCGGCCGGTCGTCACCCTCGTGGCGGGTGTGCACCTGATAGGCACCGATGTGCTGGGTAATGCCACCGGTCTCACTGGTGCCCACGTCCGCCTTGCGGATGGCGTCCAGCAGGCGGGTCTTTCCGTGGTCGACGTGACCCATGACGGTCACCACCGGAGGCCGTGGCTCCAGGTCCTCGTCGGTCTCGGCCTCGGACTCCGCCTCCAGGTCGATGTTGAAGGAGCTGAAGAGCTCACGCTCCTCCTCCTCCGGGGAGACCACGCGGATGTCGTAGCCCAGTTCCGAGCCGAGCACCCCGAAGGTGTCCTCGTCCAGGGACTGGGTGGCGGTGGCCATCTCACCGAGGTGGAACAACACGGTGACTAGCGAGGCGGGGTCGACGTTGATCTTGTCGGCGAAGTCGGTCAAGGAGGCTCCGCGACGCACCGTGATGCTCTGGCCGTTGCCGCGCGGGATGCTGACACCACCGATGGTCGGCGCCTGCATCTGCTCGAACTCTGCGCGCTTGGCCCGCTTGGACTTGCGCCCACGGACCTTACCGCCGCCACGTCCGAACGCTCCCTGGGTGCCGCCGCGACCGCGGGGACCCCCGCCGGGGCGGCCACGGAAGCCGCCGCCCGGTCCGCCGGGTCCGCCACCGGGACGGCCACGACCGCCGGGACCGCGGGAGGGCCGCTCCCCCGGGCGGGGCACTGCGGCACGGTCGGGCATCATCGCCGGGTTGGGGCGCGGCCCACCCGGACGGGGCCCAGCGGGGCGCGGACCGCCGGGGCCGGCCTGGCCACCGCGGGTGCCGCCCGGGCGGGGCATGCCCTGGGATGAGGCGAACGGGTTGTTGCCCGGTCGGGGGCTGCCACCGCGGTCTCCTCGATCGCGGGTGCGGTCTCGACCCATGCCCTGCGAGGGCGCAAACGGGTTGTTTCCAGGTCGGGGGCCGGGCTTTCCGGCCGGCCGCGGCGGCGCCGGCTTCTCCGCGGCGGGGCGGGGCCGATCGGTGGGTGCCGCACCCGAGGCGGCTGCGGGGCGCTCGCCAGGCTTGGGTGCTGGCTTCTCCGGACCCGGCTTGGGCACCGCAGGTCCTGTTGGGGCACCCGCAGTCGGCGCCGCGGGGGTCGGCTGCACCGGACCCGGTTTGGCGCCGGCCGGCGCCTGGGGCGCGCTGCCGGGCTTGCCCGGGCTGGGTGCTGCCTCCGCACCCTTGGACTCCGAGGGGGCGGCCTTCGGTGCTGCACCGTCCTTGGGGGTGCTGCTCTTTTCGGCAGCCTTCTTCGCGGCCGCCTTCTTGGCGGCGGCCGGAGGATTCTCCTTGATCTTGCGGACCACGGGAGGCTCGATGGTCGACGATGCCGACCGGACGAACTCTCCCTGTTCCTTCAGGTGGGCGAGCAGCTCCTTGCTCTCGACCCCGAGCTCCTTTGCGAGCTCATAGACCCGAACCTTAGCCACAGTTCTCCTTCGTTGGGCGTCTCGGTCCGAGCCTTCGGGCGCGTGACCGGGACTAGTGCTGGTGGGTGCTCATTGCTGAGTACTCATCGGGTGCTCATCAGCGTCAAACCCGCTTCCGGTTTCCTCGATGACAGGGCCGTGGCCCTGCCTGATGGCGGCCGGATCTGGTGACCCGTCCGTCTGCCGTCCGACCCGGTGGTCGGACGGTCCCGTTGTGCTCGATCAGTCGGGCTGGTCGAGCAACGCCATCACCGCGGCGGTATCCGGTCGACCGGGCACCCGAAGGGCCCTGCCGAACGCACCGCGTTGGATAGCAGCCGTCACGCACTCCCGGGTGAGGTGCACATAGGCACCTCGTCCGGGGCGGCGCCGTCGGGGGTCCGGGACCAGCAGCCAACCCACCGTCGGGTTGGGGCGCTGCCCGGCAACGACGCGCAACAGTGCATGCTGCTCCGCCCTGCGTCGACAGCCCAGACAGGTGCGCACCGGAGTGCGCGCCGACCGGCCGTCAGACGGCGGAGCAACCTGCACCACTCTACAGGGTCAGCCGCGGGGGACCACGCCCGCCGGGCCAGCGCTGGCGCCGGCACCGGTCGGAGTGTCCGGTCGGATATCGATCTTCCAGCCGGTGAGCTTGTGGGCCAGCCGGGCGTTCTGCCCCTCTCGACCGATGGCCAGAGAGAGCTGGTAGTCCGGCACGATGACCCGCGCCTGCCGAGCACGTTCATCCACAATGCTCACCGACTGCACCCGCGAGGGTGACAGCGCCGCTGCCACGAACTCCGCCGGGTCGTCGCTGTAGTCGACGATATCGATCTTCTCCCCCTGCAGTTCGTTCATCACCGCACGCACCCGCTGCCCCATCGGGCCGATGCAGGCGCCCTTGGCGTTCACCCCGGCGATCGTCGCGCGGACCGCGATCTTGGTGCGGTGCCCGGCCTCCCGGGCCAGCGCCTCGATCTTCACCGTGCCATCGGCGATCTCAGGCACCTCGAGCGCAAACAGTCGGCGCACCAGGTTCGGGTGGGTGCGCGACAGGGTGATCTGCGGCCCGCGGGGCCCCCGCTTGACGCTGACCACGAAGCAGCGCAGCCGCTGCCCGTGCTCGTAGGACTCCCCCGGCACCTGCTCAGCGGTGGGCAGCTCACCCTCCACGGTGTCGAAGTCCACCAGGACGTGCCGTGGGTCGTTGGACTGCTGGATCACCCCGGAGACGATGTCGCCCTCCCGGGCGCGGAAGTCTCCCAAGACCGCGTCGTCCTCGAGCTCGCGCATCCGCTGCACGATCACCTGCCGGGCGGTCGCCGCCGCGACCCGTCCGAAGCCCTCCGGAGTGTCGACGAACTCCGGGCCCGGCTCGCCCCGCAGGCCGGTCTCGGTGTCAACGGCACCGGGCTCCCGGGCCCACACGGTGACGTGGCCTGACTTGCGGTCCAACTCCACCCGGGCGTTCGGGTAGTGGCCCTCGACGCGCTCATAGGCCATGAGCAGCGCCTGCTCAATGGCCTCCACGATGGTGTCGAGCGGAATCTCCCGCTCTCGCTCCAGTTGCCGCAGCACCGCAATATCGATGTCCATCAGTCGTCCTTTCCACCCGGACGGGTGAACTCCACCTGCACCCTCGCCGAGGAGAGGCGATCATAAGGCAGCAGGTCATCAGGGGCGTCGGCGAGCCGGATGCCGTTCGGACCGGCTTCCAGCAGCCGCGCTTCCACGGCGTCACCGCGTCGGCCCGGCCCTGTCGCAGCCGCTGAGTCGCCATCGGCGGGCGCCGCTGTTGCGGGCTCAGTCAGGTGCACCCTCAGCAGTCGACCGACATTGCGTCGGAACTGGGCAGGGGTGCGCAGCGGGTGATCGACCCCCAGAGAGCTCACCTCGAGGGTGTACGGAGCGGCTCCCATGGCATCGGATTCGTCCAGGGCCGCCCCCACGGCGCGGCTGGCCTCGGCCACCTCGTCCAGCGACAGGGGCTCCACCGTGCTGGTCAGGTCGGTGTCCAGGAGGTCGGTCACGTCGCGGGCCACCCCGACCCGCACCAGCCGTCGCTTGCCCGCCGGGTGCACCGCAACGTCCTCCACGACCACACCGGTGCCGGCCAGCGCAGCAGTCGCTGTCAGTTCGATCTGCTCGGCCCGTCCCATCGTGGTGCCTCCCTCTTCTACTGTCGCGATCGCAGGTCTGATCGTGCCGGGTCGCCCCGGAACGGCCACTCTAGCCGCTCCGGTGTGTCAAGATCGCCGTCATGGCCACTGCACCGACCCGTCGATCCGTGCTGGCTGTTCTCGGGGCGGGTTTCAGCACGCTCCTCGTCGGATGCGAGGACTCCCCGGGGCCGGCCGTCAGCACGGCCACACCCGGGCCTTCACCGTCTGCTGATGAGGAGCCCCAGCCCAGCACGCAGGCCCCGGAGCCCACCGCCACCGACTCCACCGCCCTGGCCCTGGCGTTGGAGCGGGCTCAGGAACTGGCGGCCACCTGTCGGTCGATCACCGGGGTCGAGGGGTGGCGGGTCGCGGCCCAGCAACAGGTGCAGCAGGCCCTGGATGAACAGGTCCGGGTGATCGAGGCCGTGCTGCAGACCGGGGCGGAGGCGGCCCCGGAGCCCACCACCCCGGGTCTGTCGGAGGACCGGGCGACCGGGACCGCCGGGCAGGCGGCCACCGGTCCCACTCCTGGTGACCGGGAGCCGGGGACCGGGGCGCCCGGTGACGCCGCGGGCCGCACCTCGGCCCCCCCGGCCGAGCAGGCCGCCGCGCAGCTGGCCGCCCTGGGGCGGGCCTGCCGGCAGGATGTCACCCCGGAGGCCCTCAGCCTGCTCAGCGAGGTCACCGAGGTCAACCTGCCGATGCTGGTCGCGATTGCGGGTCAACGTGGGGCAACTGCGCAACTCTTCGGCCAGAGCCCTGGCTGGCGACCTCTGCAGGGGCCGACCGGCCAGCCGGCGGCCGCCTTGCTGGAGGTCTTCCGGCCGGCCGAGTACGGCTTTGAGGTGCTGGCGGCGCGGGCTCAGGCAGAGGAGCGCACGACCTACGAGGAGGTGCTCTCCGAGCTGCGAGTGCTCACCGGCGCGCTGACTGAGCTGGCGGGCCCCGCGGCACCCCCGGCACCGTTGGGGTACGGCTTGCCGGAAGGGAGCTCCGGCCCGGAGGGGCGCGCTCGGCTGGCCGGCCGGCTGCTGGCCGCACTGCCGCCGACCATCATGGGGCAGAGCGGCGGGCTGGCCGGTGACCAGGCAGCCGTCGCCGGACTGGTGCGCCTGCTGGCCGACAGCGTCTGGCTCGGCCACCCCTGGCACGGTGTGCCGGCGTTCCCCGGCATGCAGGTCCCAGGCGCGTGACCGGGCCGGTGCCTGAGCCCCTGCCCGATGCCGTCACCGATCTGGTCCCCGCCGGACTGATCAGCCACCTACGCCGCCACGTCCCGGAGCCGGGCTATACCGCCGGTCTGCAGTGGCTGCCGACCGTCCCAGGACTGGTCCAGCAGCTGATCGAACGGTGGGACCTGCAGGTCACCGGCCCGGCCACCCACGGCTATGTGGCGCTGGTGCTGCCGGTGGCGGCCCGGACCGGGCCGGCAGTGCTCAAGGTGGCCTGGCCGCACCCGGAGGGGCGCGATGAGGCCCGCACGCTACGCACCTGGGGCGGGCGGGGCGCGGTCCGGCTGCTGTCCGCCGACCCGACCCGGTGGGCGGTGCTGCTGGAACGCCTCGAGCAGGTCAATCTGGACGGCCCCCCGGTGGGCGTCCTGGAGTCCTGCGAGCAAATCGGACGGCTGGCCGCGCTGTTGGACCGACCCGCCCCACCCTGGTTGCACCATCGTGCCAGCGACCACCTGCACACCCTGCTGGCCGATGTGGATGCCCTGCGGGCCGGCCCGCACGCGGCCGCACTGCCGCGACGTCTGCTGGACCGGGGACGTGCCCTGGCCCAGGACCTAGCCGCCGAGCCCGGGGTCGATGCCCGGCTGGTCCATGCTGACCTGCATCAGGAAAACGTGCTCTGGCGCCCTGACCCCGGCGAGTGGGTGGCCATCGATCCGCAGGCCATCGCTGCCGACCCGGCCTGGGTGGTGGCCCCGGCGCTGTGGAACCGGTGGGCTGAGGCCACCGCTGCCCACGACACCAGGATCCACCTGAACCTGCGGTTGGAGACGCTGTGTGAGGCGGCAGGCATCGACCCGGACCTCGCCCGGGTCGTCGCCGAGGTGCGGATGCTGCGCAACGCCGTCTGGGATGTGCAGGAGCAACCCCCAGACCTTGCCGACGCACTCACCCGCCACGTCACCATCATCAAGGCGCTGCAGCCGGCCTGAGCCTGCCCGTCCGCCTGCGCGACCCTCGGCCGGACTGGTCTGTCCTGGGTGCTCCTGGCTCGTCCCGCCCGGGCGGTGGTGGCAGGGTGGGGGTATGGCACAGCGCTTGGCGGACAGTACCTCGCCCTACCTGCGTCAACATGCCGACAACCC
>CAYVEH010000046.1:0-11886 GCA_964450585.1 uncultured Ornithinimicrobium sp.
TGGGCAGCGCGAGGGTCTCGTCCAGGGCGTTGGTGTGCAGCGAGTTGGTGCCGCCGAGCACGGCGGCGAGCGCCTCAACGGCGGTGCGCACGACGTTGTTCAGCGGCTGCTGCGCGGTCAGCGAGACGCCGGCGGTCTGCGTGTGGAAACGCAGCCACTGTGCCTTCTGGGAGGTCGCGCCGTAGACGTCGCGCATCCAGCGCGCCCAGATCCGCCGGGCCGCACGGAACTTGGCGATCTCCTCAAAGAAGTCCACGTGGGAGTCGAAGAAGAAGGACAGCCCGGGGGCGAAGGTGTTGACGTCCAGGCCCCGGGACAGCCCGAGCTCGACGTAACCGAACCCGTCAGCCAGGGTGAAGGCCAGCTCCTGCGCGGCCGTCGACCCGGCCTCCCGGATGTGGTAGCCGGAGACCGACAGGGGCTTGTAGGCCGGGATGTTGGCGTTGGTGTACTCCATCAGGTCGCCGATCAGGCGCAGGTGCGGCTCCGGCGGGAACAGCCACTCCTTCTGGGCGATGTACTCCTTGAAGATGTCGGTCTGCAGGGTGCCGTTCAGGGCGGTGATGTCCACACCCTGCCGCTCGGCGGCCACCAGGTACATGCAGAAGACCGGCACCGCGGGGCCGCTGATCGTCATCGACGTGGTGACGTCGGACAGGGTGATGTCGGAGAACAGGATGTCCATGTCCGCCGCGGAGTCGATCGCCACACCGCAGTGCCCCACCTCGCCCAGGCTCTGCGCCTCGTCGGAGTCGCGGCCCATCAGGGTCGGCATGTCGAAGGCCACCGAGAGCCCTCCGCCGCCGCGGGCCAGGATCATCTTGTAGCGCTCGTTGGTCTGCTGCGCGTTGCCGAACCCGGCGAACTGCCGGATCGTCCAGGTGCGGCCCCGGTAGCCGGTCGGGTACAGCCCACGGGTAAACGGGTACTCACCGGGCCACCCGATGCGTTCCATCCGCTCATCGACCTCAGCCACCTCGGGGGTAGGCCCGTACACCGGGTCAACCTCCATCCCGGACAACGTGGTGAAGTCAGCGTCCCGCACCTGGCCCTTGGCGACGGCAGCCTGGTAGCGCTGCTGCCAGCGGTCGCGGCCGGAGGTCGGGGCGGGCTCGGGGACAGCACTGTCACTCATAGTGGCCAGGCTACCGCTTGCCGCCACGTCAACCCCCAGCCGTATGCCGGTCCCTGGTGCGC
The DNA here is from genome assembly GCA_964450585.1 of uncultured Ornithinimicrobium sp. Taxonomy (GTDB): domain Bacteria; phylum Actinomycetota; class Actinomycetes; order Actinomycetales; family Dermatophilaceae; genus Ornithinicoccus. The sequence continues at coordinate 1,198 of CAYVEH010000046.1, forward strand.
ACTCCGTCCTCCGTGGCCGGGCCGCTGACGATCCGCTCCAGCACCCGGTAGGCCAGCACCAGCAGGGCCAGGGCGGTGGTCACGTGCAGCAGCAGCGCCAGCGCGATCCCGGTGATCACGCCGGCCGGCCACAACCGACCCCAGGTCACCGCCAGCACCGCGGGGATCAGGATGGCCCCGGCAGCCCCCTGCAGCAGCTCGCGCCACCAGGGCAGGTCACCCATCCAGGGCAGCCCGTCCCACACATCGAGCAGGTCCAGGGTGGCCAGCGCCCCGACCAGACCGACCAGGCCGAGCACGCCGACCAGCGCGATGCGGGTCCAGGCACGCCCGGAGTGCCACATCGTGCTCAGACTGACCGCGGCCCACATCAGCCAGGCCCGCACGCGCCCGGTGCCCAGCCCGATCATCGCCTCCCGGAAGATCCGGTCGGCCTCCCGCCGCCCAAAAGGTTGACCGTCGCGGTCCAGGTCCGGGCCGATCCAGGCGCCCGGCTGGATCAGGGCGTCGTGCAGCACCGCCGCCGGCAGAAAGTCACCACTGCGCGGCACCAACCAGGTGAACAGCGCCGGGACCGAGGCCAGGTCGGTGGTGAATCGGCGCAGGTCGGCCGGCACCACGAAGGCCTCCTGGTAGTGCCGACTGCTGAAGCCGATCTGCCGCAGCAGGCTGAAGTCCCGCCCGTCGATGCTGCGCAACTCCAACCGGAGCGGGCCGCCCTGCTCGGCGTCAAAGAACACGCCCATGCCAGCGGCCTAGTGACGCACCATGCGCAACTCGACCAGGCCGTCATCGCGATCGGTGGCGGTGGCGCCATCCAGCCGGAAATGGTTGCGCTCGTAGAATCGCACGGCACGGTCGTTGCCCTCGGCCACCCACAGGTAGGCGGGTCGATCCCCCAGGATCTCGGTCAACATCTGTTGGGCGATCCCGGTGCCCAGGTGGTCGGAGACGACGTTGATCGCCCACAGCTGGGTGTCGGTCGGGGCGTCCTCGTCGCGAGCTGGTCCGACGCTGATGAATCCCACGATCCCATCCTGCGGGTGCTCGGCCACCGCGACCTGCTCGCCGCGGGCACTACGCCCCTGGTGCAGCAGGTTGGGCTTCTGGTCGGCCTCCGCGACCCCGTCCTCGGCGCGCAGCCGACGGTCCCACATCCGGGTGAACCGTTCCGGAGTCAGGTCGGCGAAGGCCGCCTCGTCCATCAGCCCGACGTAGGCCTCCTGCCACACCCGGCAGTGCACCGCGCCCAGGGCGGGAGCGTCCTGAGCCTGCGGTGGACGGATCAGGTATGCCGACTCCTCCTCAGTCATGTGCCCAACCTAGTCCCAGGGTCAGCAGCTTGGCCATCGCCGGGGGTGGGCTGATCAGAGCATGACGAGGATGCACTCAGAGCGCGGCGACGACACGGTCGGCGGCGGCGTAGGGATCGGTCTGGCCCGCCACCACCTGCTCACCAGCTGTGCTCAGGTCATCCCCGTGGCCGAGGTCTCCCATCCGCGCCCGCAGCTGAGCCAGGGCGATCGCCTCGATCTCGGCCCGGGCTCGGCGCACCCGACGACGGTGCAACTCGCCGTTGTCATCCATCCAGCCGCGGTGCTTGTCCCACGCCTCGAGCACCTCCTCGAGGCCCTCCTGCCGGTCGGCGATGGTCTTGAGCACCGGCGGGCGCCACAGCCCCGGCTCGGTGCGGTCTCCCAGGCTGATCATGTGCCGGATCTCCCGGACCGTGTTGTCCGCGCCCTCCCGATCGGCCTTGTTGACCACGAAGACGTCACCGATCTCCAGGATGCCGGCCTTGGCGGCCTGCACACCGTCGCCCATCCCGGGGGCGAGCAACACGATGGTGGTGTCGGCCAACCCGGCGATGTCGACCTCGCTCTGACCGACGCCCACCGTCTCCACCAGCACCACGTCGCAGCCCGCGGCGTCCAGCACGCGCAGCGCCTGCGGCGTGCTCCAGGACAGCCCACCCAGGTGGCCGCGGCTGGCCATCGACCGGATGTAGACCTCCGGGTCGAGCACGTGGTCGGTCATCCGGATCCGGTCCCCGAGCAGCGCACCGCCCGAGAACGGCGAGGACGGGTCCACGGCCAGCACCCCGACCCGCAGGCCCCGGCCGCGCAAGCCGCTGACCAGCATGGAGGTGCTGGTCGACTTGCCGACACCAGGGCTGCCGGTCAGGCCGATGACGTAGGCGTTGCCGGTGTGCGGGGCCAGCGCGGCCATCACCTCACGCAACGCGGGGTGGTCGTTCTCAACCAGGGAGATCAGCCGGGCCACGGCACGCGGGGAGCCCGCCCTAGCCTGCTCCACCAGCACCGGAACCTCGACCTCACGCCGCGACATGGTCCTCCCTGAACCCAGATCGTCTGTGAACCCTGATCATGCCCGGTCGGCGTTCGGGTGACCGGCCCGGGTCTGGATTGTGGCGGCACGGCACCCGCCGATCAACGGCGGGCGCCGCAGCGAGCCCGCGGTCAGGCGGTGGCCGGCACCCGCACGATCAGTGCATCGCCCTGCCCGCCGCCGCCGCACAGTGCAGCGGCCCCGGTGCCGCCCCCGCGGCGTTGCAACTCCAGCGCCAGGGTCAGCGCCAGGCGGGCCCCGGACATGCCGATCGGGTGGCCCAACGCGATGGCCCCACCGTTGGGGTTGACCTTCTCGGGGTCCAGGCCGAGCTCCTTGGTGGAGGCCAGGCCGACCGCGGCAAAGGCCTCGTTGATCTCGACGACGTCCAGGTCGGCCGGCTCGATGCCGTCCTTCTGGCACGCGGCGACGATGGCGCTGGCCGGTTGGCTCTGCAGTGTCGAGTCCGGCCCGGCGACCACCCCGTGCGCCCCGATCTCGGCCAGCCAGGTCAGCCCCAGCTCCTGGGCCTTGGCCTTGCTCATCACCACGACCGCGGCGGCGCCGTCCGAGATCTGGGAGGCACTGCCCGCCGTGATCGTGCCGTCCTTGGCGAAGGCCGGGCGGAGCTTGCTGAGTGACTCGGTGGTGGTGTCACCGCGGATCCCCTCATCGGTGCGGAAGTCGACCGGGTCCCCCTTGCGCTGCGGCACCTGCACGGTGACCACCTCGTCGTCGAACTTGCCCTCCTCCCAGGCCTTGGCCGCCAACTGGTGGCTGCGCGCCGCGAAGGCGTCCTGCTCCTCGCGGCTGAAGGTCTGGTCCGCGACGTTGGCGCCCTCAGTGAGATTGCCCATCGCCTGGTCGGTGAAGACGTCCCACAGGCCGTCGTAGGCCATGTGGTCGCGCATCGTGACATCGCCGTACTTGAAGCCCGCACGGCTCTTCTCCAGCAGGTGCGGAGCGTTGGTCATCGACTCCTGGCCCCCAGCGACGACGATGTCGAACTCACCGGCGCGGATCAGCTGGTCGGCCAACGCGATGGCGTCCAGGCCGGACAGGCACACCTTGTTGATGGTCAACGCGGGCACATCCATCGGGATGCCGCCCTTGACCGCAGCCTGGCGCGCGGGGATCTGGCCCGCGCCGGCGGTGAGTACCTGGCCCATGATCACGTAGTCGACCTGGTCACCGGAGACGCCAGCCTTCTCCAGCGCCCCCTTGATGGCGAAGCCGCCCAGGTCACTGCCGGAGAAGTCCTTCAGCCCCCCGGACATCCGGCCCATCGGGGTGCGGGCACCCGCGACGATCACCGACACATTCGCCTCCTGGGTCGGCTGCGTGGCGTCGGGCGTTGCGGTCATGGGTCCTCCAGCGACGTGGGTGGGTGAGTCACTCACCATCCTACCGAGGGGCGCCGACGATGTCGTCGGCCCGCAGACTGCCGTGCACCAGCTGCCCGCCGATCACGGTGGCCGAGACCACCATCTGCGTCAGCATCCGCGCCTGCTCGGCTGCCTCCACCCCGGCGCGGACGCCGGCCAGTGGGTCGGCCTCCACCAGCACGATGTCCCCTGGCGCCCCGACCTGCAGCCTCCTGCCGTCGGTGGAGGCTGCCAGCGCCTCGGGCACGGTCAGGGCCTGCTCGGGGTGCCAGGGGGCCCCGTCACCGGGGGCACGGTGCACGGCGGCAGCCATCGCCAACCACGGATCCAGCGCCGCCACCGGGGCGTCCGAGCCCAACACCACCGGTATGCCGTGCGTCACCAGACGGCGCAGCGCGAAGGCCCGCTCGGTTCGGTCCGGCCAGCACTGCTCGGTCACCGACCGGTCATCGAGCAGGTGCGCCGGTTGCACGCTGGCCCGCACCGGCAACTTAGCCCACTGGTCCAGCCCCGTGGCCGGCAGAAGCTGCGCGTGCTCAATCGACCCGGCGGCCCCGGTGACCGCAAAGACCCGTAATGCCTGGGCCACCGCACGGTCCCCGATCGCGTGCAACGCGGTCTGCAAGCCGTGGCGGTGGGCGGTGCCGACCAGCTCGATCAGCTCCGCCTCGGTGAAGTTCGCCGTGCCGTGCGGGGTGGGCAGACTGGCGGCGTCGGCATACGGCTCACAGCACCACGCCGTCCGCGTGTTCAGTGAGCCGTCCGAGATGATCTTCAGGGGGCCCATGCGGGCCCAGCCCGCGCCCCCGGGCAACGGGTCACCGGTGCGCCAGCTGCGCTCGATGATCTCCGGGAGCCGTCCGGCATACGCACCGGTGCGCACCCGAAGGGGCCCGCCCGCGGCCAGCCGGGCCGGCCACAGGTCCCAGGAGGGGCTGAACTCCAGGTCGACGATGCCGACCACCCCGCGGCGGCGCGCCTCCCGCATCGCCGCCAGGACGGCAGCCTCGGCGTGCGATCCGGCGCCGGGCAGGTCACCGAGCCGGTCGTAGACGTCGAACCACTCGTTCTCGGAGATCACCCCGGGCCGCGGGTCGGCGCCCAACAGTCGCATCGCCGCGGTGTTCAACCAGCCGTGGTGGGCGTCGCCGCTGACCAGCACCACCGGGCGGTCCGGGCACAGCGCATCCAGGTCGGCGGTGGTCGGTTGCCGTGACCAGCCGGCGCAGCGGTGTCCATACCCCACCAACGGGTCATCGTGCGGACGCGCCGCCAGCCCGGCGCGGACCAGCTCCAGCGCGCTCTCCACGCTGGTGGCGCCGGACAGGTCCAGCCGGGAGCGCACCAGTGACCACTGCACCATGTGCACGTGCTGGTCCCACAGGCCGGGCAGCGCCCAGCGGCCCTCCCCGGCGATCTCGGGTACTCCAGTGCTGGGCAGGTCGGTGCCCACGGCGTTGATCCGGCCCCCGCGAATGAGGATGTCGACCGGCTCGCCGCTGCCGGTGCTTCCGTCCAGCGGTACGGTGCGCACCTGGCGCACCAGCAGATCGGCCCCCAGCGGGCTGGGCGACCCGCACGCCCCAGGGTGTGTCATGGCTGCACCGTACGTGGTGCCGGTCCCCTGCGGTGCACCGCGCGCCGCTCCACCGGCGGTTTCGCTTCAGGCGGGCGTGGCCCGCGGGTGTCGCTGGTGGTCGATAGGCTCACCCCATGACTGGGCTGCCCGCTGACGTGACTCCCCTGCTGCTGGCCATTGACCACGTGGGCCTGGCGGTGCCGGATCTGGAGGCAGCCATCGCCTTCCACCGGGACGTGTTGGGGTTGGTGGTCCAGCACGAGGAGACCAACGAGGAGCAGGGCGTGCGCGAGGCCATGTTGGCCCCGCCGACGGCGCCGGACGGTTCGGCGCAGATCCAGCTGTTGGCGCCGATCAGCGCCGAGTCGGCGATCGCTCGGTTCCTGGAGCGCTCCGGGCCCGGGCTGCAGCAGCTGGCCTACCGGGTCGCGGACGTGGCGGCTGTCTCGGCGACCCTGCGCGAGCGCGGGCTGCGGCTGCTCTACGACGAGCCGCGTCGCGGCACCGCCGACAGCCGGATCAACTTCGTGCACCCCAAGGACACTGGCGGGGTGCTCATCGAGTTGGTCGAGCCGGCCGGTGCCGCGGTGGCCACCTCCTCCGGTGAGCAGGGTGCGCATGGCTGAGCAGCGCGACTCCCGGGCGGAGACCTCGTCCGGGGCCGAGAGTGCGGAGGTGGAGCCGCACCGCTCGGCCGCCGAGCCCACTGCGACCAACCGGCCGGACGATCCACGGGCGGCTGCTGCGGCGCCCGAGGCGACGCGCTCGGCATTCGAGGAGACCGAGGCGGGCCGCGAGGACGTCTCGGACCAGCAGTCCGGAGGGTTCGGGCTGCGCCGGCTGCTGCCCGGTCGGGGCGACAGTGTGCGCGACCGAGGGCGGGAGGCGGTGGAGTCCTGGCGTCGGTATCGGGAGAACCAGCTCAACGAGCTGGCCGAGAGCAACCGCCTGCAGCGCGAGTTCATCGAGCGCGGTCAACTGCCGCCGGCCCAGGGCACGCTGCCGGGCCTGTCCAAGGGGCACCGGGCCGGTTCCGGGTCGCCTCAGCACCCGGCGGGTGAGTCGGAGACCGCCGAGCCGATCGTGGAGCGGCGGCGCGAGTTGATGACGGTGACCTCGCCGTTCATGTTCGGCTTCTTCGGGGCCCTGGGGGTGCTGGTCGCCTGGTGGCTGGCCCAGAACATCGGCCGGCTCAGCTCGGTCATCACCTTCGTCCTCATCGCCATCTTCCTGACGCTGGCCCTCAACCCGATCGTGGAGAGCCTGACCAAGCGTGGGCTGAGCCGACCGGCCGGGGTGCTGACGGTTTTCGCCGGGATGGTCGTGGTGCTGGGCCTGTTCGCCTGGCTGGTCGTGCCACCGATCGTGCAGGAGACCTCCACGCTGATCGAGCGGGCGCCACGGTACTTCGAGGACTTCAACGCCCAGCCGTGGGTGATCGAACTCAATGAGCAGTACGACATCGCCGAACGCATCAATACCGAGATCGAGAACCGGTTGGAGGACAGCACCTTCATCTCCTCGGTCTTCGATGGGTTGCTGGGCGCTGCCGGCGCGGTGGCCGGTGGGCTGATCGGTGCCTTCACCGCGCTGGTGCTCACGCTCTACTTCCTGGCCGCCCTGCCCACGGTGAAGGACGCGGCCTACAAGGCGGTCCCGCTCAGCCGCCGGGCCCGGGTGATCGGCCTGGCCGAGGAGATCATGCGCCGCGTCGGCGGGTATGCCCTGGGGCAGGTCGCCGTGGCCACCATCAACGGCACCTGCTCCTGGGTCATGATGTCGCTGTTGGATGTCCCCTATGCCATCGTGCTGGCCGTCCTGGTCGGCATCCTGGGGCTCATCCCGCTGGTGGGAGCCACCATCGGTGCGGTGCTGGTGGCCCTGGTCGCGCTGAGTCAGGGGTGGATCATCTCGCTGGTGGTGGCCATCTACTACCTGGTCTACCAGCAGTTCGAGAACTACGTCATCGTGCCGCGCATCATGTCCCGCACGGTGTCGGTGCCCGGCGCGGTCACCGTCGTGGCCGTCTTCGCCGGCGGCACGCTGATGGGCGTGCTGGGGGCGCTCATCGCGATCCCGGTGGCCGCCGGCCTGCTGCTGCTCTACAACGAGGTCGTGGTGCCACGCCAGGCTCGCTTGTGAACCTACGTGCCGGGCTCACCAGGAGTCGGATGGGTTCACGTTCTCGATGGGCGCACCGATGCGGTGCCACCGGGACAGCTCCACCAGGGCGATGTGCCGCCCTTGCGGGGAGCCGGTCAGCGCCACGATCCCCCAACCGGAGGTGAGGTGGATGGTGAGCAGTGTCGGTCGGGCCGGATCAGGGCCATCCACCGCCGCGATGTCGCTGTGCGGATGATGCTTGGGGCCCCGCAGGAACCGGGTGTAGCTGATGCCGTCCGGCCCCACCGTCAGCGTGCCCCGGATCGCGTACCGCCCCAGGGCGATGGCCGAAAGACTCGAGCGGACGATCGAGATCTGCCGGGTCGGGATCTGGGCGACCGGTCCCTGCGGCCCCGCGGTCACCGTCGGTTCCGGGGCAGGCCGGCGGTGGTACCAGAAGATGAACCCGCCGATGCCGCCCATCAGCACCAGCACGCCCAGCAGGATGCCCAGGGCGAGCAACAGGACCGTGGAGTCACTCATGCCCAGGCCTGCCCGGGTCGACGGCGCTCCCGCGCCTGCCAGCAGGTGGTGTGCCAGTGTCGGCGGTTCTCCACGCCGTGCATGCTGGAGCTCGGCCAGGCGACGGTGTGGGCCGAGGCGGCTGGGAGGTCTTGCTGACACCCCGGGCACAGGAAGTGGCGCCCGGAGTCATTGCCGCGCACCTGCCGCACGGACCACTCCTGGCCGGCGAACTCCACCTGCTCGACCAGCGGCCCCCGCAACGGGGGCGGCCCGCTGGACCGCGAGGGGACTCGTCCACGACGGCGTTTCCGGTTGGAGCGACCCACCGGCTCACCGCCCGGGCAGGAACGGCTCTTCCAGCAGGACGTGCTCGACCAGCAGCGGAGAGGGCGCCAGGTGCGCCTGGAAGCCGGCCGTCCCGGTGTAGAGCTCCTCGGCCACGGCGAGCACCTCGTCGGCACCGAGCTGCTCGATCATCGCGAACGGGCCGACCGGATAGCCCAGCCCGAACTGCAACGCAGTGTCGATGTCCGCGGCGCTGGCATAGCCCTCATCGAGCATCCGGACACAGTCGTTGAGGTGAGTGACCAGCAGGGCATCGACGACCAGCCCGGTGCGGTCCTTGCAGACCACGGGCTCGGCACCGATCGCTCGCACCAGTGCGCGGACCGTCTCGATGGTCTCCGGCGAGGTGGCGATGGTCCGGCCGGCCTCGATGACCTGACCGTTCGGGGTGGGGGCGTGCACCCGCCATACCACGGTGTCCTCCGGGCGGCCGCTGATGGCCGCCAGCGCCACCGCGGAGTAGGTGTTGGCGGTGGCCAGGATGGTGCCCGGCGCGGTGACCTTGCCCAGCTCGGCAAAGAGTTCATCGACATCCCAGAGTTGCTCGGCGCCCTCGTCCTCCGCGCACTCCTCCTGGGCTTCCAGAACCAGTCCCACCGAGCTGAGCGCAGCCAGGTCGTCGGAGGGGTCGCTCAGCTGGGTGACGGCATACCCACCCTCGCGGAAGCGCCCAGCCAGCTCGTCGGCCAGGGCACCGGATCCCAGCACGGCCACCGCGGAGACCTGGCGCCCGGTGCCCGGGTGTGGCGTGTGGTCGTCATCCACCACCTGGCCGCTGCCGGCCTTGGCGTAGGTGTAGAAGCCGCGGCCGCTCTTACGACCGTGGCGACCGGCCAGCACCATCCGCTCCAGCATGGTGCTGGGGGTATGCAGCGGGCTGCGGCTGTGCCCGTAGATCACGTCAGAGATGTGGTGACAGACATCCAGACCCACCAGGTCGGCCAGGGTCAGCGGCCCCATCGGCAGGCCGATGCCCACCCGCGCGGCCGTGTCCAGGTCCTCCCGGCTGACGTGGCCGCTCTCATACATCCGCAGCGCGGTGGACAGGTAGCCGAACAGCAGGTAGTTGGCCACGAAGCCGGCCCGGTCGCCGATCACGATCGGCTTCTTGCCCAGGGTCTGCGCCAGGTCACGGACGGTCTCGGTGATCTCCGGGTCGGTCAGCGGGGTGGTGATGACCTCGACCAGCTTGAGGATGGGGGCGGGGTTGAAGAAGTGCATCCCGATGACCCGGCCCGGGACCTGCGCCGGTGCGGCGATCTCGGTGATCGACAGGCTGGAGGTGTTGGTAGCCACGATGGCCTCCGGGGTGAGCACCTCCTCGAGCCGGCCGATCACCTCGTGCTTCAACGCGATGATCTCCGGCACCGCCTCGACGACCAGGTCCACCGGGGCCAGCTCGGCGTAGTCGGTGGTGATGGTGATCCGGTCCAGGATCTGCTGTTGGCCGGCCTCATCCAGCTTGCCCTTGGCCACGGCACGGTCGGTGGAGGCCTGCAGGATCCCCCGGCCCCGCTCGGCATACTCCTGACTGCTCTCCACCCCGATGACGGTCAGGCCCCCGCGGGCGAACACCTCCACGATGCCGGCGCCCATGGTGCCGAGCCCGACCACTCCGACAGTTGCGATCTCACGTGCCATGCGCCGATCCTCTCACTCCGCGCTTAGGGTGTGGCACGTGCGTGTCGTGATTGCCCGCTGCAGCGTGGACTATGAGGGAGCCCTGCAGGCTCATCTGCCGCTGGCGACCCGGCTGCTCATGGTCAAGGCCGACGGGTCGGTGCTGATCCACTCCGACGGCGGGTCCTACAAACCGCTGAACTGGATGGCGCCGCCCTGCCGGATGGTCGAGTTGGAGCCGGACGAGGAGGAGCGCAGCCAGGGGGTGCAGGCGGTCTGGCTGGTGCAGCACAGCAAACGTGAGGACCACCTGCGGATCCGGTTGCACGAGGTGATCTCCGACTCCAGCCACGACCTGGGCGTCGACCCGGGGCTGGTCAAGGACGGGGTGGAGGCCCAGTTGCAGGCGCTGCTGGCCGAGCACATCTCCACGCTGGGCGCCGGCTACACGCTGTTGCGCCGGGAGTACGCCACCGCCATCGGCCCGGTCGACATCCTGTGCAAGGACGGCTCCGGCGCCACCGTCGCCGTGGAGATCAAGCGCCGTGGCGACATCGATGGGGTGGAGCAGTTGACCCGATATCTGGACCTGCTGAACCGGGACCCGCACCTGGCGCCGGTGCAGGGTGTCTTCGCCGCGCAGGTGATCAAGCCGCAGGCCCGAGTGCTGGCCACCGACCGTGGCATCCGCTGCGTGACGCTGGACTACGAGGCGCTGCGCGGGCAGGACGACTCGGCGGGGCGTCTCTTCTGAGCCCGCCGTCGTGAGTACGCCGTCGTGAG
>CAYVEH010000046.1:11986-14828 GCA_964450585.1 uncultured Ornithinimicrobium sp.
CCGTCGTGAGTACGCGGGCTGAGCATGCGGCGCAGCGCACTGCTCGGCAGCGCCCAGCCGGTCGACAGGGCAGAATCTGTCCATGAACGCCCTTCCCCGCCGTGCCGCGATCGCTGCCCCGAACCCGGCGGCCACCCAGGCAGGGCTGCAGGCCCTGGGCGACGGCGGCAACGCCGTGGACGCCGCCATCGCCGCGATCGTGACCGCCAGCGCCACCGAGCCGGGCATCATCAGCCCGCTGGGCGGCTGCTTTGTGAACGTCTGGCCGGTCGACGGTCCTCCCGTGGTCATCGACGGCAACGTGGAGATGCCCGGGCGCGGAGCGGACCCGACACGGTTTGGCACCGGCCTGATCGAGTGTGTGACGACCTACGGGGGTGGGCTGACCACCTATGCCGGGCCGGGGTCGGTGGCCACGCCCGGGATGTTCGCGGGGCTCGGTCTGGCCCATGAGCGGTTCGGCACCGCACCCTGGCGTGAGCTGCTCGGGGCGGCCGCGGCCAGTGTGGCCGAGGGGTTCCAGCTCAGTCACACCGCCGCCAGCTACCTCGATCTGGTGGCGCACACCATCTTCGCCTGGGACCCGCAGACGCACAGGCGGTACACCGACGAGGCCCACGCGTTGGCCCCGGGCACCGAGATCCGCGACGAACGGTTGGTGGAGACGCTGCGGCAGATCGGTGTCGAGGGCGCCGCTACCGTCTACACCGGCGATGTGGCCGCCCGGATCGTGGCCGACATGAGGGAGCGCGGAGGGCTGATCACGGCCCGCGACCTCGCCGAGTACCGTGCAGTGGTCCGGACCCCGCTGCGGACCACGCTCAACGGTTGGGACCTGGCAGCCAGTCCACCACCGGCCATCGGCGGGGCGGTGTTGACCGCGATGCTGCGGCTGCTGGGTGACACCCGGGGGCCGGTCTCCCCGGTGCAGGCCCTGACCGTGATGAAGGACGTGCTGGACCTTCGGTTGCACCGGGTCGATATCGCCGAGGACCTGGAGGTCGCCGGCCACGAGTTGCTGGAGACGATCGCCGCGATGGGGGCGGTTGGGCTGCCCACCTCCGCGGACACCGCGCACGTCTCGGTGGTCGACAGTGACGGCACCGCCTGCGCGATCACCGCCTCAGCCGGGTACGGGTCCGGGATGACGGTGGGCGATACCGGCATGCTGGGCAACAACGCGCTGGGCGAGCCTGAGCTGAACCGGCGCGGCATGCACCAGCTGCTCCCAGGCACCCGCCTGGCCTCCAACATGGCACCCACGACGCTGCGGCACCCGGATGGTGCGGTGCTGGCGATCGGCACGCCGGGCGCGGACCGGATCACCACCGCGCTGCTGCAGGTGCTGCTGCACTTCTGCCGTCACCAGGAGAGCCTGCAGTATGCCGTGGACGCCCCGCGGGTGCACCTACGTCACCTGACGGACGGGACCGTGGGAGTCGACTACGAGACCTCGGAGGCCCTGCAGGCAGCCTTGGAGGCCGACGTTCACCGGCTGTGGGACGGACCGGTGCCGTTGCAGGCCCATGCCTCGCACGCCATGTACTTCGGTGGGGTGGGGGCCGCGCTGCGCAGCGCGACCGGAGAACTTACCGCAGCTGCCGACCCACGTCGAGATGCGGCGACTGCAGTGGGATGAGGGACTCGTGCACCCCGTCCACGCGGGCGAGCACCAGATGCAGCCGGGTGATCCGCATCAGCCGCTCCAGTCGTTCGGACGCCTCGGCGATCACCAGGCGACGGTTCTGTCGGCGGGCCCGTTGGTGCAGCCCGACCAGTACCCCGAGCCCGGTGGCGTCGGCCACCTCGGCCTCACGGAGGTGCAGCACCAGGTCGCCGTCCCCGGACGCCAGAAGTCGTTGCAGATGGCTGCGGAGCTCCGGCACCGTCTGCACGCCGAGCTCGCCACGGATCGTTGCCTCACGCCCCGGTGAGTCGATGAACAACTCGACACCCGGCCCTGCCCAGGTCACTGCGGTCATCCCGGCCTCCGCCCTCACTGGCCCCTGAGTCTCCGACGCCACTGCGTGGTGCAGTGTGTCGGACCGTGTCTACTTCAGAGAACGCCGCGGAGCCAGCAAAGGTTGCCGTGCCGCTGATTACGATTTCGTAAATTCAGTCTTCTCAGCCGCGGGAGGGCTTGGCCGGCTGCTCGGCGCGTCCCCCGCCGGGCTGCCAGAGCACGTCCCCACCGGCGGCCACATTGGCGACCCGGGCCAGGATGAACAGCAGGTCCGAGAGCCGGTTCAGGTACTTGGCGGTCAACGGGTTCACCCCGCCGATCCCGCGCTCTGCCCCCTCGTCCGCCGGCTGGTCGCCGTGGGTCTGCAGTGCCGCCCAGGACGAGCGCTCCGCGCGCCGGGCCACCGTGCGGGCCAGGTGCAGGTGGGCGGCGCCGACCGACCCTCCGGGCAGGATGAACGAGCGCAGCTTCTCCAGCTCCTCGTTGTAGCGGTCGCAGTCCGCCTCCAGCTCCTCGATCCAGACGCCGTCGACGCGCAGCGGCGGGTGGTCGTAGCTGGCCCGCAGCGGGGTGCACAGGTCTGCGCCGACATCGAAGAGGTCGTTCTGGATGCGCAGCAGCGTGGCCTGGAGGTCCTCGCGCAGCCCGCCGGCGGCCACCGCCACGCCGATGGCGGAGTTGGTCTCGTCGGTGTCGGCATACGCGATGAGCCGCGGGTCGTTCTTGCTGGTGCGGCTGAAGTCACCAAGAGCGGTGGTGCCGTCGTCGCCGGTGCGGGTATAGATCCGGTTGAGGATGACCATGGCGGCATCATCGCACCTGCCCGTGCACCCCCTGCGCCCGGTGGAGGCGAAATACGCCACCCCACGCGCCCGGTGG
>CAYVEH010000046.1:14928-16046 GCA_964450585.1 uncultured Ornithinimicrobium sp.
CCACCCCACGCGCTCGGTCGGGATGGGAGGGGTCAGGCGACGTTGACGTTCCAGCCCGGTGGGACCGACTCCAACCAGGAGCGCAGTGCCGTGTAGTGCTCCAGCCCGAGCGCGAGCTCGAAGCGGTTGTCGCCGTACTCGCACGGCACGGCCAGCACCGGGCTGGGCAGCCACGGGAACGCCGCTGAGTCCTGGGACCGGGCGATGCCCAGCTCCAGGCCGGAACGCTGCCACCGATGCAGCGGCCCACGGAAGGGGCCGCCGCGACCGTAGTGGTCGAGGCGGCCCGTGTCGTAGGTGAGGTGTCCGCGAGCCCAGTCGGCTGAGTCGTCAGCGCGATAGGCACACGGAAAACTGTGGGAGCTGGTGCCGTAGCGGGCAAACAGGAAGAGGCCCAGCCCGAGCACCAGCAGGGCGGCCAGCACCGCGAGCGCGATGAGGAGCAGGCCACCGGTGTCCATGGTCAGCTCAGGCAGTCAGCCCAGACGTGTCCACCTGGGCGGCGACGATGGTGACGCGGTCGTGGTCGACGGACAGGAAGCCCGAGTCGATGGTGACGCTCTGGTGACCACCCGCGGCGTCGAAGCTGACCTCGCCGGCGACGAGGGCACCCAGCAGCGGTGCGTGCCCGGGCAGGATGCCCAACTCGCCGTCGATGCTGCGCGCACGCACGAAACTGGCCTCGCCCTGCCAGACCATCCGGTCGGCGGCGACAAGCTCAACCTGCAGTGCACTCACGTGCTGTGTCCTCTCCGTGGAGACGTTCGTTCAATTCTAGTCCAGTGCCGGTCACGGGCGGGTGGCGGCCGTCGGCCGCCACCCGCCCGCGTGCTCGGTGCTCGTGTCTCAGCTGTTCTTCTCGAGCTCAGCGGCCTGACGCTCGACGTCCTCCAGACCACCGCACATGAAGAAGGCCTGCTCCGGCACGTGGTCGTACTCACCGTCGGCCACCTTGGTGAAAGCCTCGATGGTCTCGGCCAGCGGCACGGTGGAGCCCTCGATGCCGGTGAACTGCTTGGCCACGTAGGTGTTCTGGCTCAGGAAGCGCTGGATCCGGCGGGCGCGGCCGACGAGGATCTTGTCCTCCTCGGAGAGCTCGTCGATACCGAGGATCGCGA